>CAKZRW010000091.1 GCA_937148845.1 uncultured Actinomycetes bacterium | reverse complement strand
GTATCTGATGGGCCTGACCGAATACCTGGATGCCAGCCGTGGCCAGCGGATGCTAGAGAGGATCCTCAGCACCATTGCGGGGGAGCAGGAAGGCCCTTCCCAGCAGGTCAAGCAGGGTGGTTCTGGCACACCGGGCCACGAGCAGAAGTCTCTAGTCGGAGAGGAGAAGGCTCGCTAGTCGGAGCGCGGCCAGCGGATTTTGTGCGCTCTATGCCGTCAGCCGGCGCACAGCTTCCCAATACTTCTCCCGGGTCTTTTCGACCACGTCCTCAGGAAGCTGTGGTGCAGGCGGCTCCTTGTCCCAGTGAATAGCCTCTAGGTAGTCGCGCACATATTGCTTGTCGAAACTCGCTTGCGGACGGCCGGGCGCGTAATCCTCAGCCGGCCAGAAGCGCGAAGAGTCGGGGGTGAGAAGCTCGTCGATGAGTATGAGCTCTCCGCTCTCCAGCATCCCGAACTCGAACTTGGTGTCGGCGATGATGATGCCCCGCTCCAGGGCATAGTCTGCGGCATAGCGGTACAGGGCCAGACTCAGTTCGCGGACCCGAGTGGCCGTCTCCTTACCTACCAAGTCCGCAGCTTGTTCAAAGGAGATGTTCTCGTCATGGCCGGTCTCCGCCTTCGTAGAAGGAGTGAAGATGGGCTCGGGCAACTTGGCCGATTCGGTCAGACCGGCGGGCAGGGGAAGGCTGCACACGGTGCCAGACTTCTGGTACTCATTCCAGCCTGAACCCGAGAGATACCCACGCACTATGGCCTCGATGACGAGCGGGCGTGTCCTCCGCACCAGCACGGTCCGTCCGTCGAGCTCGGGGTAGTACCAATCGATCTCGGGAAACCACTGTGGACCGGGGTTAGGGTCGACGATGTGGTTGGGGACAATGTGCTCGGTCTTCTTGAACCAGAAATTGGAGATCTGGGTCAGGATGCGACCCTTATCAGGGATAGGCGTGGGCAGGACGTGGTCGAAGGCGGAGATACGGTCACAGGCCACGATGAGAAGGTGGTCGTCACTCGGAGCATACACATCACGGACTTTGCCTCTGCGTAGTAAGGGTAGACCGCGCTCCTGGGATTCGAACATCGCTCCGGCCAACATCTTTCCCTCCTGCGTCTTTGTCATCCCGCTTCCATGTGATCGGTCCCTCACGGTACCCCGTGGCCTTGGCGTTAGAATCGCCAATGGAAACCTGGCTGGGCCCTGAAGTTTACCAAACCGCCTCAGTGCTAGCATGGGCAACGTGAGTCGCAAGAGCGAACAAGACTATGGAGAGCAGCTATCAGGAGCACGCCATAGGAGAAACAATGCGGAAGGCCACGCCAGACGAGCCGCGCGGGACGCAGCAATGCGGGCCCCAGCAGGGCCGAGCCGACCGCGCACCCACGCGCGTCCGCTTCGCACGGGCTGATGAGGTCGAAGCCATCTTGGCCACGGTCGAAGAATTGCTCGTCGAGCTCGGCGACGAAGCCGAGAAATACCCGGGCATAGACTGCCGACGGCTGAGAGCCATGATGGAAAGCTCCTCGACGGATGCGCTCGGTCCAAAAAGCCGCCAATTCGACGAGTCCGACCGGACTGACGCCTTCATGCCTATTGTCGCTGAGACGGCTGAGGGCAGACTGATCGGGGTATTGACCCTATCGACAGCTTTTGCCATCTACGCTGGTGGCAGGTATGGGATCATCGAAGAGATGTATGTCCGGCCCGCCTATCGAGGCCGAGGAGTAGGGGAGAGATTGTTCGAGGCTGCCCTGGTCGTGGCCCAGGAGAAGCAGTGGCACCGGCTGGAGGTGACTGGGCCTGCGGCCGAGTCCGTCCGACCGTCCCAGACGGAACATCGAGAAAGAGTGGGGGCCGTGCGTTTCTATGAACGGCTGGGTTTCGGGCACGCAGGGCCCAAACTGTTCATGCTGCTCAGAAACCACACCAGCAAGAAGTACGCCAGGGAGGATGTCTAGCGTCATGACCGACTGGTATCGACTGAGTCCCCCTGAGGTCCTGGAACAACTCGGTACGAATCCGGATGGTCTCACAAGCGAGGAGGCACAGAACCGCCTGACTCAGTACGGGCCAAATGAGCTGGCAGAAACCGGGGTCAAGAGCCCTTGGCGCATATTGGCCGAGCAGTTCACCTCCATCCTCATTGTCATCCTGGTCATCGCAGCCGTGATCTCGGCAGTGCTGGGCGACTATGAAGACGCCATAGCCATCATGGCCATCGTCTTGCTGAACGGGGCCTTGGGTTTTCGGCAGGAATCCAAGGCCGAAAAGACCATCGGCGCCCTGCGCAAGATGGCAGCCCCTGTGGTCCGAGTAAGGCGTGACGGTGAGGTGCGGGAAGTGAGGGCGGCGGAGCTCGTCCCCGGCGATATCGTCCTACTGGAGGCAGGGAATGTCATCCCTGCCGACTGTCGCCTGCTTTTCTCTGCAAGTCTCAGGGCAGAGGAGGCGGCCCTCACTGGCGAGTCCGAGCCAGTAGAGAAGACGGTCGAAGCCCTGCCTCAGGAGCAAGTACCTCTGGCCGATCGCCTCAATATGGTCTTCATGGGGACCGCAGCTACCTTCGGCCGGGGTGAGGCGGTAGTCACCGCCACCGGCATGGACACCGAGCTGGGCAAGATCGCGGGAATGGTCCAGAAGGCCCGGCCGGAGCCGACTCCCCTGCAGCGCCGACTCAGCCAGCTAGGACGGTGGTTGGCAGTAGCCGCCCTCGCTCTCGTGATCATCATCTTCGCGGAGGGGCTCATCCGGGGAGAGGAGCTACGGCTCATGTTCTTGACCGCCGTGAGCATGGCCGTCGCTGCCGTACCCGAAGGGCTGCCTGCCATCGTCACCGTGGCCCTCTCTTTGGGCGCGCAGCGTATGCTCAAGCGCAAAGCGCTCATCCGCAAGCTGCCGGCGGTGGAGACGCTCGGGTCAGTGACCGTGATCTGTTCCGACAAGACCGGCACCCTCACCGAGAACCGCATGACCGTGGTGATCCTCGATGTGGCCGGCCATCAGATCGACCTGCAGGAGGAGCTGCGCCGCGGCGGGCCGGCCCCGCTGGCGGTGGAGGCGACTGGAGAAGAAGCCGCCCTTCTTGCCGGCCGGCCCGCCGCGGCCATCCTCGTCTTGGGCGGTGTGCTCTGCAACGACTCTGTGTTGCAGACAGCCGTCGTTGGGGAGGACGAGGCGGGGTCGCGACAAGAATTCCGGGCCCTGGGTGACCCCACCGAGGGAGCTCTCGTGATCGCCGGGGCGAAGCTGGGTCTGGTGAAAGCCTCACTCGAGCAGCTGTTTCCGCGCTCAGGGGAAATGCCGTTCGACTCCGAACGCAAACGGATGACGACCCTGCATCGGCTGGCCGTGGCCGATGCTGTGGCTGGGACGAGCGCGGTAACCACTATGGACGCGGAGACGGCGGGCCAAGACGCGGTCGCTATGGCTGCTCTTGGGCCCTTGACAGCCTACCTTAAGGCGCAAGGAGCCCGGTATGTATCCTTCACTAAAGGAGCTCCCGATTCGCTCCTGCCCCTCGTCCGTTGGTACTGGGATGGCCAACGAGCCCTTCCCTTCGAAGAGACAACCCGCGAACGCGTCAAACGAGCCAACGACGAGTTGGCCGCTCGGGGAATGCGGGTGCTGGCAGTGGCTTTTCGCGCGTTGGCTGAGCCGGTGGCCGACAACAGCTTGGAAGAGGACCTCGTGCTAGCCGGCCTGGTGGGGATGATCGATCCTGCCCGGCCCGAAGCCCGGGAAGCCGTGCTCACCGCCAAAGCTGCGGGCATCCGCCCGGCCATGATCACTGGTGACCAGCCTCTCACCGCCGCCAGCATCGCCTCCCAGGTGGGCATCGTCGAGGCCGAGGAGACCGCTGGACCGTCCCTGGTCATGACCGGGTCGGAGCTCGAATGCATGGCCTGGGCCGAGGTCCGCTCCGCTGTCGCCCAGACCTCGGTCTACGCGCGAGTGGCACCCGAACAGAAGCTCACCATAGTCAAAGCTCTACAAGAGAACGGACACATCGTGGCCATGACGGGCGACGGAGTCAACGACGCCCCTGCCCTACAGAAAGCCGACATCGGCGTCGCTATGGGCATCACGGGGACTGACGTAGCCAAGGAAGCTGCCGACATGGTGTTGCTTGATGACAATTTCGCGACCATCGTGGCTGCGGTCAAAGAGGGACGAGCGATCTACGACAACGTGCGCAAGTTCATCAAGTACCTCATGGCCACCAACGTGGGAGAGCTCGCTGTTATGCTAATCGCCCCCTTCTTGGGGATGCCGTTGCCACTGCTCCCCCTCCAGATCTTGTGGATGAACCTGGTCACCGACGGTTTGCCTGGTCTGGCTTTGGGATTCGAACCTCCGGAACGGGGCATCATGCAGCGGCCACCTCACCCACCCAGTGAGAGCATCTTCGCACGGGGTCTCGGCACTCACATCCTGTGGGCAGGGCCACTCATGGGGATCATCGCCCTTGTGACCGGATGGGCCTACTGGCGAGCTGGTGACGAAGCTTGGCAGACCATGCTCTTCACAGTGCTCACTCTGTCACAGATGTTTCACGTTCTTGCCATACGCCAAGAGAGGCAATCGCTCTTCAGGGCCGGTCTGCTGTCGAACCCGCTTCTCTTGGGAGCTGTGGTGCTCACTATCCTCCTGCAGTTCGCCTTGGTGTATGTCCCGTTGCTACAGGATGTCTTTGGAACTCAAGCGCTCGACTGGTCTCATATCCTCGTGGCTTTCGCCCTTAGTACCACCATCTTCTGGGTGATCGAGATCCAGAAGTGGATAAGTCGCACCTTGAGGCACAAGCAAGAGGGGGGACTCGCCGGTCCCACACCCGCAATCCAGGCATGATCGGTCCAGGCATAAGGGGGGCATATGGAGATCATTGTCAACTACACCCCTACGGGGATGATCCCCACCAAGGAGATGACTCCGCACGTGCCTATATCGGTGGGGGAGATCGTAGAGGACGTACTGCGGGCTGCTGAGCTCGGCATAACCTTGGTCCATCTCCACGCCCGCGAGGAGGAGACTGGAAAACCTTCCTACTCCGCGGACACTTATGCTCGGATCATCGAAGGCATCCGGGCCCATGACAAGGACCTGGTCATCGGGGTGTCGACCAGCGGGCGGACCTTCCAGCGGTTCCACCAACGCGCGGCCTGCCTAGATCTCGACGGCGACCTCAAGCCAGACATGGGTAGCCTGACCTTGAGCTCGGTCAATTTCAACAAGATCGCCAGCGTCAACCCACCCAAGTTGATCCGTCGTCTGGCCGAACACATGCGAGAGCGGGGCATACTGCCTGAGTTGGAGGCCTTCGACTCAGGGATGATCAACTACGCCAAGTACCTCATGAACCACGATCTGCTCCATCCTCCCCACTACTTCAACCTGATCCTCGGTAACGTCGCCTGTGCCCAGACAGACCTGCTGCACGTGGGAGTGATGGTCAACGACCTTCCCCCTCATTCCTACTGGAGCCTGGCTGGGGTCGGCAACGCCCAGCTTCCCATGAACTCCCTGGCGATAGCCCTGGGAGCTGGAGTCCGGGTGGGGCTAGAGGACAACATATGGTTCGACCAAGAACGCACACGCCTCGCGACCAACAGGGACCTTCTCCAGCGGGTGCACACCCTTGTCGCCGCCAACGGGCATACAGTGATGACTCCGCGGAAGTTCCGGGCCCTCCTCGAGCTAGAGCCTGGGAACGGCCGCTACGGACGCACGGCCGGCTAGAGGCAGCCCTCTGGTTCTCGAAAGGTAGAATGTCACACCAAAATGGACAGACCCTGGCCAGGCGATCGCCCGCGAAACAATCTAAGGACTATCCCGCCATGACGACCATGCGCATCTCTGTAGTCGTCCCCACCTATAGGCGGATCGACTTGCTGCGTCGCAATCTTCACGCCTTGCTACACCAGACCCTCCCAGCTTCGTGCTACGAGATCATCGTGGTCTACCAGGACGAAGGGGACGGAACGGCTGAGCTGCTTCAGGCCTTGGCCGCCCAACATCCGCACCTGTGCTACGTGGCTGAGCCTCGTCCCGGCGTAGCTAACGCCCGCAATGCCGGACTACAGGCTGCCCGGGGCGAGATCGTCGTCTGCACAGATGACGATGCTTTCGCACCCCACCAGTGGCTGGCCGCCATCCTTCGCACCTTCAAGGAGGTCCAGCCCACTCCGCATATAGTCGGGGGTCCCATCGTACCGCTAGTCGTCGACCGCCGCCCCTCTTGGTTCCGTGATAGCTATGAACTACGGTCTTGGGGAGAAGACGCGCACTTTCTGAGACCAGGCGAGCGCCGTTTTCCCACGGGTAATGTCGCCTACCGCCGCAACCTACTTCTTGCTGCCGGAGGATACGACCCCGCTCTGGGTATGAAGGGCGACATCATGGGATTCGCCGAGGACGACGAGGTCTACGACCGCCTTCGCCTGGCCGTCGAGCAGGCCGGCGAAGGGGTTCTGCGCGCCTACTACCAGCCGGAAGCCTTCGTGTGGCACGTGGTGCCTCAGGAGAAGATGCGCCTGGTATACCGAATGAAAAGAAGCTTCGTCTTTGGCCAGACCCAGTGTCAGCTGATCGCTCGGAGCAGCCCGGCCGCACGAGCTGATAGATTCTTGCGAGAATTCTACCGGTTGCTCCGCGCCGTCCTGCGCGTCATCGCCAGTATCCCTCGGGTGTCGCACCGGGGTGACTGGGTAGTCGGCTACGTGCTTCCGGTCATGAGACACGCCGGGTATGTCGCTGCGGCGTTAGGCTTCAGGCCGAAGCTGCGACGTTAGGCTTCAGACCGAAGCTGCGACGCTGACGCGCGTGGCCGGCGCAACCGCCTGGCGCAAGTGGCCGACGCAAATGGGTCGGGACCCTGGCGAGCCCACACGTACCAGACCTGGGCAAACTCAGAAAAGCTCGAAATCACCTATCCCAGCCGCCCAGTTACACCAGACGGTAGGATCTATGGGCAAGTTCGGTCCCAGAACGCGCAGGGCGACCCCTGCCCCGCGTCGCCCTATCGGGACGAAACCATCGCGCAGGCCAGGCGCCTGGCCGAGAGCAGCGACGGCTAGATAGTCCGCTTGCGTATCCCGAGCAAGTTGAGTCATGGCCTCAGCCACGAGGGCCCGGCTGTGCCTCGCTTCCGAAGCCACTATTTCAGTCACGAGCGCCTCACGCAACCCGCGGCGATGCCGCACGCGACCGATGACCAAAGCCCCCGCTTCTCTCTTGGAGACAAACGCCGCCGCGTATTGGTACCAGCAATTCCTCCCGTAATGCCATTCCAGATACGCAGGGCTAAGAGCAGTCCGCAGACGAAAAGCCGCAGAGCCGGGGGGCGGATCGACGTTCTGGGCAGTGCCGGCCCCCTCGACCAACGAACGCACAGCTGGCTCCCTGAGCAGCGCCAGCACCTGACTGTTATCCACTCGGCCCGCCGCATTCGGGACCACCCCGCTCTCGGTTCGGGGTTGGGGCACCTCTGCGCGGCGCCCGCTCAGCAGGACCGGAAAGGCTGTCAGTGGCCTGACCACTTTCACCCGAAGTGGCAGACGCCCCAGATCAACCCATCCCATCTTGCGATAGCCGGCTGAACTGGCCGCATTGGGGGTATTGAAAGTGAGTACCAGACCGTCGGCCCGCATGGGCTCGAGCTGAGCCAGGGTCAGCTTCTGGAAAAGCCCCTGCCTTCTCCACCCGGGATGCACTGCCGCGTCGACAGCCCGTCCCACCCGGAGCAACTGACCACCCGCACAAAGCTGCCAGTGCATGAAGAGGCGAGCGGCGACCACCTTCTCCCCAGCCAACGCCACCAGACCGAAGGACTTACCAAAGGGGTTCTCGTAGTGTTTCCAGCGCCAGTAGCCGGGAAAGTCGGGGAAATCTTCCGGGTAAAGCACCGTGCCGACCAGCTCAAGGACCTCCGCCTCGTCTTCTCGCCTGAAGCGGCGTACCTCGAGTCCAGAAACGGCGACACCTGGATCGTCCAAAGCGGCAGGATGGTCTCGCATGCCTAAAGAGTAGCAAGCGACAGGTCCCTGCGAAGAGCGGGCACTAGCGAAAGCCACGGTAGAGGCCCGCATACCAGACCCCGGCCCGCAGACCACATACCGTCCAGCAGACCGGAACCCTGCCGGCAGCCCGGGTGTAGTAAGGCACACCGGGTACAATGAAGCGCATGAACGACTCCTTGGACCACGCCGCCTGTCATGGGGACGACCCGGCTCTAGCCGTCGGCAGCATATCGGTAGTGATCGTCAATTGGAACGGCAGGGCTTTCATCAGCCGCTGTCTTGATTCCATCCCCGCAGCCGCCGCTGGACGTCCTTTCGAGATCATCGTAGTGGACAATGCTTCCACCGACGACTCGGTCGCCTACATACGTGAGAACCACCCCGAGGTGGCACTAATCGAAAACACAGCGAATCTGGGATATGCGCGAGGAGCCCAGTCGGGAATCGACCGAGCTCGTGGTGAGTTCGTGGCCGTGCTCAATCCCGACATCGTGCTGGCTCCGGGGACCCTCGACCATCTGGCCCAGACCCTGGAGAGTCGACCACGCGCTGCCTGGGTGGGACCTAGGATCGTCGGCCCTGACGGCCGCGTCCAAAGTGGGCCTTTCCGCCTTTGTCGCATACTCGAACAGTTGGAAACCACGCCCATCACCTATCGCCTGTATCACCCCAGCAGGAACCTGCGGCATGACCGGCTCGAGAGGTGCGAGCGAGTGAGCGGGGCTGCCATGATGTTCCGAGCTTCCCTCCTTCGAGCCATGGGTGGCCTCCCGGACTCGACCTTCCTGTTTGGCGAGGAGGTGCTGCTAGGGGCTAGTTGCCGCGACCACGGGTACGAGGTGTGGTACGACCCGCTGTGCGTGGCTGTCCACGAGCACGGCGCCTCCATCAAACAGCGCTGGGGCGAAGACGAACGCAAGTTGGCCTCCTGGGCGGCTCAGCTCACCTCTATGCGCCAGGCAGTCTCGTATCCACGTTTTCTGGCCTACGTTCTCGTTTTGCTGGGGACTTTGCTTATCAAACTGGTACTCGGACTCCTGGGGCGGCCATTCTCCCCGCGCTACACGCGGCGGCTCATGCGCGTGGCGGCGAGCACACTGGTGCGTCCAGACGGCAAGCTAACTCGAGACCGATATGCGTTTTAGCGTCATCATCCCTTGCTACAACGCTGCTTCGACCATCGAGCGAGCGGTGCGCTCAGTATTGGGCCAGACCTTCACCGACTTCGAGCTGTTGGTGATCGACGATGGCTCGACCGACGACACAGTCGAACGCATCCGTGGGCTGACTGTGGCCACGCCGGGCGCTCCAGCCCGATGTGGCGGCCCCATACGAGTCCTCTGCCAGGAGAACCGCGGAGCGGCTGCCGCTCGTAATCATGGCTTGCGCGAAGCCCGGGGAGACAACATCGCTTTCCTCGACGCGGATGACTTCTGGGAAGCCGAGTTCTTGGCCGAGATGGACCGGGCCCTACAGTCCTTGCCAGAGGCAGGAGCTGTCTGCTGTAACTTCTACGTCCTCGACTCTCGTGGCTGTCACGTCGCCCGGCCAGTCCCGCCAGACGGTGGCGAGGACGCGTTCTTGGTGCCCGACTACTTCGTGGCCCGAGCCAGCGACCAGCTAGTGATCAACACGAGCGGCGTAGTGCTTCGCCGGGCGACTGTCGAGAAGGCCGGCCTCATGCGCGAGGACCTCAGGCGTAGCCAAGACACCGAGTACTGGGCCCGCATCGCTGCCCGGGGGATAGAGTGGGCCTTTCATCCCCGGCCGCTCAACTGGGTCGACCAGACCGTGGCCGAGTCGCTTTCTCGCACCCGCTCCGGCGAGTGGCACGCCCGCATACCTCTACCCGAGGAATGGAGCCGTGAGATCTGGCCTGGCCTACCTGCGGAGCTGGTTCCGAGCTTCACCACCCTTTGCTTGTGGCGGACTCGCTACCTATGCGCGCAGTTTCTCGAAGCAGGAGTAGGGGAGAGGGCCCGACAGGCGGCCCGGGAGGCGCTGCCCCGGGCGGTCGGCCGCCCGGGGCAGCGCCTCGGCCTCTTGCTGCTTGCCTACCTACCCCCGCAGCTCAGCTGGCCGCTCTGGCGCGCTTTCACCGCCACCAAGAAGCTCGGCCGCCGCCTGGCACGGGCAAACCTGAGCCTCACCAAGACACGCCCGCCTCGGTAGAATGACCTACATGGACACACCTCCGCCGCACATGGAGACCCTTCCGCCTCTCCTTATCACCGGAGCGGCCGGAATGCTCGGGACCTCGCTCATAAGGCTCTGCCGAGAGCGTGACCTTGTCCATTACGCCTACAGCCACCGCGAGCTCGACATCACCGATGCCCAGGCGGCCGAAGCTCTCCTTGCCCGGTTCGCGGCCACAAGCCCTCGTGGCCTGGTCATCAACGCTGCCGCCCTCACCGGCGTCGACCGCGCAGAAGATGAACCGGAACGGGCTTTCGCCGTCAACGCCCAGGGGGCTGCGAATCTGGCCCGCGCCGCAGCCCAACACGGGCTCGACCTCATCCACCTGTCGACCGACTACGTGTTCGATGGCAGCCAGCGCACGCCCTACCGCGAGTCGGACCGGCCCCAGCCCCTCAACGTCTATGGCCGCTCCAAGCTCGCGGGCGAGCAGGCCGTCTCTTCACTTCATCCCACGGCTCTGATCGTGCGGACATCCTGGCTTTTCGGTCACGGGCGGAGCAACTTTCCCGCTCGGATCCTCGAACTCGCCTTGAATCCTCTGCCGGAGGATCCGGGGCAGCCCTCCCCCTTGGGCCCTGAGCTGCGTGCCATCAGAGCGATCAGCGACCAGGTGAGCTGCCCCACCTCGGCCGATGCGCTGGCCAAGGGACTGCTCGAGCTTTATCGCCGCGGTGCCCGCGGCCTCTTTCATCTGGCAGGGGCAGGGAGCGCCTCTCGTTATGAACTAGCCCAAGAAGTGCTAGCGGCAGCCGGACTCCAGGCCGAGATCATCGCCATCGAGGGGGCGAGTTTTCCGGCTCGCGCCTCTCGGCCTCTTTACTCCGTGCTAGATTGCGCTAAGGCCCGGGGACTGGGGGTCGAGCTACCTCGCTGGCAGGATACGCTGCACCTCTACGTGCAAGAACATCTGACCCGGCACACGCTGGGGTAGGACAAGGGAAGGGCAGCGGGAAAGGCTCCAGAGGATGCGCGAGGACAGCCGCCAATGAACACGAGGGGAAGCCGATGAAGGGGATCATATTGGCCGGCGGCTCTGGCACCCGCCTCTATCCCGCCACCCGGGTGGTGAGCAAGCAACTCCTCACTGTCTACGACAAGCCCATGATCTACTACCCTCTTTCCACGCTCATGCTTGCCGGTATCCGGGAGATCCTGGTGATCTCGACCCCCCAGGACCTTCCCCGCTTCCAGGAGCTCCTGGGTGACGGTTCCTGGCTCGGTCTTTCCATCAACTACGCCGAGCAGCCCCGGCCAGAGGGGATCGCCCAGGCCCTTGTCATCAGCCGAGAGTTCTTGGCTGGCGGACCCAGTTGTCTGATCCTGGGCGACAACATCTTCTACGGCCACGGGCTCCCGGAGATCCTGCGGGCAACAGCCCGGCTGGAACGAGGAGCGGTCATCTTCGGTTACTGGGTCAAGCAGCCCGAGCACTATGGGGTGGTGGAGTTCGACGCCGACGGACAGGCCATCGCCCTCGAGGAGAAACCGGCCTCTCCTCGTTCGCACTGGGCCATCCCCGGCCTCTATTTCTACGACGGCCGGGCCCCCGACCTCGCCGCTTCGCTCAGACCCTCGGCCCGCGGCGAGTTAGAGATCACCGACCTCAACCGCCGCTACCTTGACCTGGGCGAGCTGCGGGTGGAGAGACTCGGTCGCGGCTTTGCCTGGCTTGACACTGGCACTCACGAGTCGTTGTTGCAAGCTGCCAACTTCATCCGGACCCTTGAAGAGAGGCAGGGTCTCAAAGTGGCTTGCCTGGAAGAGATAGCCTGGCGCCAGGGGTATATCACAGCGAGCGAGCTGGAGAAGCTTGCCGCCGGTATGGCCAACAACAGCTACGGCGCTTACTTGCTCGACCTGCTCAAGCGGGAAGGCTGAGCGGGAAGACCGGGAGGAGTCATGATCCAAGGGGTCAAGATCGAAGAGCTTCGGGTGATCCCCGATGACCGCGGGTATCTCATGGAGATGTTGCGGGCCGACAGTCCCGACTTCCAGAGATTCGGCCAGGTGTATCTCACCGTGGTCTACCCGGGAGTGGTAAAAGCCTGGCACTGTCACACCAGGCAGACCGACACCTTCGTCTGTGTCACTGGCATGGTCAAGGTGGGTCTGTACGATGGACGCGAAGCCTCACCCACCCACGGCGAGAAGATGACCGTGATCATGGGCTGGCAGCGTCAACTGCGACTCATGATCCCACCGGGTGTATACCACGGATTCACCCCCGTGGGCACCGAACCGGCGGGCGTCATCAACATAACCACCGAGGTGTACGACTACGAGAACCCCGACGAGCTGCGTCGCCCGTGGGATGACCCCGAGATCGGCTTCGACTGGAGTGTCGAGAACCGATGACCACCTGGTCTTTCCTGCCCCCCACCCCCCGCCGCCGTTCTGGCTCAGGTCGAGGAAGAAAAGGGCGCCTGGTCATGACCCTCTTGGTGCGCGACGAGATCGACCTTATCGAACGGAATCTCGAGCACCATCTGAGCAGTGGGGTGGACTTCATCGTGGCCACCGACAACGGCTCCGTGGACGGTACTCGCGAAGTGCTGGCCAGGTACCAAGACAAGGGGCTCCTCTACCTTATCGACGAGCCCGGCCAAGACTACGCCCAGGCGACGTGGGTCAACCGCATGGGCCGACTCGCCTACGAAGAGTTCGGAGCAGACTTCATCTTCCACTGTGACGCCGACGAGTTCTGGTATGCGCTGAGCGGCGATCTCACCCGCGAGATAGCGCGTGGGCCCGCTCACGCCTACAAGGCCCACAGCTTCACGGTCCATCTGGCCGATCGCGGGGGTAAGGAGACCATGAACGACGCCGTATATCTGGGCTTTGAGACCTTCAGCGCGACCACAGCTACCCCCACCAAGCTCAAGAGGAAGCGACGGTTGAACCCGGGACTCGGCAAGGTGATGACCTGCACCCGCGACGGCTACCCGGAAGTCACCATGGGCAACCACTCACTGGCTTCGGGCGAGCCTGTGCCCTGGTCGCGTGACCTGTACCTCCTCCACTACCCCATCCGCAGCTACGAGCAGTTCGAGCGCAAGGTCGTCCAGGGGGGAGAAGCCGTCATGCGCAATCCAGACCTGACACCCCGCCAGGCGCTGCACTGGCGGGAGTGGTACGCCCACTATCGAGCCGGCACGCTTGGCCAAGACTACCGCGCGCTTGTCATCCGCGACCCCGAACCTTTGCTAAGACAGGGTGTCCTGGTCGACCTGCGCACTCTAAGCACTTCTGAACTCCGAGCGGCGGTGAGCGATGCTATACGGCGACGCACCCGTCGACCGCCTCTTGGCGCCCGGGTCCGACGGAAAGCGGCGGCCGCACTTGCCCAAGCCCGGCAGACAGTACAGAGGAGCCCCCTATGAGAGACGTTCTTGGCAGGCTCAAGGCCCTTCCTGGACCTATCCGGGTGGGCGTCCTGGGGGCTGGCACCGCAGGGAAGGGCCTTTATTACCAGGCAGGGATCACCCCCGGTATTGCCGCTGTGGGCCTTTGTGACAAAGTCCTGGCAAAGGCGACGGGTGCCGCAGAGGAGTTCCACCGGCCTTACCGAGTGGTCGAAACCGAAGACGAGGTCGAAGATGCCATGAAGGCCGGCTTGGTCGCCATCTGCGAAGACGCTCTGTTGCTAGCCCGCTCCCCTTCCCTCGACGTCTTGATCGAGGCGAGTAACGACGTAGCAGGCGGCGCTCACCACGCCCTTGCCGCTCTTGAGGCCGGCAAAGACGTGGTCATGATGAACGCCGAGGCCGATCTCACCTTTGGACCCTATCTTCTGTGCTGTGCAGAGGAACGGGGCCAGGTGTACACCAGCTGCGACGGCGATCAACCAGGCTGCATAGCACGCCTGGTCGATGAGCTCGAGCTCTGGGGATTCAAGCTGGTGATGGCGGGGAACATCAAGGGCTATCTCGACCGCTACGCGAACCCGACCAGCATCAGACCCGAGGCCGAGAAGCGCTCGCTAGAGCCCAAGATGTGTGCGGGCTTTACCGACGGGACCAAGCTCTGCGTAGAGATGGCGCTGGTGGCCAACGCCTATGACTTGGCGACGTTGCGGCCAGGGATGCTGGGGCCCCGTTGCAGTCGAGTGCAGGAAGCCTTGGAGCTCTTCGATCTACCCGCCATCAGGGAGCAGGGCAAGCCAGTAGTGGACTACGTCCTGGGGGCCCGCCCTTACGGCGGCGTGTTCGTCATCGGTTACTGTGACGATCCTTATCAGGTCCGCTCCTTTTCCTGGATGCCGGCAGAGACGGGCAAAGGGCCCTTCTTTGTGTTCGACCGCAGCTACCACCTGGTTTATATCGAAGCCATGCGCTGTGTAGCCGAGGCTTACCTGGACCGCGAACCGCTCCTTGCTCCTCGAGCCGGACTCAAGACCGACGTCTACGCCTATGCCAAGCGGGATCTTCGCCACGGGGAGCGCCTCGACGGGGTCGGTGGCTATACCTGCTACGGCCTCATTGAGAACCGTGAGCGGGGCGGCGCGGGCACAGGGCGACAACAAGGTCTGCCTATCTGCCTGAGCGAGGGTGTAACCTTGGCGCGCGATATTGCAAGGGACGACAAGATCTACCTGGACGATGTGCTCTACGACCCCGAACGGCCCGACTTTCGGCTCTACCGCCTAGCAGCGGGCCTGATGGCGAGTCTGCCAGCGGGTTTGCGAGCTAAGGAAGAGGGTCCGGGGAGAGAAACCAGCATAGGACAGGCCGGAGCAGAACAGGCCCGAGTGGCACAGACGGCGGAAGAACCGGCCAAGGGAGACCGGGCTCTTGGAGAAGGTCCATGAAGATGCTGGTGTGTGGCGGTGCCGGTTTTATCGGCTCCAACTTTGTGCGCCGAGCCTTGGCCGCAGGACACGAGGTCATCAACCTCGACAAACTCACCTATGCCGGCAACCCCGACAATCTGCGGGCGGTGGAGGACCACCCCCGCTACCGCTTCCTGCACGGCGATATCTGTGACCGGGAGACCGTCCTTAGGGCTGCAGACGGCGTCGAGGCCATCGTGAACTTCGCCGCCGAGACACACGTCGACCGCTCCATCGTCGATCCCGAGGCGTTTCTGAGGACCGACGTCCTTGGTACCTACACTTTGCTCGAGGCAGTGCGCGCACTGGGTATCTCACGGATGGTGCAGGTCTCGACTGACGAAGTGTACGGTTCGGTGAGCGAGGGGTCTTGCACGGAGGACGCGCCTTATGCGCCCTCCAGCCCGTATGCCGCTGCCAAGGCTGCCGGCGATCTCCAGGTGCTGGCCTACTTCAGGACCTACGCTCTCCCCGTGATGATCACACGAGGCTCGAACACCTACGGACCTCACCAGTACCCAGAGAAGCTCATACCTCTCTTCATCACCAACGCCCTCGAGGGAGAACCGCTGCCTCTGTATGGCGACGGTCTTAATGTGCGCGACTGGCTCCATGTGGACGACCACTGTGCCGGCATCGAGTTGGTGCTCGCTCATGGCGAGCCCGGCCAGGTCTACAACATCGGGGGCGGGAACGAACGCACCAACCTGGAGATCACTCGCATCATCCTCGACGAGCTGGGATTGGGCGAGGGGTGCATCCGTTGGGTGGCCGACCGTCCTGGTCATGATCGGCGGTATTCGCTGGACTGCAGCAGACTCAGAGCGATGGGTTGGCAGCCGCAAGTGGATTTCGAGACCGGCCTCAGAGAGACCGTGCGCTGGTATCATGACAACGACTGGTGGTGGAAGAAGATCAAACACGAGAGCGAGGCGTTCGTTGCCTGGAAACGACGTTGGTATGAAGAACGGGCCTGAACAGAGGAGCAAGCTCATCTTCGTGGGCGGGGGCCGTTTTGCCGGGCTCCTTTACTCCACGTTGCACCTTACGTTTGAGATCCTCGGCTACGTGGATGATATCCACAGCGAAGCCTATCTCACAACCACCTACGGTGTGCCCTATCTGGGTTCTTCACGAGCGCTCCCCGACCTCAAAGGTCCTGATGTGGCTGCTGTGGTAGCCATCACGGATACCGGCGCCCGCAAGAAGTACGGCGAGATGCTGGCAGTGCTCGATTTCCCGCTAGCCACCCTGGTCTTTCCCACTGCGGTGGTAGACGAGTACGCGAGCCTCGGCGAGGGCTGCATCATCCGCCACCAGGCGATCATAGGACCGCAGGTCCGACTGGGCCGTAACTGTGTGGTTAGCGACAACGCGTATGTGGCCCACGACACCATCATCGGCGACCACACGTACATAAGCCCGGGAGTCAACATCAACGGGAGCGTGGTCATCGGTGAGGCCTGTTTCATCGGCACG
>CAKZRW010000090.1 GCA_937148845.1 uncultured Actinomycetes bacterium | reverse complement strand
GGATGGTCTTTCTCTGGGCCTTTTGACGGTAGGGCTGTCGCGCCGAGAGGAGAAAGCTATGACGTGGAGAATTTGGTAGGTCGGACTGGG
Organism: uncultured Actinomycetes bacterium; assembly: GCA_937148845.1. Classification (GTDB taxonomy): domain Bacteria; phylum Actinomycetota; class Thermoleophilia; order RBG-16-64-13; family RBG-16-64-13; genus CAKZRW01. The sequence continues at coordinate 6,777 of CAKZRW010000090.1, read as the reverse complement.
CCACGCTAACGGTCTGGCGCAGGATGCCGATAATCGAGGTGTGGGTCTGGTCGAGGATGTTCAGGAAGCGCTGAAACAGCTTGAGAATCCACATCACTTCTAGGGTTTTGCGCCTTTCAAGGCACGAAGCGTGGCTGTCGCTCTACGTGGCCGGCCTTATGGTTGGCGCCGCCGTATTTGCGCTTCGCATGGCTCATGCCGAAGCGACACTTGGACAATTGTCTATGGCGCGCCTCAGCTTTTGGCCGGCCTTCGCGTTGCTGCTTTGTGTTGCTGTCCTGGCCGAGAGGCACAGCATTGGCGTAGCCCAAGGCGCACAGGTCTCGGCAAGTTTCCTCGCCTATTTCCTAGGTGGAGCGGTTCTTGGTCCCCTGGGGGCGTTTCTACTTGCGGTCATTGCTCAGGTTGCTGGCCTTGGACGCCAAAGTCTTCAACAGGCTGCGTGTTTTTCAGCCGCTGTTGGTCTGATTGCAGGGTTGTCTGCTTATCTGTATGGATTACTTCTCGGCCTACTAGGAAACGTGGGAGAATTGTCGCCACTTACGGTAGCTGGCGTCGGGCTTCTTGCTGGAGTCTTGTACCAATTCCTCAATTTTGTGCTCTTTATGCCGGTCGGATGGCTTCGAAGAGGAGTTCGTCTGGTCGAGCAATGGAGGTTGTTCCTCCCCTTCCTCCCCTTCCACTTTTTCTTCCTTGCCATCAGCTTGGGTCTCATCTACATCTACCGTATGTACGTTAGCAGTAACCCGGAGTCCTCCGAACTATACCGCACGCTGCTCGTCGCTCTTTGTCTCCTTCCAGTCTTGGGGCTCATCTATGCCTTCCGGGCGTACGCTCATCAGAGGGAGCTGGCTCAGAACAACGCTCGGCTGGCCCTGCGCAACGAGCGGCTCTTCCTTCAGGCCATCAAGAGCCAGGTGATGGCTCTGGACGTCAAGGACGACTACACCGCCCGGCATTCGGCCGCTGTGGCGCGCTGGGCTACCGACATAGCCCAACGGATGGGTCTGGGGGCGCAGGAACAGAACCTCGCTCACTTGGCGAGCCTAGTGCACGATGTGGGCAAGATCGGTGTGCCCGACGAGGTGCTCAACTACCCGGGGCGGCTGCAGGGGGAGGCTTGGTCGCTCATCGAGGCCCACTGCCACAACGGCTACAAGATTCTCAAGACTATCGACCAGTTTCAGGAGCTGGCGGACGTAGTCCTTTACCATCACGAGCGTTACGATGGGAACGGCTATCCGGTGGGATTGGTGGGGGAGCGGATCCCCCTCGTCAGTCGCATCATCTGTGTGGCCGACGCGTACTCGGCCATGGTGAGCGATCGGCCCTACCGTAAGGCGCTCTCGGTGGAGGCGGCCAAAGAGGAGGTGCGGCGACATGCCGGCACTCAGTTCGACCCGGTGGTGGTGGAGAACTTCTTGGCCGTACTGGAGGAGCACGACCTGGCCTATCAACGGGGAGAGCCGGCCGACTTCGACCTGGAGTTCTCGAGCGACCGCTTCCTGCGCGAGCTGCCTCCCGAGCCTGTCGCTGAGGAGGGGCAAGGCGTCCCAGCCACGGCCTCGTAGCTGCTAGAGTTGACCTGACAAGGTAAGCGTTGTGATGGTGGAAACGTCGTGCTGGCGGCTGGGTCCGCTGGGGCGGCGCGACAAGCGGTTCGAGGGAGCGGATGAGTTTTCGCGTGGTGGGGCGGCTGTTCGCTGCCCAGTTTCTCTCCAGCGCGGGCACCTCGATGTCGACGGTGGCCCTCGCCTTCATGGTTTTCCGCTTGACCGGCTCGGTGTTCCACATGGGCGGCATCCTGGCTGTGTCCACCCTGCCGCTGGTAGTGATGAGCTGGGTGGGGGGAGCCGTCCTCGACCGCTACAGCGCACGCAACACCATGGTGCTGACCGACCTGGCGCGGGCGGTGCTCATATTCGCCATGCCCTTCTTGGCGGAGCGGTTGGTAGCCCTAGTCTACGTGATCGCGGGGCTCATGGGTGTGTGCACGGCCTTTTTCAATCCGGGACAGGTCAAGCTGGTGGCCGAGCTGGTGGACCGCGAGCATCTGGTGAAAGCCAACTCCTACCTGGGGGTGTCGCGGGACGGGGCGGAGCTTCTGGGTTATCTGCTCGGCGGCGTGCTGGTCACCTACGTGGGCTACACCCTCACCTTCGTCATCGACAGCGTGAGCTACCTGCTCTCCGCCCTGCTTCTGGTGGGACTGCCGCGGGGCAGTGTGCTTGAAGGCGCGGCCCCCAGCATTTGGCGCCTACTCCGGGAATCGCCGGGGGTGCTTAAACGGCTGTGGCTGCATCCGGGTCTGCGCACCAACCTGCTCTTTGGAGCGATCGTCTCCGCAGCCTTCATGATGTACGTGCCGAACTCCTACGGTCTAGCTCTGGACGTGTTCAACCGGGGGCCGGCCGGTTTGGCCGCCCTGGAGGTGTTTGTGGCGGTGGGGTTGATCGTCGGGGGCATAATCGTCAGCCGGATGAAGCTGGCCGGTGACAAGAACCGCTATGTGTTCTGGGCTTCCCTGGTGATGGGAGTCTGCCTGGTGGCGGTCAGTTTCAGCGGGTTCTTCTGGCTGTCGATCTCACTGCTGGGTCTGGCCGGGGTGTTCAGTGTGGCTGTGGTCGTGTCATCGGTGACCATGTATCAGGAGGCCCCGGCCGTGGCGGAGAAAGGGCGTATGATCTCGGTACGGGCTGGGTTTGGGCAGTTGGGAACAGCAGGCGGTTTCGCTTTGGGTGGGTTGCTGGGGGACGTGGTAGGGATCACGCAGCTGTTCTTGGTAGCTGGGGTGGCGGCTGTGGTGTTGAGCGTCCTTGTCTATGCGCCGCACAGGGTGGCGGCCCGCCGCCGGGCGCGGGCCGCCTGGAGCTCGGCGATGGGGGAGGGGGCGCGCCGGGCGGATGCCCGGCGCGCCGCCCGGCAGGCCGCCGAGGCCGGCCCAGCGGCAGCCTGGGCAGTGACGGCCGAGGGCGATACGGCCTGGGCCAGTGCGGAACGTCAAGCTATCGAGGAGCAACCATGACTCCAGATAAACGAGAGGTGACGCCGAACACAGCTCCCCATATCCCAGAGGCGACCCTGGACACGCATCCGGACGTTGCTTCCGACGTGACCCCAAACGGAGGCGCGTTCTCCCCCGAGGGCACGGGGGCGGCGGTCCCTCGCCTGGGCGGTATCGCTCTTCGCAATGGGCTTGTGCTCGTCTCCGAGCACTTCTGGGCCGCCGCGGTGAGGGAGCCGGGTGGCGGCATCGCGGTGGCTTCGGGACGTAAGCCCCGCCTGCCTGGCAGCGGTGGCTGGAGCTCCGGCTGCACTGCAGGGCCCGCTGGCCGCAGCGCCCGGTCTGATCGGGGCCTGGGCGGGGCGCGGTTCCGAGAGGGAGTGCCTCTCCTCCGCGGCCTCAGCCGGTTCGGCGAGAGTCTGTTAGTGCTGGCGCTGGTCAAGGTCCGTCTGCCCCAGGCAGTGCTACCGCTCGAGGTAGGCCAGGTGCTTAGGGCTCTGGCTGGCGCGACCGCAGCCAACGCCGCAGTGCGCAGGTGGGCGCCCAAGGGGGCACTGGTCCAGGAACTAGGAGCGGCTTTGGGCACGTTTGTCCCCGCCATACTTTCGCTCAAGAGCTCCCGCATCACGGCCTATCACGGGGCGGAGCACAAGGTCATCGGCAGCCTTGAGCGTACCGATACCCGTGGCCTTGAGCGTACCCGGCCGGGCCGTAAGGCAGAGGCCGACCCTGCGGCCGCGGGTGCCCCCAAAGAGCATGACCGCTGTGGCACCAACCTGGTCGGTCCCCTCCTGGCTGCCACGGTGGCTTCCAACCTCTTGCTCAAAGGTCGTCGAGGGGTACCCCGGGCGGGGACGTCCGTGCTGGCCAGTGCTGTCAGTCTGGGCTTGGCTCTGGAAGCCCTGCGGTGGGCTACCCGCCACGGTGACAAGTTGGCCGCCCGGATGCTTCTGGCCCCAGGCCGCGCCATGCAGAGACTCTTGACCACCAGTGAGCCCACGCCAGCGGAGCTGGAAGTGGCCGAGCGAGCGCTGGCTGAACTGCTGCGTCTGGAAAGGGCCGGCAGCTAGGAAGCGTTACGCTCCAGCCTTTCCCCAATCCACACTTTGATCACCGACTGCCGTGTGACCCCGAGCCGTTTCGCTTCGCGGCCCAAAGAGTCGATCATCCATTGTGGGAAGTCGACGTTCACACGACGCGTAAGCTGGTTGGGACGCACGGCATGGACGAGATCAAGATCGTCCACGATGTCCTCGACGCCCTCATCGAATTTCCTGTCAAACTCATTCGCCTTCATAGCGTGCCATCTCTTTCTTCCGGGAGCGGCGGCCTGAGATGATCCGAATGCGGTGTCTGCGGCGTGTGATGACCGCGGAGTAATGTGTACGGCCGATCAGGCCAACAACGAGCCAACGCGACTCGTCGACCGGCCTGGCGGGGATCTCGATCATACGCACGTCCAACCACAACTGCTGCGCAACCACGAAGTCCATGCCGTGCTTGTCCGCATTCTGCCTGGACCTGGCCTCATCGAACTCGAACTCCACCAATCGCTCCCTGAGCATATTTAGGTATGAGAAACATACCTACTTGTAGCCAAGAGTCAGCAGCGGTCAAGGGGAGAGTGTGGCAGCTCTCGGCATGCTTGACCCGTGGCTCTCCGACCCCAGGAGGCCACGGGACCCACTCCTAGCAGCAGGCCGCCGCCTTCGGGTCCGAGGCCGTGCAGGGCGATGGCCTCCTTGCTAACCAGGCCCGTAGCGCCTGTCGCAACTCCTGCTTGGTCTCGTCGCTGATGGCCTGGGAAAGCGCGGACAAGACCAGGGCTTGCTCGGGAGCTAGGTCCGGGGCCAGCCTATAGTGCATCCAGAGCCCCTCTCGCCGGCATTTCACCAGACCTGAGTGGTAGAGATAGCGGAGATGGCGCGAGACCTTTGACTGGGTCTCGCCCAAGGTTTCGACGAGGTCGCACACGCAAAGCTCCTCGTTCTCCAACAAGAGCGCCATTATGCGCAGGCGGGTCTCGTCGGACAGGGCCTTGAAAGTGTCAGCAAGTCGTTCCATGCCCATCACTCCTTGTACCTCTGCGCGGACGAGCGGTCTTCCCCTGCTCTTGCTCCCCTACTGCTGCTGCCTGGGCTTGCGGCAAGCAGGGCGTCCACTTCCGCGGCGATGGGGTCGGCCACGGCCGCCACTGCCTTCCCACCGGCTTCGGTCCTAGTCCCTCGAAAACGCGAGCAGGGGGCAGCGCCTGGACCCAGGATGTCCGCCATTACCAAAGCTTGGGCCACCGGTCCGCCGTGCTTTTCCGTGCCCAGTGAGCGGATCTCCCGGCTTGTCGAGTCCGTTGCAGGCCAGGATCGCCCCCACCAGCTTGAAGTCACCTCCCCGGTGTTCGAGACGCGGTCGTGGCGGAACTCAGCGCATTCCGTACAGAAGTCGCATTTTGCATAAGCGATGGTGGGAGTCCAGGGGATCCAGCGGCGTGGGACTACCATGAAAGTGGTTTCGGCCATGTGGGCTGCTCCTTGTCTCAGCCTTCTTAGACCAGGCCCGTCGCGTGGAGAGCAGTGGCCAACTTCCCCACTGCTTCCTCAGTGCTCATGTTGCGGATATCGAGCGGGACCATGTCCGCGCGGACGTCCATGCCCTGGGCGGCGAAGGCGTCTCGAAAGAGCTTGTACTGCGTGTTGGGGGCGCAGCCGGCTACGACCAGGCGGCGCTTGGCCTGGAGACAGTCGGCCAAGAAACGGTCGCCGTTGTCATCGCTGCGCAGTTCGGGGATCACCGTGACCTTGGTGTCAGCGCTCATCTGTTGCTACCTCCTTACCCGCGGTCCTGACTATGGCAGCCTACCTCCCTTCGCGCAAAGCCTCCGCGAGTTCGGGCGGCAGGCCCGCTTCTATGACGGCTCTGACAGCCTTGTCTATGTCGTAGGCGACTCGCGCGATCTCCACTCGTGGGGTGCCAGTCCTTTGCGCGTCGCTCAACGCGGGATCGAGAAAAGGGCACCCAAGGGTGACGTAGGCGGCTCGGGGATCACCGTCTTTGGGCCGCCCCACCGAGCCGACGTTCACAAAGAGCACGCGGCCATACATACGAGACCAGAAGTCATGGGTATGGCCGAAGGCAAGCATATCGGCCTGTTCAGTCGCGGCTATATGCTCATAGGTTCGCTCGTCGCGGTCGCGCAGAAGGTATTCGTTGATGCGCCGGGGACTGCCATGGACTAGGTGAAGTCTCGTAAAGCTGAGTCGGAGGTAGAGTTCGCGGGGCCGGCTGCGTAGGTAGGCCTTGTTCTTAGCGGTCACTGCGGCCACCGTGAAGGTGTACGAAAGCTGGCCTATGCGTTTGGCTTCGGCGTCGGGGTAGTAGCAGCCGCAATCGCCGGTCTCCCAGGCAACCCCTTCATCGTAGTTGCCGAGGAGACTGGGGACGTGCCGCTCGCGAAGCAGGGCGATGACCCCGTTGGGATCGGGGCCGTAGCCTACCAGATCGCCCAGACAGTAGATAGCGGTGAGGCCTCGCCTGTCGAGGTCAGCGAGCACGGCGTCCAGAGCGGTGCGATTGCCGTGAACGTCGGAGAAGAGGGCAACCGCATTCTCGGCCTGGGTCGCTGGCTCCTTCGCGGTCGTCGGGCTGAAGAGCCTGGGCTCCTTGTCGGCCCCGGGGATCACAGACCCGCTCACTCCAGCCCCGGGCATCGCGCTCACCCCAAGGGTTTCCGAGCTCGTATGTAGGCCGACACTACATAATCCTCAAGTTTAGCTTGA
>CAKZRW010000089.1 GCA_937148845.1 uncultured Actinomycetes bacterium | reverse complement strand
GATCGATGATCTCCTGCGCGATGGCTGCATAGTTCTCGCGACTCACATTGTGTGCAACGAATCCAGCCGGTGTGGCATGGCTCCACTGTACCGAAGTGACGACGCCGGTCGCCTTCCCCGCCTCCTCGGCATACTCAGTGACCAGCTTGAGCCGGTTCCTGTTGACGTCAACCCCGATGGCGCCGTTATAGGTTTTTACACCACTTGCCATAGCAGTGGCTGCAGAAGCCGAGTCGGTGCCAAAGGGATACGCGGAATAGTAGAAGTCCTCCCACATGGCGACCGGGTCATAGCCCATCAGATAAGCTGACTTGCCATACCAGTTGGCGAGAGGGGCACCCCCCTCTTTCTTGAACTGCTCGTACTCATAAGTGCTCATGCCCAGACGAACCGGGAAAGACTCGTAGACCTGTTTACGGCCCATGAAGTAGTCAGTGGCAGTGACGTGGTTATAGCCCATGCCGTCGCTTATCATCACAATCACATTCTTGACGGGTCTCCCAGTCACCTTCGGTCCAGCCACTGCCTCACGCGTGGTGAAAGCACCGATAGTGGCGAGACTTATCACTGTCGTCGCAAGTGCAGTGATCGCCCCTGCCAGCATGAGGGTCTTACGTCTACCGAGAATCGCGGTCAGCATGCTTCTCAGACCTCCTTATCGATTCACCGTTTCGGGAGCACTCCCACGGTGCAAGCTATCATCAGTCCCAAGGCGCTTGGTTAAGCACTGGCAAACACACGGCTACTTTTGGCGAAAACCGGCCCCACAGGAGGAAGGAGGACAGGATGCAGAAATGGGAGTACCGAACCGTCATCTACCGCGCGAACGCTCGAGACCCTGAAACGCGCGAGTATCTCAAGACCCTTTGGCCCGACTGGGAACCCCCGGCCTCGGCTCCGCAAGCATTACTGTATAGGTTGAACGAGATAGGGAGCCGCGGATGGGAGTTGATCACGATCCAGCCAGTCTACATCGACGACGACGCCAACATCCTCGTACATGGGGGACCCAAACCGCCCGAAGATCCCGTGACTGCGACCATCAAAGCCAGGGCCCGTATACCCTCTTCGGGAGGCGGCATGGAGCCCACTCGCTATACCAATGCCTACTTTTGCGCTTTCAAGCGTCCAATCGAGGAGTAGGAGCGAGACGAGGCGGGGCAAGAAGACAGGGAGCGGCACAAGAAGGTGACACCGCGGTAAGACACGGAGTAGCCGGAAGACCGCAAGGAAGACCGGCGCTCACCAGTGAGCAAGCTCGCACTGGTCAGCGCTCGGTGAGTCTTCCGTAGAACTCCGGCCGACGGTCTCTTAGCATATCGGTCTCTAGTTCACCGGGGATGACCACCCTATGCTTGCGGTCGGCCGCAGACATGTCGATTTCGGCGTAGATCAGGTCGGGTAGCCAATGCTTTCCCTCGGCGAGCGTGTTGCCCGAGCAATCTACAAACTTCGAGCGCCCGATGAAACGTACCCCGCGCTCGACGCCTACCCGATTGACGGCGACGTGGTTCACCACGTTCTCTCGCGCCCGCGTCTGCACCACATGGTCGGGAACAAACTCGATATCGTCCGGCCAGTTGGTGATAGTCACGATGAGTTGGGCACCCAGCAAGGCAAGTACCCGCGCGTACTCCGGAAAGTCCAGGTCATAACAAATAGAGAGGCCAATCCTTCCCAGCTCGGTCTCGTGCACTGCTGGCTCCAGATCGCCAGGGCGAAGAAAGCGATCGATGCCCAGATAGGGCAGATGCAGCTTCCGGTACTTGGCGATGACTCCGCCCGGCCCTATCAAGACCGAAGTGTTGTAGTAGCTGCCGCGATCTTCTTCGATCAGACCAACTACACAATGAACGCCCAGACCCCGGCAGGAGTCCGCCAAGGCCAGCGTGCTTGGACCAGGGACAGGCTCCGCCAGAGGCATCGCTTCCTCTAAACTGCTGTACACATAACCGGTGAGTGCGGCCTCGGGAAACACCACGAGTTGAGCCCCGTTCTGCGCAACCACGGTTAGGTCACCAAGACACCGAGCCAGATTCGCTGCTTTGTCTGCCAAAGCAGGCTCCATCTGGACGCCGGCGACTCTAACGTTCACCATCCAGGATCCCTGCCAGCTGGTCACACACCCAACTCACGAACTCGGGACAACGCTTGGTGGCCTGGGCTTTCTTTGCAGCCCGGAAACCCTCAGGCGTGCTGATATCCCAGCCCACAAGATTGCGGCAGGTCACAGCCCCGAACTCCTGCTCGAATCGACGAATCAGCTCTTGCAGCCAATCAAAGGGTGACAGAGGTTCTTCGCCGTCAGTGTTCTTTACCGAATCGGCACAGAGACCTAGCCCGACCGCCGCGCCAGAGAGAGCTCCGCAAACCTCCCCCATGCGTACCATCCCGCCACCCAGATATCTGGCAGTCTTCACCAGTTCGGGGTCTCTGTCAGTAGCTCGCAGGCAAAAGTACAGCACCGCTTGCCCACAGTTCAGATGATTGGGGCCAGGATCCAAGAATCCAGCCACAGCTTCTGCCTTGGCGGCCTCGAACTTGTCAGCCGTCACTTCGTCCTCCGTTCTCGTGAGCCTTCTTTCCGCATCCGCCGCTCGACCATTCCCCCTTGCCGCACGACCTTGCTCTTTGCACGCGATCTAGCTCTTCTTCTTGCGTGCTGCTGCGGCAAGGGGAGCAACAGCAATCCAAAGGGTGATCACGATCAGCATCGAGGTCGTGTACCCGATGTCGGGGAGTCCGAGCTTGCCGCAAATAGGATCCCACAGCAGCATGAAGAAAAGAGAACTCAGGAAGAACCCGGGGATGGCTGCCAGTATGTTGAAGTAACCCATCGCGTTCACCTCCCATTGTCTGGTCACTCTGACGATGACCCTCAGAGGTTTGCAGAATACCCCCCCAAGCACTGGGATGGTAGATATCGACCCTCACTCAATTCGGACGGAGCGGCCTAGCCGGGTTGTTGAGGAGTCTAGATGCGGGGGATGGCGCCTCTCGCCAACCTGTACACCTGTTGGGCCATGCTGACGGTGCTCTTGGCAGTTGATGTGGGCTCTTGGCCCTCCACGCGCCCACAAAGGGTCATTGCCAAAATCAAAAGCAAGCCATCAGAGACGCCCGGCTTCGTTTACGCCGAGGGCGAGCGGCTCATGCCAGACGGGCAGCTCTTCCGCATGGTCGGCTACTGCTACCTCCCGCGGGATTACGGCTGGACGGCTCTGCCTGACTGGGATTGGTAAGCGGTAGACACGGAGCTGGCTCTGGCCTGCCAATACGGTGCCAACACCACGCACACCGGATTCGACTACCTCTATTCGACCATTCGACCGGCAACCCGCTGCTCAAGCATCCTTTCACCAAGTACAAGGTCGCTACCGAGAACACCGAAGCGCTTAAGAGGCTTCTTTCGCTCGCTGACAAGCACGGCCTCAAGGTCGTGTTCTGGATCGGGGGCGATGGGGGATGCCCCTTGGGGGATTGGCTGGGATCCGGCCAACTACTGGATTGTCGAAAAGCGACTGCGAGCCTTCATCCCCGAGTTTGCTGGCGACCCGCGCATCGCCGCCTGGCCCCTTTGTGCAGACATCGACGGACCATGCTGCTGCCACCGGAGCCCATGTGGGTGGGGCGTATGGGGCCGACGCCCGAGCGATTCGTGACAGTATGGTCACGCTGCTGTCGAACATGGCTTCGACTATCCGGGAACTCGATCGTCATCACCTCATAACCGTGGGCTCTTGTTGGCCTTCTAGCAGCCTCTTGACCCAGGACTGCACACACTTCCTGATGCCACAGTTCCTGGGTGGCGACGCCCGAACACCCTTCGAGGAGCTTCCTGAGACCGGAAAGTCGTTCGGCATCCTCAATGTGGACCATGAACCGAAACCGGCGGCCGTAGTGGCTAGTGCCTACCACGCCGACCGTCCTCTGGTCGAGTTGTCGACTGACCGCAGATACTTAGATTTCGCCTTCGAAAACTACTGTGTTCACGCTGAGGAGTATCCAGACTCAGACGACCGCCGTGTGCTATGTGCTGCCTTCGATAGGGTAGAGTTCCTGGACGCTGCGGGGAAAACTCTCCTGATCTTGGACACCGGTACCGGGAGCGCTCGCTCTTATCTTCCAAAGGGCTTTTGCGCCGCCGAGACTCCAGAGGACTGGGAAGTAGCGAACCGCTTGAAATAGAGGTCGTTCCCGCGCCGACGGACGCTTTGAGCTGCCGGTGAGCATCGATCAGTCAGGCAACTGCACAGCACGACTGGCCTCGTCTGGCAACAAAGACTACCTGCCAACCGAGGCGGTTGGCCATTTCATCGCTGCACAGAGACCAAGTAGGAAGCTGTGGCCTATAGGGGCCGGAATCGGCGCCGCTCTGGCCATCGCCGCTACCCTTGGGGGAACGGTGCTGCTCAAGCGGAGGAGAAAGGTCCACGAAGCCTGACCTGCTACTGGCTCACGGTCACTCCACGCAGCGTAAGGTACTGGCCGCTCTTGACCTTCAGGGTGAATGTACCTTTGACGTAGTCACTCGCCACGACCGTCCGTCCGTTGGCGTCGCTCGTAATCTCCCAGTAGCCCAGGGATCCGTTCGTGACCCCTTTGTACCAGCCAGCGGCGATGTCATATCCCACCCGGTAAGTCCCCTCGCCGATGTTGCTGTCGAGCAGAGTCTCGGCGGCTGTCGTGCTCGCCTTTGCGATAGTGACTCCTTCCAACCGCAGATACTGGCCGCTGCTTATCTTGACGTAGAACTGTCCGACGGGGTCTCCGGCAGCAACGAACTTCTCCCCGTTGGCATCCCACGAGATCTCCCAGTGAGCCCCAGGCCTCCAGGTGGTCCCTTTATAGAGGCCAGAGTCGATGTCGCTTCCCACTAGGTAAGTCCCGTCCCCGTAGCTTCCCTTGGCCAGAGTGGTAGTCGTGGACTGCGCAGAGGTGCTCGTCGGCTGCTGCGTTGAGGGCGTCGACGTCTGCGGCTGAGCCAGAGACCCAGAAGTATCCCTCTGTCCTTGCGACTCGCTAGCCGTGACTGTCGTGGTGGTCCCCATCATAGACGGACGCGTGCCACCCGGCCAAGCTTGAGACGCCGTCCGATCCCTCGCAGTGCTGCTGCTAGTCGTATTTGAGGCTTGATCAGCCCCACCACACGCTGCCATGTAGATCCCCAGCGATATCAACAACGCCGCGACGAGGCCCGAACGCCACCTTGCGATGCCGCCCCTGCGCCGCATGGATTCTTCCCCTTTCAACGACATGCTTTCCTCCGCTGACTCTTGTTGGTTTCTCATTCGTATCTCAAGGCTTCGATAGGGCTCAGGCTCGCCGCACGCCGGGCCGGGTAGAAGCCAAAGACGATCCCTACCAAGGCTGACAACCCGAACGCGATCACTACCCACTGCACGGTGATCACCGAATCAAGCCCGGCCCAGCGCTCGATCCCAAGCGACACCAACCAGCCGAACACCACGCCGATGATGCCGCCGGCAAAAGTGAGGAGCATCGCTTCCACAAGGAATTGGATGCTCACGTCGCGGCGCCTCGCTCCCACAGCTTTACGCAGACCTATCTCGCGCGTCCGCTCGGTCACGGTGGTCAACATCATGTTCATGATCCCGATGCCCCCAACTACGAGCGAGATCCCTGCGATAGCAGCAAGCAGCAGGGTCAGGGTCCGTGAGGTAGAGGTCATCGTCGAGGCTAGGTCAGCCTGGTTGATGACTCGGAAGTCGGCCGAATCGGGATCGCTGATGTTGTGACGGTCAAGCAACAGAGCGGTTATGTCGGCCTGTAGATCGCTCATGCTGTCAGCATCGACAGCCTGCACACTGACTTGCGACAGGTAAGTGGTCTGGCCGGCAAGCAGCTTCTGACCCGTCTTGAGCGGGACGTAGATAGAGTTGTCGGCAGTGTCGGCCCCCATGCCCCCCTTGGAGGCTGCCACCCCTATCACCGTGAACTTGGAACTCTTGATGCGTATGGTCTGCCCAACAGGGTCGGTACCTCCTTCCGCCGGATCACCAAAGAGGTCGAGGGCCACCTGCGAGCCTAGTACCGCTACCCGCGAGGCATCCTCCCCTTGCTGATCGGAGAAGAAGGTACCGCTAGCTATGTCGACGTTCCGTACCTGTTGGTAGGAGGCAGTGGTCGCGATCACCTGGACGTTCGCGTTGCCACTCGCCGCTACTACCTGGTAGCGACCAGTCACTTGAGGTGCCACCGCCTCGGCTAACGGGAGCTGGGCTATGGCCTCAGCATCTGTCACCTTCAGGGTCCTCGCGCCACCGAAAGCCCCACGCACTATCCCTGCGTTTCTGGCGGCGCCTGGCACCACAGTCACAAGATTGGACCCTGCCGCTTCGATACTGGCCGTGATGGTGGCCTGACTCCCCTGACCGATAGCTGTCAACGCCACAACTGACGCTATGCCGATGACGATACCAAGCACGGTCAGGGCGGTGCGGATCTTGTTCGCAGATACAGCGATCAGGGCTTCCTCGATCACATCGCCGATCTTCATGACTCCACTCCTGCGCGGCTATTACGAACATCGCTCACTATCAGGCCGTCCTGGATGCGAATGATGCGTCTCGCTCGCTCCGCTACCGTCTGCTCATGGGTGATGAGCACGATCGTGTGACCCTTTTCATTGAGCTCACGGAAGGTGTCGAGGATGATGTCGCCCGTATGCGTGTCTAGGTTGCCGGTAGGCTCGTCGGCCAGGATCAGAGCTGGCTCGTTGATCAGGGCACGGGCGATGGCCACTCGCTGAGTCTCTCCGCCCGATAACTGGTTGGACAGGTGCGTCCAGCAGGACGCCTCCAGGCCGGCTTTGAGCAGAGCCACTCTGGCCCGGTCTTCGCGTTCGGACCGCGGGACCCCAGCGTAGACCAAAGGCAGGACCACATTGCGCATGACCGTGGCTCGCGGCAGAAGATTGAAAGACTGAAAGACGAAACCGATCTTCTCCCGACGCAGGTCGGCAAGCTCGTCATCTGTGAGCTCTCCGACATCTTGTCCCTCGAAGAGGTAGCGGCCACTGGTCGGCGTGTCCAGAGCACCCAAGATGTGCATGAGTGTCGACTTGCCCGACCCCGAGGGACCCATTATGGCTACATATTCGCCAGGATCGATGGTCAAGCTTACTCCCCTGAGCGCCGGAGTCTGGGTTCCGCCTGACACGTAGGTCTTAGTCAGGTCCCAACATTCGATCATGTGACCGTTCATCTCAGGCTTCATTGGGCTGGGCTTCATCGTGCCGAAGGAGTTGGCGTTGCTCCCGGGGTCGGCGCAAAGCCTGCGGGGGGCCCACCGCCGTCCATGAGAAAGCCCCCTCCTTCCAGCATCCCGGGCCCGCCCCGGGCCGTAGTAGAGGTGGTGCCAGCGCCTCCCGTGCTGGTCGCTACGATGACCTCTTGGCCTTCACTCAAGCCACTCGTTATCTCGGTGTAAGAGTCGGTGGATACCCCCACTTCGACAGCCACGTTGGTCGGCTGGCCGTCTTGGAGTATCTGCACGTATTTCCCACGGGCAGATGACTTGACAGCAGAACTCGGCACAGCAAGGACGTCCTCGGCAACCTGAGTGATTATGCTTACCGAGACTGTCATTCCCCCTCGCACTGATTCATCCATCTCATCGGGGGTGACTACCACCGTATACGACACGACCCCCGACTCGTTGGCGCCCGCCAAGTCTACGCGTGTCACGCGTCCCGCCTGGGTGAGGTCCGGCAACGCATCGTAGGTGAGGATCGCTTTCTGCCCCACTTCTACCTGGCTGATGTCGGATTCAGCCAGAGTGATGGTCGCCTGATACACCCCGGGGTCGGTGATCACCAGGGCAGCGGTTCCCCCGGCGCCCGACACAGTGTCGCCGTTCTCGACCGCTAGCGCCGTGATTACTCCGGAGATGGGGGCCGTCACCGTGCGGGCGGCAGCGTTCTTCTCGGCCTCTTTGAGCGCGATCTCGGCAGAAGCCAGCGCGTTTCTTGCAGACGTGACCGCAAGCTCCGCGCTGGTCACGGCAGCTTTGGCTTGCTTCAGTTGGAGAGTGGTGTGATTCGATGAATAGAGGTTGGCCAGACTGCTCTTGGCAGAGGTCAGGTCCAGTTTGGCAACCTCGACGGCGAGCAAGGCCTTGTCATAGGCGTTCTGAGCTTCGGCCACTCCCACGTCCAGTTGCGGGTTGACCAGCGTGAAAAGCACCTGCCCACTTTCCACCTCGTCACCCACCTTCAGCTCGAGTCCGCTCACCTCCCCTGGGACTGAGGGAGTGACTGAAACAGTCTTGGGAAGTTCTATGTTTCCGGTCCCGTCGACGGTGGAGGTCAGGGTCATCTTCTGCACAGGCGCAGTGGTGTAAGTGACCGTGGCCTCAGCGTCACCCGTCACCCCGCGGTATACGAAGAAAGCCACCAGAGCGACAACCGCCAACGCCACCAAAGAAACAGCCACGCGACTTCGTCTTGAACTGAGACGTCTTTTCTTGGCCATGGCACCTCCACGATCCGTTACAACCGATCCCACAACCAGACGGTAATCACCAGCTCATAAAGGCGCCGTTAATAAGGTTTTTGTTAGGTTGGGAGAGTGTCGCCAAAACGGGAGAGCCTCGCCAGGTCAGGACACCACCCCTGGGGGGACGGCCTCTGGCCGGACCGCCGACCACGACACCCCTTTTCCGCTTCTGACGCCTTGCGATGCTACGCTAGGTTGTAAATAGGCGATACACACGAGTCGACCAAGAGAGAACCGTGACGAAAGAGACACATCGGCGATGAATATGGGCAGGGGGCGACGTGATCCCGTTACGTGACACGATACCTTCGCGATCTTTTCCCATCGTCAACTCTCTGCTCATAGCCGTCAACGTCCTTGTGTTCTTTCTCACCTTGGCCGCCGGGGCTCGAGCTGGCGACCTGGTGCGCAGACTGGGGGTGGTTCCTGCCCGCTTCCTGGACGACCCCGCCTCGATGCAGATACTCACCCTTTTCTCGTCCATGTTCTTGCATGGAGGTTGGTTTCACCTGCTCAGCAACATGTGGGCGCTGTACATCTTCGGGGACAACGTTGAGGACCGTTTGGGTAGCGTACGCTACCTGTTCTTCTATCTCCTCGGTGGAGTAGTGGCCGGCCTGACCCACACGCTGCTGAACACCCAGTCACAGGTGCCCACGATAGGGGCTAGCGGCGCCATCAGCGCGGTGATGGCCGCGTACCTGCTGCTGTACCCCCGAGCCCGCGTGATCACACTGATCCCGCTCTTCTTTCTGCCCTGGTTCGTGGAGCTACCAGCGCTCCTCTTTATAGGCTTCTGGTTCATATCTCAGCTCTTTGATGGATTCCTGTCCATAGCTTCGGGGGTCCAGGCCTTTGGTGGGGTGGCTTACTGGGCTCACGTGGGAGGATTTATCGCCGGACTGGCGTTCCTGCCGCTGTTCCTAAGACGCCGCCCAGCAAGGCGCACCTTCCCGGACGAGTACTACCCGTGGTGAGAGGCTCGTTCGTGCCAAGAGGCTACCGTTAGCGACGCTGGAAGGAGACGCTATGTCGGATTACCTCAATCTACTTTGGATATTCCTGATCCTCATCTCACTCCAGCCGGTGGTGCGGCAGAGGATGCTCGCCATGTCGAGACTCAGGGCCTTAGCTCGGCTGGAGAAGGAGCGTGGCAGCCGAGTCATCACTCTCATCCATCGCCAAGAGACCATGAGCTTCTTGGGCTTCCCTCTCAGCCGATACATAGACATCGAAGACTCCGAGGCTGTCCTTCGAGCCATAAAGATGACTGACGATGACGTCCCCATCGACCTCATCGTGCATACTCCCGGAGGTCTCGTACTGGCGGTGGAGCAGATCGCCCTCACCCTCAAGCGGCATCCGGCCAAGGTCACCGTCTTCGTACCCCACTACGCCATGTCTGGGGGCACCTTCATAGCTCTGGCTGCTGACGAGATCGTCATGGACGAGAATGCGGTGCTGGGCCCAGTCGACCCCCAGTTGGGCCAGCAGCCTGCTGCTTCGGTGCTCAAGGTCTTAGAGCGCAAGCCCATCTCCGAGATCGACGACGAGACCATCATCATGGCCGACGTAGCGGAGAAGGCCATCCGGCAGGTCAAAGCAGCCGTGATCCAGTTGCTCGAAGAGAAGATGGAGCGGGAAAAGGCGGAAGAGGTGGCCACCATCCTGGCAACCGGCGTCTACACCCATGACTACCCGATCACGATCGACCAGGCAAGAGACCTGGGCCTGCCCGTCTCGACCGAAGTACCTAAGACCATCTACGAAATCATGGCGCTGTACCCGCAGACCGCGCAACGACGGCCTTCAGTCGAGTACATCCCAGCGCCTCGTTTCCGAGACCGTGAGAGCTAGCGAGAACTAGTGGGAACCCCCTCTTGGGGGAGACCCACCCCACCAATCGAGAGACGACGCGTGAGCCGTGTCAAAGGACTCACAGTTCGGCGCCGGCCGGGCTCCGCGGACCCGAGCGCAAGATCTTCCAGTCTGTGACCCTACCCCCGATCTTCTCCGCGGCCCGAGCTGATCGCAGCTTGGTGACCCTCGTCCATACCGTTTTCGATCTACGTTCGCAGGGAATAGCACACACAGGCTCTCCCCAGCGTTTGTCAATCTCGAGGCGGCGTAGTGGGCCAGGGGACACAGCAGGTCCACGCGGTTCATTCTTGCAAGAGGTGATAGCCATGATGTGGTGGTGGGATAGTGATCACATGGGTGCAGCCGGCTGGGTCGGTATGGGTTTCATGATCCTGTTCTGGATAGCGGTGGTGGCCGCGATCGTGGTAGGAATAGTCTACCTTGTGCGATACGCAGCCGGCCGTCCAGACCGCGACCGGCTGCCCCAAGAACGGCCTCGGCAGTGGCAGACACCAGAGTCATCAGGGACAGGCGGAGCAAAATCGGAGGCTCTGCGGATCCTCGAGGAACGCTACGCTCGGGGCGAAATAGATCGGGAGGAGTTCCTACGACGTAAGGCTGATCTGATTCCCTAGTCTCGTGGTCGAGCCGCATCATGAACTCCACGGGAAAGGAGCGGCTACTCACCACGAGGCTCTGAATCACTCCGTGCCGCCAAGGGAGGTACACGAAGCCCCGCATTTTCACTCCCAGGAAGTGGTGGCGGATTTGCGCGCGCGTTTCTGGGCTTCGCTGACTCTCACCATCCCCATCCTGCTCCTGTCGCCGTCCATCCGTGACTTCCTTCGCTTGGAGGCTCTAGCCTTCCCAGGTGACCGGTACGTGCTGCTCTGCTGGTCCTCAGTGCCCTGATGTACGGTTGGGGCGGCTTGCCCTTTCTTAGAGGCGCCGTTCGCGAGCTGCGCCATCTGCGACCAGCCATGATGAGCCTAATCGTCATCGCCGTCTCGGCCGCCTTCCTGTACAGCGCCTCCGTGGTTCTGGGTCTCGGGGGAGATGTTTTCTTCTGGGAGCTCGCCACCCTGATAGATATCATGCTCCTTGGGCACTGGCTGGAGATACGCTCTGTGAGGGGAGCCTCTCAAGCCCTGGAAGAGCTCACCCGGCTCCTGCCCGACAAGGCCCATGTTCTTGATGCGGCTGACAAGATACGAGATGTGCCGCTGGCCGACGTTCGACCCGGAGACCAGGTCCTCGTGCGACCCGGAGAGAAGGTGCCGACCGACGGGCAGGTCCTCGAGGGAGTCAGCGCCCTCAATGAGGCTCTGCTTACGGGCGAAGCGATGCCGGTTGAGAAGCGAGAGGGCGACACCGTACTTGGAGGTTCTCTCAACGGCGAGGGCTCGCTCAAGATCCTCGTACAGAAGACAGGGACTGGCACCTACCTTCACCAAGTGATGGATCTGGTTCGGAAGGCGCAGACAAGCAAGTCTCGCAGCCAGAGTCTGGCCGACCGGGCCGCCTTCGTCTTGACGCTGGTCGCCCTCGCCGCGGGAGCCGTGACCCTGGCAAGTTGGCTGATAGTGGGAGAGACTTTTGCGTTCGCCCTCGGGCGCGCCATAACGGTCATGGTGATCACCTGCCCCCATGCGCTAGGTTTGGCCATCCCCCTCGTGGTGGCCGTTTCCACATCTTTGGCGGCCAGGAGTGGTCTCCTCATCCGTGACCGCACTGCCTTCGAGCGTTCCCGGAGAGTAACCGCCCTGGTCTTTGACAAGACTGGCACTTTGACCGAGGGTCACTTTCGAGTGGCACGTGTATGGACCTTCGGCCACCACACAGAAGACGACATCCTCTCTTGGGCCGCCTCAATGGAGCGACATTCCGAACACCCTATCGCCAAAGGGATTATTCGGTCTGCCGAGGAGCGGGGGCTCAACCTGCGTCTTATACAAGATTTCTCGTCCACTCCCGGGAAGGGAGTTGAGGCAAAGATAGACGGGCGGCGCCTCAGCGTGGTCAGCCCAGAGTCGCTCAAGGCGCACGGCATCGGCATTCCTCTCAACGAGAATCTGGACGAGCCTCTCACCGTGGTCTACCTCCTCGAGGAAGGGCAGCCCATCGGCGCTGTGGGGCTGGCCGATGCACTGCGACCCGAGTCTAGAGAGGCGGTTCGAAGACTGCAGAGTCTGGGCATCAAGGCGATCATGATGACCGGCGACAATGAAAGGGTGGCTCGATGGGTGGCTGAGGAGCTTGGCATCGATGACTATTACGCCGGGGCAATTCCCCAGCAGAAGACCAGATTGGTCCAGGAATTGCAGCGGCGGGGCCTTGTGGTCGGCGTAGTCGGGGATGGTGTAAACGACGCCCCGGCCTTGGTTCAGGCCGATGTGGGCATCGCCATCGGAGCCGGCACCGACGTGGCCGTTGAGTCTGCTGACATTGTCCTCGTGAAGAACAACCCTGCTGATGTATTGGACCTCTTCTCGCTTGCCCGCTCGACCTGGAGAAAGATGGTGCAGAACCTGGTGTGGGCCACCGGGTACAACTTGCTCGCCATTCCCCTCGCCGCGGGGGTGGCAGTACGGGCAGGTATTGTACTCAGCCCCACGCTGGGAGCAGCACTGATGTCGGCTAGTACGCTCATAGTGGCTATCAACGCACGCTTGCTCAAATCTCCCCAACTGGCAGCCCCGACTTAAGACCGGACGGCCAGGCAGTGCCCCAGAGGTCCAGCAAGCGCAAGCCGCTCGCGCAATGCCCCCGGTAGGACTCGAACCTACGCACGAGGTTTAGGAAACCTCTGCTCTATCCCCTGAGCTACGGGGGCAGGGGGACGCCGGCGCCCGGCAGATTCTATCACCCGGCACTCACGACAGCTGGCAGCCCACCCTCGTTCGCTCTTGAGTATTCGCAGCTAGAGCTGCCCTAACCTAATCCCCGGGGTTGATTTCGCCGACAGAGAGGTATAGCTACAGACAGGTCACTTTCGGACAGTCAGGAGCACAGGCGGTCATGAGCACGTTGCTGCCAGAGTTGGATGCAAACACTTACCGGTCGATCCTCGATGTCGTGGGTGACGGTGTATACGTCCTGGACGCAGAGGGCTGTATCGTTTACTGGAATGCTGCTTGTGAGGCCCTCACCGGCTATAGCGCAGACCAGGCCCTGGGACGTCGGTGCAGTGATGAGCTTCTCAAGCACGTCGATGGAACCGGCCGACTGCTCTGCACAGATTCCTGCCCGATGGCGGCTACAAGAGCCGACGGGCAGCCGCGCAAGGCGGAGGTGTACGTCCACCATCGGCTCGGCCACCGGGTTCCAGTCCGTGTGCACATCCGGCCTCTTCGCGACCGAAGTGGCGAGCTGGTGGCCGTAGTACAGAGCTTCACCGATATCACCGACAAACTGGCCGCTTTGGAGCAGGTCAAGGAATTAGAGAGCCTGGCCTATCTTGACCCACTCACGGAGCTGCCCAACCGACGCCTCCTCGAACGCGCCTTGGAAGCCCGCCTCAACGAGGCGGGCCGTTACGGGTGGACCCTCGGCTTCATCATGATGGACATCGACCACTTCAAAGCGGTCAACGACACCTACGGGCACGAGACGGGAGACCAAGTCTTGCGCATGGTGGCACGCACCTTGCGTGGTGCCACCCGTTCCTATGACCTTGTCGGTCGCTGGGGCGGCGAAGAATTCGCTGCCGTACTTACCAAGACTTCCCCGAGTGACCTCGCGGCCATCGCCGAGCGCTACCGAGCCCTGGTCGAGCAGTCGGACATCATATTGGATGAACGTCGACTCCAGGTCACTCTCTCCTTGGGTGGGACTCTGGCCATCAACAATGTGGACAACCCAAGCTCGGTGGCGGCGCGGGCCGACGAGCTCCTTTATTGCAGCAAACGCGCGGGCCGTAACCGGGTGACTGTGGGGGAAGCAGCGAGCGGGCTCCGTACGCCGCTGACTCCCTGACGCGGCCCCGCCCAGATCTGGCCTAGTCTGTTCGGGAGAATCCACAAGCATTACGGTCGAGACCGATACCAGCCCTTCTGAGCTCAGCCTGTGCTCCCGGTCTGCGCCCTGTTTTTTTGTATACTGCTGAACGGTCGAATCCCTCCCCGCAAGAAGTGAGGCCTAGGTGGACTTCATGGAGATCGTCAAGAATCGGTACGCAGTGCGTGAGTACGACGACCGGAAGGTTCCCGAAGAGACCGTCCGTCAACTCCTCGACATGATCCGGTACGCGCCCTCGGCCATCAACCTGCAGCCCTGGAAGATCAAGGTAGTCTCCGATCGGGCCACCCAAGAGGCACTGTGTTCGGCCACGCCCGCTTTCAACCAGCCTCAGGTCCGCACTTGTTCCCACCTTTTGGTCCTGTGTGCGGACACCGACTACCCCGCCATCATCGACCGCTACGACAAGGCGCTGATCGCGCGCGAAGTTCCTGCCGAGATGCGATCGTTCGTCACCGGCTTGGCCTCCGACTTCGTGGCCGGCATGACTCCACAGGAGCAACTCCAGTGGTCTCGAGAGCAGGTGCACATAGCGCTGGGGAACGCCCTCAATGGGGCCTATGCCCTGGGACTGGGGGCTTGTCCCATGACCGCCTTCGATCCGGCCGAGTACTCCCGCATCCTGAACCTCCCCTCAACGATAGTGCCCACAGTCCTGGTATCAGTCGGATATCCCGCTGATGAACCTCCGGCACCCAAGCTGCGCTATTCCTTGGAACAGATCTTGTTTTGAGCGCTGGGCGGTTGGTCCACTTCGTCCTGTAGACAACATCGGGGCTGAAAGTCATGGACATGGTCTTCAAGAGCATCTATGCCCGGGCCTGCATGGGGGCCGGCCTCTCCGTCCTTTCCGGCATGCGTGCCTTCTTACCTGTGGCTTTCCTCGCGCTGTACTCACGCCTGGAGTTTGCCAGCGCGCCGAGATTGGAAGATACGCCTTTCGAGTTCCTTGAACGCACTTGGCTGCTTTCTCTACTCTTCGCGCTAGCCGTGATCGAGTTGGCCTTGGATAAGGTGCCCCGCCTGAGCTGCACTTACAACGCAGTCCTTCGCCCCTTCAAGGTACTTCTAGGAGGCGTAGTGTTCGCTGCGGTGATGGCTCCCGACGGCTGGATAGCCATGAGCGTATGCGGCGGGCTCGGCCTGGTCATCGCAGGTCTTGCGGAGCAGGTTCACCGTTCCTTACGCCCGGCTCCCTCGGCCGAAGTCACCCCTGCAGTGCTTATCAGCATCTACGAGGACTTGGCGGTCTTGGTCGGCACCCTGGTCTTCGTGTTGGTGCCCCTCATCGGTGCGCTGCTGGTATGCTTCCTTGTGCTGCTGGTGTACCGCATACAGAAGATCCGCGCACGCAAACACCGCGGCCTGCGTATCCTTAAAGGGTAGAGGTCTCCACTAGGATCTGAGATTCGGGACTGGGGACCGGGGCTCGGGACCGGCGTCTTACCTGCAGCCCCGCCCGGAAGCCCTAAGGGGGACGTCTCTCGCGGATGACGAGGGGCTGCATATCATGACCGACAGGCCTGGACGAGATTTCGCGACTGAGCGCCACCGCATGGTGGAGGAGCAGATACGTGCTCGCGGGGTGGCCGACGAGAAGGTCATTGCTGCCATGGAGAAGGTCCCGCGTCACCGGTTCGTACCTCTCTCCCAGCAGGCCGCGGCCTACACCGACGGTCCCCTGCCCATCGGGCAGGGGCAGACGATCTCCCAGCCCTACATGGTGGCCCGCATGACCGAACTGCTTGCTATCCGTCCCACTGATCGGGTGCTGGAGGTCGGAACCGGCTCTGGTTATCAGGCCGCCATACTGGGGGAGCTGGCCGCCGAGGTGTGGACGATCGAACGGTTGGGGGAGTTGGCCGACCGCGCGGCTCTCTTACTCAAGGATCTCGGCTACACCAACGTCCACGTGGTCACTGGAGACGGCACACTCGGCCTACCAGAGCACGCTCCTTACGACGCCATAATCGTCACGGCGGGGGCGCCTTCCGTGCCTTCAGCCCTACTCGAACAACTGGCGGTCGGTGGACGGATGGTCATACCAGTACACGCCGGTTTCGCGGAGGATCTCCGCCTCATCGAGCGTCTGCCGGACCGAAGCGCTGGAGAAGAACAGGAAGAGGCAGCACCGGCAGAAGGGGAGACGGGTCGCGCCTCCCGCAGGCCGCGTTACCGGGAGACCTCCATCCTAAGCTGCGCTTTCGTTCCCCTTATAGGCGAGCAGGGCTATAGAGGATGAGAGCGAGACGAGGAAGTTGCGAGAAATGACGGCTCCAGAGAAACCCCCTGCGCCCGACTCCCTTCCGAACGACAAGGCCCAGAAGGACGCTGAGGTGCGTGTCCATGTCTTTGTGGACGGACGGGTCCAAGGAGTATGGTTCCGCCAGACCGCCTACCAGCAGGCTCACCGTTTGGGAGTGCGTGGTTGGGTCCGCAATCTCCCTGACGGCCGTGTGGAAGCGGTCTACGAAGGCTGCCGCTCTGCAGTCGACGAGCTCTTGGCCTGGACCCGCCGAGGGCCTGACCGTGCGATCGTGACCTCCCTCGAAGTCCACGACGAGCCTCCCCGCGGGGAGCAGGGATTCAGCATTCGATAGTCTCCCGGGAAGGAGGGTAAGGGGAGCACCTAGAGACGGTAACAGGAGCAGCGCCGCCCTCGTTCGCGTCAGACCCGTTGGCCGACCTACATCTCCGAGGGGCGCTCCTCCAGCGTCACCTTGATGACCAAGGTCTGCCCTCCCCGATCGATCGTCACCTCTACCACATCGCCGGGTAGCCGGTCTCTAACCGCGATGAGAACGTCGGCCGACTGGAGCGTGGCTTTCCCGTCGATACTGATGATGATGTCACCCTGGCGGATACCAGCCTTCGCGGCCGGCCCGTTCGGCGATACCTCAGCCACCAAGACACCCGAGGACCGCGATAGATCGAACTGGCGCTGCAAGTCGGAAGTCACTGTGCGTGTGCCCACTCCCAGATAGGCGTGGGTGGCCTTGCCAGTATTTACAATCTGCTCGGCTACCTTCACCGCTACCACCGACGGGATCGCAAAGCCGATATTCACAGCTCCCGTCTGCGCGGGCGGCAGATAGGCCACGTTGATACCGATCACCTCTCCTCGGGCATTGGCCAGCGCACCCCCCGAGTTCCCCGGGCTGATGGGGGCGTCAGTCTGGATGAGGTTGGTGAGAGCTATGCCCTCCGCCCCGGTGACTCCCTCGATGCTCCGAGCCAATCCCGAGACTATGCCCAGGGTGACCGAGTTCTCGAAGCCGAGAGGACTTCCGATGGCTATGGCGTACTCGCCTACCTCTGGCATACCATCAAAGAACTTAGCGACCGGCAGGCTAGTATCGGGCTTCACTCTGATCACAGCCAGATCGGTCAGAGGATCGCGCCCGACTATGGAAGCCGGAAGCTTCTCCCCAGTCGCCAGCGTCACCTCTATCTCACCCACCGGGTCTCCGTACTGGTCGGTCACCACGTGATTATTGGTGATGATCAGTCCGTCCGCGGAGTAGATCACGCCCGAACCCTCGCCGGAATAGGGTTGCCGGCCGAAGGGAGTGGTGTAAGTGCCGCTCACCGCGATGTTGACCACGCTAGGTCCCAGCTGTCGGGCAACCGCTTGAGCCGGACTCACCACGCCCTCAAGAAGAGCAGATGTGGGGGCCGTGGTATCGGTGCTCGACGTAGTCATACTGCTGACGGTACTAGTGGTGGGTGGCAAAGAGGCGGAAGAAGAGGGTGGAGTAATTGTCGTTCTTCCGATCTCGACTGAACAGGCACCCGTGCCTAGCGCTAACACAAGAAGCACAAGCAGGACCACAGCCACCAGCAACAGGCGCCTCGCTGATGACCACCTGCAACCCACAGACATCATGGATGCGACCTCCCGTCCCAAGATTCCACTGGCTAGAGGAGGCTTCACTAGCCTCAGGAGCAGCACGATGATACTCCCTAGCCTCATAAGCCGCCCGTAAGGCGAGCACCCGCAACGCCCGCGAGGTCCTGCCACCCGATGCTTTCCAGCGCGCTCCACCCTTACGTTGGCTTTACCATCTTGCGGCTAGACTGACCGACACGGACTCTGAGTATTATCGTGAGCCGAGAGTATTATCGGACTGCTTCTGCTAGCGGACTGCTTCTGCGGAGCGGACGGCTCAGAGCCCAGACCGGTCTGAAACGGGTGAGGTAGCACATGCGCGTGCTTGTAGTGGAAGACGAAGAACGCTTGGCCAATACCATCGCGCGGGGTCTGCGCAACGAGGGTATGGCCGTCGACGTGGTTTTCGACGGCAAGTCCGCGCTCGACAAGGCCGCCGTCAACGAGTACGACGTCATCGTGCTCGACCGTAACCTGCCCGTCGTGCATGGCGATGAGGTCTGTCGTCAACTCATTGCATGCAAGTCTCTGGCCCGCATCCTGATGCTGACGGCAGCTGGCTCCATCCAAGACCGGGTGACCGGTCTTGACCTGGGTGCTGACGACTACCTACCCAAGCCGTTCGCACTCAAGGAACTTGTCGCCCGCATCCGCGCCTTGAGCAGAAGAGCGGTCACCCCCGTGCCACCGGTGCTGACAAGAGGGGACCTGGTGCTCGACCCCGCTCGGCATATCGCTGAACGAGCAGGTCGTGATCTTAGCCTCACAAAGAAAGAGTTCGGGGTGTTGGAAGTCCTGATGGCTGCCGAAGGACGGGTAGTGAGTGCAGAAGAGCTCCTCGAAAAAGTATGGGATGAGAACACCGATCCCTTTACCAACGTGGTGCGCGTCACCATCATGACTCTGCGTCGCAAGCTGGGTGATCCGCCCCTCATCGAGACCGTGCCGGGCGTCGGCTACAAGCTATGAACGCGCCACTCTCGGCAAGCCCGGTCCCGGCAGTAGACCCGTCTAACGCAGCCACTCCCCCGGCCTCAGCAGGCCCGTCCCCGCGCCGTGGCCTCACCATCCGGCTCAAACTCACCCTGTGGTATGGGTCCCTCTTCCTGCTGGCGGGGATCGTACTCATCGCCATAAACTACTTCATGGTACGCGACAGTCTGACTCCCGCTCCCGAGAAGGCGCGGGCAGCAGTGGCCGAGCGCTTCAACATTCCCCCGGAAGCTTTGGAGTTCGGTCGTATCCCCGGCCTGCCCGGCGAACCGGGTCGGATCGAGCGTTACGTCACCATCAACGGTATCCCACTGCCCCGTCTTCTGGCCGAGGCTCAGCATGAACTCAAGGAAGAGGCGCTCCGTCAACTGTGGACTTGGTCACTGGTAGCCCTCGCCATCATGGCCGTGGTCACTTTCGCCGGAGCTTGGTTACTGGCGGGCCGCATGCTGCGCCCTCTCCATGCCATCACCAGCACTGCACAGCGATTATCGACCTCAACCTTGCATGAGCGCATCAACCTGCAGGGGCCCCGGGACGAACTCAAAGAACTGGCCGATACCTTCGACCAGATGTTGGCCCGTCTGGACGCGGCCTTCACCGCGCAAAAGGAGTTCGTCGCCAACGCCTCGCACGAGCTGCGCACCCCGCTTACCATCATCCGCACTGAGATAGACGTGGCTTTGAGCGACCCCGACCTCTCTGCGGCAGAGCTGGCCGAGATGGGCGCAGCGGTCACTGACGCGGTCGAACGTAGCGAGAGACTCATCGACTCCCTTTTGGTCTTGGCTAGCGCCGAGGGTCCCACCCTCCAAGTCGATACAGATCTGGCTGACCTGGCGCGGAAGGAAGTGGGGTTGTGCGCCGAGGAGGCCGACGCCCTGGGTCTCCGCCTCGAACTCGACCTTGCCCAGGCCCCCGTCCGGGGAGACCCGGCCCTCCTCGAACGTCTGGTGGGCAACCTGGTAGAGAATGCTGTCCGTCACAACCAGGCCGGCGGGTGGTTCAGCGTGGAGACCACCGCTACCAGCCAGCACGCCCTGTTGGAGGTGGCCAACAGCGGCCCCATCCTTACGCCGGAGGAGGCGGAGCGTCTTTTCGAGCGGTTCTATCGGCCCGACCGTTCTCGGAGCCGTCGGACTGGTGGCTTTGGCTTGGGTCTCTCCATCGTGAAAGCAGTCGCCATCGCCCACGGGGGAGCGGTGGAGCTCGCGCCTCTGGCAGAAGGTGGGCTGCGGGTATTAGTGCGGCTGCCGCTAGCCCCTCACCGCGAAGCAGGCGTCACACCAGACTGATCCCCACCACGAACAGCCCCACCACCAGTGTGTATACAGCGAACAGGCGCAGCCGGTGGCGCTTCAAGTATCTGAGCAAGAAAAATATCGCCAAGAATCCTGAAATCGCCGCGGCTCCCGCCCCCACCAGATAGGCAAGGGCGGAGCCGCTGGCAAAGGCCCCCCCGATGTCTTTCAGACTGAACACGAAGGCCCCCAGAATGGCCGGGATGCTGAGCAAGAACGAGAAATGAGCGGCTGTCGGCCTATCGAAGCCAAGAAAGGCGCCGGCAGCGATGGTGGAACCCGACCGACTGAGGCCTGGAGCGATTGCGAGAGCTTGGAAACAACCGATGAGCAGGGCGTCGGCACCCCGCAGGCTGTCAAGACTTCTCACCCTTCCTCGTCTCTCCAAGCGGACTAGCGCAAGGTCGGCACCGCAAAGCAGAGCACTGGTAACGATCAAGAACAGCCCCACCGCCAACGTGCTGGCGAAGAGCCCCTCGAAAAAGTCGTTCAACAGGAAGCCCGCCAGCGCGGCCGGGATCGACCCGACGATCAACCACACGAGCAAACGCCGCCAGTGCTTCAACTCTTGGCGAGACAAGTGCCTGGGTGCCACGACGCAAAGCACGAGCCGGCTCACGTCCCGGTAGAAGTAGGCCACCACGGCGACCAGGGTCGCGAGGTGTACGAGAACATCAAACGCCAGAGGCGGAGTGGGAATACCGAACAGCTCAGGAACGACCACCAGATGCCCGGAGCTTGACACCGGGAGGAACTCAGTGGCTCCTTGCACCACCCCCAGTATGAGAGCTTCAAATACGGTCAAATCCGGGCCCGTTTCTTTGCTCGCCTTCGCCTAGTCACATGCGGACTATAGCGGCAACGAGGCCCGCCGAGAACGAATCCTGGCTCCTGCTCGTAGAGCGGCTACTGCCACCGCCATCTTGAGTAGATCGCCCAGCAGGAACGGGACCAACCCTGCCCCCACTGCCGCCCGCAGACCCATTCCGGTAGACAGTGCTAGCCAAGGAACACCCGCGGCATAGATGACAATCTCGGCCGCTACTGCTCCGGCCGTAAGCATGGCCACACTCTTGAGAGCAGTGCCACCAGTAGCGGGCTGCGGAGAAGCGTATTCCGAGCGACCAGTCCCCTCGACCTTCCTGCCAGCAACCCGCCTGTCGGTCATCCGGCCCGCCTCTCTTGCCGCCCAACCCATCAGCCAAGCGGCGGCAAGGAACCCGACCAGATAACCACCGGTGGGACCAGCCAGCACCGCTACACCCCCCAGGCCTTTGGCGAACACCGGCGCTCCCATGGCTCCTACGGCGAGATACGATGCCACCGTCGCTGCGCCCAGGGTCGGCCCCAGCACTCCCCCCAGGAGAAGCACGGCCAGGGTCTGCATGGTGAGGGGTACCGGATAGAACGGCACCGCCAGCCTAGCACTGGCGGCTAGCAGACCTACCCCGGCTAGAACCCCGATCACCCGCAGAGCCACTTCAGAACGGGTGATATCCAAAGACTGCGCTTGCCGTCTCATAGCAGCCCTCCTTACCCCTCACTAGGTTGTAACAGCCTGGCCCCGCCACGCTCCCAGCCTAGCCCAACCGCAAGGAACCAAGTCCCCGGCCAGACGCGACCCCCAGGCTAACAGGCGGCTCTGGGTACTGTCAACCATATATCCTGTATTGGTTGACAATCCTAGTCATGGATAGCCTGGTCAAACCTCGACTGTCGGAAGACCCAGCACACTCACATCACCGGCGAACACCTGGATCACGCGCCCTTCAGCACCGGGCCCCCGTCGGGACTGCTCGACGTCGCTCTCTTTGACCGGCACATTCTCTCTGACAAGCAGCTGGCCCTGGGGACCCAGACCTTCGGCGGTACCGCTGACCACCAGGGCACCCCGGCTGGTGGTCACCTCCACCAGGCGACCGACAAGGACGTCCCTTGCCCGCCAAGCCGCAAGTAGGCCAGCCGGCTTTTCCACACTGGCGAAACGATCCCCCAACCGAGCAAGCAGGGCGGCCAGCAACACCGCCCGCTCCACTCGTCGCCCCAGGTATTCCCCCAGCGCTATCGGCTGCGGGCGTCCTTGCCACTCCTTTGCCTCAGGTCCGCTGTTCGAGGGAAGCGTTTCTTGCCCAGCGAGGTCAGGACTATGGTGGTCAAGACCCGCTGCTCTCGCCGAGGCCGGTAGTCGCGAAGCTTGGCTGTTCACATTCAGGCCGATGCCCACCACGACCCAGTGCAGGTGATCGACGTCCAGGGAGCCTTCGACCAAGACCCCACACACCTTCCTGCCCTCGAGCAGAACGTCATTGGGCCACTTAAGGCCCACTCGGCCCTGCAGACCGAACCGCTCCTCCAAGACCTCAGCTACGGCGACAGCTGCCGCTAGAGACAGAAGCTGAGCCTGAGCCGGAGTCAGTGCGGGACGCAGGATCACCGAGAAAGTGAGGTCTTTGCCCGACTCGCTCAGCCAGCTCCTGCCCAGCCGGCCACGACCGCCTGTCTGTCGGTCGGTCACTATCACGGTCCCCGAAGGCGACTTCGCAACCAGCTCCCGGGCTACCGCGTTGGTCGAACGGCACTCCGTCAAGAAGTGGTAGGGTACCCCCACCACCAAGGCGCTGGATCCCCGGAAGCCCGCCAGGGTGCGGACTCCTCCCTGCCCAGAGCCTCCCTTAGCGCCCGCCTCAGAGCGAGCCTCCGCCCGATGAAGTTCGGCAACCTCTTTCCGGATCGCCTGCCGTCCCTTCCCCACCAGACCGAACAGGTAGGGCAAGACTGCTTCAGGCACCACCAGGTCTGAGAAGGGCTCATTCAGCCGGTAGCCTACGCGGGGCACCGCTTCCACGGCGAAGCCAAGACTGCGAAGCTGCTTCACCTGCTTGTGCACGGCTTCACGCGACAGTCTCAGGTCGCCGCCGAGCGCCTGGCCGGAAAGGGGACTCCCCTCCTCAGGCGCAAGAGTGCTCGCGAGCAAGGCGGCCAAGGCTACCCGATGAGCAAGGCCGCCGCCTAACTCAGTAAGACTGCCGGTACAATCAGCGAGGCCGCCAGGCAGGTGCGCATCCTCGCCCGCTTGGGCTACGGTAAGATGAGGCCGGGATACATTCATGCTGTCCACCAAGTGCTAACCTACTGCAGCCAGGAAGCGGGCGGGCACAATGATATAGCGGGAACCTGTGACCAGCGGAGTCCGTCCGCAGCTACCAGGACCCGTATACTATCTGGCGAATACTGGGTAATCACCACGTACCGTCTTATGCCATCAACACCACAGCGGGTATCTTGTGAAATACACGAGATCAGGAGATAGATAGGTGAATCAGTACACAGTACGTAACCAGACCAACCCCCGAAACCCAAGAGGTGTGACTACAAAGAAAAGGTCTCGCCGGTTCGGCCTGGGTGCGCTCATCGCGGTAGGGGTCATCATCGCAGTAGTAGTCCTCGGTATCCTGGTCGATTCCGTCCTTTACTATAACAAGGTGCACGCCGGAGTGAGCGTGGCGGGTCAGGACCTGGGGGGCATGACCCGTAGCGAGGCTATAGCCAATCTCAACCGCCTGGTAGCGGAGACCCAAGACAGCCCTATCACCTTGACCAGCGGCGAGAAGAAGTGGGAGCTCCTACCTGCCCAGGCGGGAACCGTCTTTGACGTCCAGAAGGCGGTCACCGAAGCCATGCAGGTCTCGCGTAAGAACAACTTCTTCGGGGATCTGGTCGAGCGTTTCCGGCTGTACTTTACCCAGGTGGATCTGCCACTTGTGGGCTCGGTCGATCGCGCCAGATTGGACAAGTTCATTGCTGGTATCGCCGCAGAACTTGATGTTCCGCCGGTGAACGCCGGGCTAGCCATCGAGGGGACCGAGATACGGGTCATCGAGCACAAGAACGGCCAGGTCGTGGATCGAGAGAGTCTGGCTGCCACTCTCGAGGAAGTGCTACTCAGTCTGCACGCCACCGAGGTCCAGGTTCCCCTGATGGTCAAGGAACCCGACGTCAAGGCGGAGGATAACGAGGAGGCGCTGCGCACTGCCCGCACCATGATCAGCGGGCCCATCACTCTGGTCGATGGCGAGAAGCGCTGGACTCTCACGGTGGACCAGATTGCCTCCTACATGGACTTCACTTCTGAGATCAAGAACGGTGTGCCCACGCTGGTCCCTGTCTTCACTGCCAACAAGATGACCCCCTTCTTTGACAGTATCGCCCCCGAAGTGGCCAAAGAACCCATCAACGCCAGTTTTGATAGCGATGGCGAGAAGGCTTGGGTCGTGCCCGGTATTGATGGTGAGGCGCTCGATTATGCCAAGACCGCAGAGGCCATAACCGCTGCCTCCTTCAAGACCACCGACCGGGTAGCCCAAGTGGCGGTCACCAAGGTGGAGCCAGACCTTACCACCGCAGAGGCTGAAGCGATGGGCATCAAGGACAAGCTGGCCAGCTATACTACACAGTATGTGGGCACGCCCAACCGGCAGGTCAACGTACGCATAACGACCGAGTACGCCAGCAACGTGATCCTTGCGCCTGGCCAGATATACAATTTCGACAAGCAGATCGGGCCGCGGACCCCGGAGCGCGGCTACAAATTGGCACCAGGCATCGTGGGACCAGGCAAGCTGGAAGATGTCTACGGGGGCGGCATCTGCCAAGTCTCCACCACGCTCTTCAACGCCGCCTTCTTCGCCGGCCTGGAGATCATCGAGCGCAGAAACCATTCCATCTACATCGCCCATTATCCGAAAGGGCGTGATGCCACCGTCACCGCCGGCGGAGCCAACCTGCGCTTCCGTAACGACACCTCCCATTACATCTGGATCCGGGGCACCTCCAACGGCATCAAGACTACTTTCACCATCTATGGCACCAGCGACGGCCGCAAGGTCGAGTACACGACCAGCGACTTCTACAATGTAGTAGCCCGCACCGAGGTCACCATCGCCAACCCCTTGAAGCCGACCACGTGGTCCAGTGTCATCATCGACGGCCAAGCGGGCAAACAGTGCAAGGTGGTACGCGCAGTGACCCTGCCCGACGGCACGGTCCTCCACAAAGACACCTTCGTAAGCACTTGGCCCATGATCCCCCGGCAGATCGAGGTGGGTACAAGCTCTACCACGACGGTCGAACCCACCACCACGACGACAAATGGTGGATAGCAGGAAAGACAGCTGCGTGCGACCGGGCTCGGCAGAAAGAGCGGCGGCTGTAAGACCGCCGCTCTTTGCTTAGATAAAGCCCCCGGCATCCCCGCCGCCAAGGCAGAGAGAGCACGCTGCGCAAGGGCGCCTGTCTCCACTGTTGCCTCAAGGCACCTACTTTGCCTGCCGATACAGGCAGTGTATGGGACGGACATCTGCTATCAGAACGGGTAGTGCAGCCCAGGACAAACCGAGGCCAGGCGCCGACCCGGTGTTGCGCACCGCTGTCGGGCGACTTGCCGAGCGTGCCGCTCATCAGGATCTGGCGGCCTTCGCTGACCTATACCGGTTATACGCACCCCAGGTGCTGCGCTACGTCAGCGCCCGCGTAATGAACGCGGAGGAGGCCGAGGATCTGACCAACACCGTGTTCGCCAAGGCGTTGGCGGCGCTGGGTCGATACCGAC
>CAKZRW010000088.1 GCA_937148845.1 uncultured Actinomycetes bacterium | reverse complement strand
GTCCTCCTTCGCATGACCTGTGTACCTTCCGTTCGTGGACTGTTCCACGATTTCCGGGCCGGTCTCACCACTTGCTCTCTCGGAGGACGGGGGCAGAAGCCCCGGGCGACCGTTCGCGCCCTTCGAGGTCATAGCTTCCCGTTCGCAACAGCCGTTCCACAACGAGTCTGCTGTTGCGCTGGTTGTATTGTAACCTCAATTCTCTAAAAGTAAACCTCTTCCTTGGCGAAAATTGCTTTCGTCTGAAAAAACATCTTCGCGCAGCCCTCTTGGCCCCGCGCCCCCGGCCCACCCACGGATACTGCTGCAGCGCCTGCTACTGCACCAAGTGCCCGTAGACAATCACGTTGGAGAGAAAATGCCTGGTCTCGGGATCGAAGGTGCCTCCGCAGGTGACCAGGCGGATGACAGGCTCGCTGGTCTGATTCCAGATGCGCTCGGTGGGAAGTTCGGTCTTCAGAATCTCCTCTTTGGAATCGACCACGAAGACCGCTACCTCGCCGCTGCCGTCGTACACCTGGATCTCATCGCCAGGCTGCAGGCGCTTAAGGTTGTAGAAGACGTCGCGCTCGTGATTGAAGAAGCTGTGAGCGATGATGACCGCAGGCCCCGGGGCACCAGGTGCCGGCCCCAACTTGTACCACCCCGCTTTACGAGCTGGGGGGGTCTCCATCACCCCTTCTTTCGCCACCCCGACCGGGATGATGTCAGCCGCCGTGCTGATGGCCGGGATCACGATCCGAATAGGATTGGTGAGAGGATGCGTATACACGGTCGGGCCGGTCTCCCCGGGGATGGTGGATTCCGTAGTCGGGGGGATGATCGCAACAGCACCCTCTGGGAGGGTGGTGACGGTCGTCGCCACAGTGGTAGGGGAGGTCGTTTCGGGGACCGCTGGCGAGACAGCCGGGGCCGGTTCTGTGGCTACCAGTACCACCACACCTATGATCATCAGCAGGATCACTGCGGCCAGACCCATCCCGACCCAGAAGAGGGCGGAACGCCCCTGCCCTGGATCGTCCCCTGCGGGAGACGCAACCACCCAGTCCTCTTCCGCCGTGTCCGTCTGATACCCAGGACGGCCGGGTCCGCGTCTCCCTCTTCCAACAAAGAAAAGGGCTGCGAGCCCGCCTTTAGGCTCCACTTCGTAGTAGGTGACTGAGTTCCGCGTGGTCGCGTTTCGAGTACTTGCCATGTGTACGTCCAGTAACGGCTACTGCACAGGTGGAGGCGGGGGGAATCGAACCCCCGTCCGAAACCCGTCTGGCCCAGGCTTCTACGAGCGTAGCCCCTACTTTGCTTCTCGCCTTGCCCTCCCGTAGAGGCAGGGAGTGCTTAGCCAGCCACCTGGATCTTCCCCCGACGACGGTGGCGATCACCCAGGGTGAGCCCGCCAGGTTCATGCCGCGACCCTCTCCGGCAGGCGGGAGAGGCACGACAGGCGCTTAAGTCTTCTTCAGACTAAGCGGCCAGAGCCAACTCAGGTTTGGCAGTTGTTCTTTCCAGCCTGTTTAACGAGAACGGCTGGGATCTCGGCTCGCTACCCGAACTCAGACATGAGCCCCGTCGAAACCATGTCGCCCCCACGAGACCCAGAAGCCCGGTTCCTGAGACCGTGCTACCTGAGTCGCTTGATTATACCCTAGCAGTGCGTTCCTCACTCACGGCAGGACGAAGCGGGAGAACTGTCCGCCGGCCCTCCGCACACTTCCGGGCGGGCGGTGGTGAGACGCAGACTATGCAGCAGGCGCCCTAGATGCCGGTCGCCTGTGGGTATGGACCTCGTGCCTAATCCCGCTCGCCGCGGCGGAAGACCCTCTCCATCTCTCGCTCGGCTTCCTTCTTGGCCAGCGTCTGTCGCTTGTCGTATGTGGTCTTGCCTTTGGCCAGCCCGAGTTCCACTTTGGCTAAGCCGTTCTTGAAGTACATCTTGGTGGGCACCAAGGTATAGCCAGCCAGGCGCACCTTGCCGTAGAGACGCCGAAGTTCGCGGGCATGGACCAGGAGCTTGCGCTTACGCAGAGGGTCGTGATTGAAGATGTTGCCCTGTTCATAAGGGCTGATGTGCACCCCGATGAGGAAGAGCTCCCCGTTCTCCACAGCTGCGTAGGAATCGCGAAGATTCACTCGCCCTGCTCGCAGTGACTTGACCTCGGTCCCGGTAAGAGCTATACCGGCCTCCAAGGTCTCCTCGATTCGGTAGTCGTGATAAGCCTTCTTATTCTGGGCTATCAGTCTTATGCCTTCGGGTTTCATCTCTTACAGCTGCCTCCGTGCCGGGTAATCCAGTATACCCCCGAAGCCAGCCCTGGCCTTCTAAGCCCTCGACTACACCCGGCGGGTGCCCGTACGCTTCTTTGCTGCACGGCCGCGCTGCTCGCGTCGCCCGCCGCCCCCGTCTCCGCCTTCCTCCTCCCCGGATTCACCCTCTACCAAGGCCAAGTCGATCCGTCCCCGCACCGCGTCCACCCCTATAACCCGCACGTCAAGGAGATCGGCCAGCCGGTAGGCCCGTCCCGTACGGCGGCCCACCAGGGCTGTCTCTACCTCGTTGAGACGATAATCATCGTCCGGAAGCTCCCGCACCGAGAGGTACCCTTGGAACACCCGGCCGAAGAGAACGAACATCCCGTGGCGGGTCAGACTCATGACCTGGCCTCTGAAGACCGCTTCCCCCCAACCTTCTTCATCCAGCCGACGTTTCAGCAAGTGGGCCAAAACGATGTCGTCCGCCTTGAGTTCGATCTTGTCGGCCTCCCGCTCCGTGAGGGAACAGTGCTCGGCCCAGTCAGCTAGAAACGTGGTCGAGGGGGCAGGAGCCAGTCCCAGCGTGGCCAGTAGGCCGCGGTGCACTAGCAGGTCCGGATAACGGCGGATGGGCGAGGTGAAATGGCAGTAGGTGGACGAGGCCAGCCCGAAGTGCCCGATGTTCACGGTCTGGTAGACGGCGCGGGCTTGGGCCCGCAGAACCTGCTGCATGAGAGCGGCCTTACCTCGGTCGGCAGGAGTGTAGCGGTCGATCCACTCTGCCGTCTCCCTGGTCACCCGGCGTATGTCTTCGGAGGTCGCTATCAGTGGATCGAAACGCGGAGTGGGCAGCCCCAGGCTGGATAGCACGTCAAGCAGATGGTCCACCCGGAACGGGTCGGGCAGGTCATGTACTCGGTAGACAGTCGGGACCCGATGACGCTCCAAGAACGACGCCACCTGCTCATTGGCTAAGATCATGAAGACTTCGATCAGCCAGTGGCTTTCCAGCTCCTCCCCCGGATCGGCCGCGCACACCCGCCCGGTCTCGTCCCACTCGAACTCCGGCTCGGTCGATTCGATACGAAGGGTGCCTCGCTCGTACCGTCTCTCGCGCAAGATCTTGGCCAAGTCCCGGCCCCAGGCCAGAGACTCCGCCAGCTGGATATCCATACTTTCCTCGCCCCGGAACATGCGCTCGACTTGCTCGTAGTCGAGGCGGCGGTCACTACGGATCAAGGAACGATAGAACCGGGTGGAGCGCACTACTCCGTTGTCATCGACGTCCATCTCGACGGTAACCGTCTTGCGGTCCTCGCCCGGCCTGAGCGAGCAGACACCTGAGGAGAGAACGGGCGGCAACATCGGCTCCACCCCCCGGGCCACGTACACGGAGTTGCCCCTCCGCATGGCCTCCCGGTCAAGGGCGGTGCCTTCTCGGACGTAATAGGCGACATCGGCGATGTGTACGTAGACTCTGGTGGTGCCCTCGGCAGTACGCTCAAAGGAAAGGGCATCGTCGAAATCTTGGGCCATGACCGGGTCTATGGTGAAAGTGAAGAGGTCCCTAAGGTCTACCCGCGCCGTGACCTCAGAGGCGTCTCCGCTAAGCCCACCCCCGTCGCTTGACGCCGCTGCCTCCGCCTCGGCCAGGACCTGGGGACTGAAGCCACGGCGGATGTGGCTGTCTGCAAGTAGGGCTTCCATTATGTCGTCAAGCTCGCTGCTCCAACCCAGGTGGCGTACGATCTCAGCCTTGAAGCCGTAGGAGAAGGTGAAGAGCACCAGCTGCCCCGGTTGCGGTTTGAAAGGCCCTCGCGCCACGGGAAGTGGTGGTCCCGGCTGAAACAGCGGCTCGATCTCGAGACCCTTGCCTCGCCGCACGACCAGACCGGCGATATGACTGGACCTTCCCGTTGGGTCCCCCGGTGGTATCAACCCGGCCCGCAGCAGACGGGCCCGCCGCCGCTGGGAACCGCGCCCTATCCTGTAGGCCACCCGGTGCCTGGCCATCTGCCTCTACTTACCTCCCCGACGCTGATAATCGCCGCCTTGGGCGCCGCTCTGGGGGACCAGCTCCAGAGTCACCCACTCCGCCTCGTATAGCCGTCGCCGCGCTCCGTAGCCCAGGACCCAGGCAGCCCGGAGCACCTCGTCTTCCTGCGCCCCAGAAAGGATGCCGGAGACCACCAGACGCCTGGGCCTCCCCCGCTCACCGCCGGACGGTCCCCCTCTGCCGGCAGACCCCCTGCGCTCCGCTACGCTCTCCCCCTTTCTCCCGTCCACCGACACCTCGTTGGTATTCGCGGCTCCGAAGAACTGAGCCAGCCGCCCCAGCAACTCCAGTACCGGCTCCAGGGTGAGGTTGGCGAGTACGGTCGCCTCTACGAACCAGTCCTTTGGCGCTGCTTCCACCTGCTGGTGATAGAGATGCACTTGGCCGGCCACCCCGTTCAGCTCCAGGTTCTCCCGGGCTGAAGCCAGAGCGACGGAGTCGGAGTCGAAGGCGATCACAGGGGCAAACCCCATCTTGGCCGCAGCAATCGCGAGTATTCCTGAACCGGTACCCACGTCCACCAGGGCACCTGGGTTTCGACCAGTGGACTGCTCTTCGTCGTCGGTTTGCAGGAATCGGAGGGTTCCCCGTGTGGTCGGATGCAGACCCGTTCCGAAGCCGAGCCCGGGATTGATGACCACCTCAAACGGCGCGCTCCGCCCCGCTAGCGGTGCGGGATCAGACCTTTCGAAATCACGCTCTCGGCTATCTCGGCCAGCAGGCTCAGACCCTGCCTCTCCTTGCCCGCCCCCCTGAACACTATCGCTCCTGGTCTGGTCCGAAAGCCACGGTGGGCGCACCCGCACCCGGCCGACGGTAAGGGGCCGGAAGTGCTCGCGCCAACCCTCCACCCAGTCGCGCGGGACCCGCCGCAGTTCCACCTCCAGCGTTTCTTCTGCCACCAGCCCTGGCGGCAGCGAGGCGACGAGTTCACGTGCGGAGGAGACAGCGCCCTGCGGGGGATAGAAGACCAGACTGATTTTCGAGGCGGACTCGCTGCCGCTCCCGCTCGCCTCGATCGCCACCGCTCCCTTCGGCCCAACACAGCCAGGACTTGCCTCGCGCAGTTCAAAAGGTCCGAGACGCTCCATGAGTAGAGCGCCGAACACTTCCGCTTCTGTCTCCGGCACGGTCACAATCAGGGCCAGGTCGAATTCTGGAGGGACCGCTGGCTTGCTCATATGTGAATCCGCCTCTACTGCTGGCAAGCCGGGAGCCTGTGGGGAGGGAAGCGTCCGCTGGGTCTATCCCCGACCATCAGCCAGTGAAGAACGTCCGCAAACGGTGAAGGACACCCTCGGAACGCGCCTGATAGTGCTCCAAGCCACAAGATTCGTCGAACTCTCGCAGCAGGTTACGCTGGTTCTCATCCAAATCCCGCGGTATGAGAACCCGCACCGACAGGTAGTGGTCGCCTCGGCCGTGCCCGTTCAGTCGCGGCACGCCTTTCCCCCGCAGGATCTTGGTCTCTCCCGGTTGGGTGCCCGGGGAGAACTCCACCTCCGCTTCTCCGTCCAGGGTGGGCACTGTCAGCACCGCCCCCAGGGCTGCCTGGCACATGGTGAGGTCCACCTGCGAGTAAAGGTCATCCCCGCGACGTTCAAAGTGCTCATGGGGCGCCACCCGGATGCGCACATAGAGATCACCGGACTGAGCCCGGCGCTGGCCAGCGCCTCCCTTCCCCGAGACCCGGATACGCTGGCCAGAGTCGATGCCGGCGGGGATATGCACGGTAAGCTTGCGCTCCATGAGCAGACGGCCCTCACCCTGACAGTGTGGACAGGGCTTGCCGATGACTATCCCCTGCCCGTCGCAGCGCTCACAGACTCCGGTCTGGATGAACTGGCCGAGCATGGTCCTCCGCACCACTCGCACGCGACCGCGGCCACTGCAGTCCGGGCAGGTCTTGATAGAGTCCATGGTCGGCGTGCCCAGACCTTCACACTTAGGACAGACCCCATGGGCAGTGAACACTACCTCCTTGTCCACGCCGAGGGCAGCCTCCTCCAAGGTCAGTTCCAGCTCCACCGCCAGGTCGTCGCCCCGAGCTGGCCCCTCCGCCCGAGCGGTCGTGAAAGTCGTACCGAAGGGACTCCCCCCGAAAGCGCTGTTGAAAAGGCTCTCGAAAAGGTCTCCGAAGCCCGGGAAGTCGTCGAAGCCGAAGCCGCCTGCCCCGCCAGCGCCGCGACGTAGCCCTTCATGGCCATAGGCATCGTATAGACGACGCTTCTCGGGGTCGCAAAGCACCTCGTACGCCTCGGTGGCTTCCTTGAACTTCTCCTCACATTCAGGGTCGTTACTGTTGACGTCAGGGTGAAGCTGCCGGGCCAACCGGCGATAGGCCTTCTTTATCTGTCCTAGGTCGGCATCGCGCGGAACGCCCAGCACCTCGTAGTAGTCTCGTTTGGTCTGGCGTTGCTCGCTCATCGCGTCAGCTTGACCTCACTCGTAACGCTCTCCCACCAACTCCGACAGGGATTGGGCTGTCTCGCGCACAGTGGTTATGGCCGCTTCGTAATCCATGCGCGTAGGCCCCACCAGACTGACTGTCCCCAGAGGTCGTTGCGGCAGACCGTAGCTCGCTGCCACCAGAGAGAACCGCTGCAAGGCCTCGGCTTCATGCTCGCGACCGATGCGCACGACGACCGACCCTGCCCCAAGAGCAGCTCTCAGCACTTGGAGCAGCAGGTACTTCTCTTCGAGCAGAGCCAAGAGGTCACGGAGCGAGGAGACGTCCTTCAGCCGCGACTCCTGCAACAGTCGCGAGGTCCCACCTACGAACAGCTCTTCCTGGTACTGCTCATCGACTAGCTTGGAGAAGGCTGGTTCCAGCTCCCGCAGGAAAGCCGCCTCCCGCGCGCTCAGCTCCGGATTCTCCAGGACCCGTCGGATAAGGCGAGTGGTGAGCAGCTGGTCGTCCAGCATTTCGTTAAGGTAGGTCCGGGCCCATTCCACCAACCCCAGATCCACCACCTGCGGCCACTCGATAACACCTTTCATGACCCGTCCAGTCGAAAGGATGAAGACGTACATGAGCTCGGTGGGTTGCAGGCGGAGCAGCTCGACATGACAGAGACGGGCCCCACTTACCCGCGGAGCCAGCGCCAGCGCCAACAGATTGGTGGCGCGGGACATGGCCTCGGTCACCTGTTGGAGAGCAGTGTCGATCTCGCCTGTCAGGTCTTCGGGCTGCAGCTTGACCGGGGACACGGCGGCCCCTCGCGACCGGCGCGAAAACGAGCTCAACAGATGATCTACGAACTCCCGGTAGCCCAGATCGGTCGGTATCCGGCCGGCAGAGGTGTGCGGATGGGTAAGATAACCTTGCTCCTCAAGCACCGCGAACTCGTTCCGCACCGTCGAAGAGGAACAGCGCAGGCCCGCCCTACCGACCAGCTCCTTGGAAGATACCGGCCAACCGGTGTCTATGTAGCGCTCGGTTACCGCGTTCAGGATCGTTCGTTGTCTCTCGGTGAGTGCCATGGCTCTTGTCGACCTTCATCAGGATCACAAAGCAGGGTCGAAAGCACAG
Source organism: uncultured Actinomycetes bacterium (assembly GCA_937148845.1). Lineage (GTDB taxonomy): Bacteria > Actinomycetota > Thermoleophilia > RBG-16-64-13 > RBG-16-64-13 > CAKZRW01. The sequence continues at coordinate 42,822 of CAKZRW010000088.1, read as the reverse complement.
CATTACTGACATTCAAGTATGTCGGATGCAGGCAAAGTCTACCATAGCGCTTGCGCACGCACCCCTGTTCGAGCAGTCGCGCCAGCCACCTTTGGTCGAGCACCGGCGACACTGCCGCTTCTTCTACCCCTTCCTGCGTCCGCAAGCCCAGCATAGCCTTCTCCCATAGCCTGGTCCGCCCGCTGAGCCTTTCCACCTGCGGCGGCACACCCTCTAGGTAGTCCGCGACGCTGCGCGGATTGATCCACCGCACCAGGCCCACCGTGGAGACCGCAGAGGCGCCCACCCCGAGGTAATCCTCGCCTCTCCAGTAGGCCAGGTTGTGCCGGCATTCGTACCCCGGTCGCGCAAAGTTGGAGATCTCGTAGCGGCGGTAGCCGGCTGCCTCCAGCCGCGCTACCGCCGCTTCCAGATACCGCTCAGCGAAGGCGCCGGCCGCCCTGCGGGCGCCGGCGCCGCGCGTCCTTCTCACCCAGGCGGCATATTCCGGGGTGTAGCTGAGGTCATATAGTGAAATGTGTGTCGGGCCGGCCTCCACGGCAGCGGTCAAGTCGGCCGCCGCCAGTTCCCAGTCCTGCCCGGGAATGCCGAAGACCAGGTCTAGGTTCCAGTCCTCCCAGCCTGCCTCGGCCAGAGCTACGAATGCTGATTCGATCTCCTCTTGCTCCACAGCCCGTCCGAGCGCTTCCCGCAGACGAGGCGAGAACGACTGGACCCCGAGTGAAAGTCGCGTCACGCCCGAGCTAGCCAAGGCTTGTAACAACTCAGCGTCGACGGTCCCGGGATTCGCTTCGAGCGTGAGCTCCCGACAGGCCACGCCCGCCTGCAACTGTTTGAGACGAGCCACCAGCTCGAGGAGCGGAGCCCGCGGCAAGACGGTCGGGGTCCCACCCCCCACGTAGATAGTGGCAAAAGGCCCCACACCCCGGTGCACCCAACCCGTGAGCTCCTCCCCCATGACCTCCAAGTAGCGCTCGACCCGTCGCGCTTCCAGGTGCGGACCGATGGGCTCGGAGGCGAAGTCACAGTAGCCGCACCGCGAGCGGCAGAACGGCACATGGACGTAAAGATGCGTCACCGACGGTGCCACGGTCGCAGTCTCCCCTCTACCGGCCGCAGGCCGCGCTACCCCTCCCGCTCCCGGACCGACTCAAGGGCCCTTCTTACCGACCCATGACGCCCAGGACGATGAGCACGATGCCCAGCCCGACAGCGATAGGTCCTTGTATCGCGGTCCACTTGTTCCAGGCCTTCCCGCTTCGCACCCCTCTGCGGGCGGCATCGGCTTCGGGGGTGGTGTGTCGCAGCCAGGTCTGGGCCCCTCCCATCACCACCAGTAGTATCCCCAGGACCAAGTAACCCACGGTCACCGTTTGCCCTCCTTGCTCTCGCCCAGCTCCAAGACCGCCAGGAAGGCGTCCTGCGGGATCTCCACCGTACCCACCATCTTCATCCTCTTCTTCCCGGCCTTCTGCTTCTCCAAGAGCTTGCGCTTGCGGGTGATGTCGCCGCCATAACACTTGGCCAGTACATCTTTACGCAAAGCCGGCAAGGTCTCCCGGGCGATGATACGACTGCCTACCGCCGCCTGGATAGCCACCTCGAAGAGCTGGCGTGGGATCTTCTTGCGCAGCTTCTCGACCAGACCCCGCCCCACCGTGTAAGCACGGTCGGCGTGCACGATGAGACTGAGGGCATCCACCACCTCACCGGCGATACGGATGTCGAGACGCACCAGATCTCCCGGCTCATAATCCTTCAGCTCGTAGTCGAAACTGGCGTAGCCGCGGCTACGGGTTTTGAGCAGATCGAAGAAATCGAGCACGATTTCCGCCAGCGGAAGATCGTATTCCAGCCGCACTCGGTCTGCCGTCAGGTACTCCATGTGCCGGAACCGCCCCCGCTTGTCTGTACAGAGCTCCATGACTGACCCCACGAACTCGGCTGGCAAGAATATGCTCGCGGCCACGTACGGCTCCCTCACTTCCTTGATGCGGGCAGCCGCTGGGAAATCGACCGGGTTGCTGACCACCAGCACTTCGCCGGTGACGAGCTCCACTTCGTAGCGCACGTTCGGCGTGGTGGCCAAGAGCTCAAGCCCGAACTCACGCTCCAGCCGCTCCTTCACGATATCCATGTGCAGCAAGCCCAAGAAGCCACACCGAAAGCCGAAGCCCAGAGCTTTCGAGGTCTCCGGCTCGAAAAACAAGGAGGCATCGTTCAGCTTGAGCTTCTCCAGGGCTTCGCGCAAAGCCGGGTAGTCCTCACCATCGATGGGGAACAAGCCACAGAAGACCATGGGCGTGATCTCGCGATAACCCGGTAGGGGCTCGGCTGCCGGTCTTGCCGCGTTGGTAAGAGTGTCACCTACACGCAAATCGGCAACCTCTTTGATGCCAGGGATGATGTAGCCGACCTCACCCGCACGTAGGACATCGGTCTTCCGCATGTCAGGACTGAAAATGCCGACTTCCTCTATCTCGCTACGGCGCCCAGCGGCCATGGCCAACACGGGGTCGCCCTTCTGGAAACTGCCGTCCCGCATGCGCACGAAGGCCACCACGCCCCGGTATTGGTCGTAGACAGAGTCGAAGATGAGTGCCCTCGGCGGAGCCTCCAGTTCACCACCGGGGGGAGGGATGCGCTTGACCACAGCCTCGAGCACTGCCGGGACCCCTTCCCCCGTCTTGGCCGAGATCTTGAGGATTTCCGCGCGCGGGCAACCTATGACCGCGGCCATTTCTTCCGCCCGTCGTTCCGGTTCTGCCCCTGGAAGGTCGATCTTGTTGAGCACGGGCACCAGCTCCAGATCGTTCTCTAGAGCCAACAGAGTATTCGCCAGCGTCTGCGCCTCCACTCCCTGAGTGGCATCGACCACCAAGATAGCGCCCTCGCAAGCGGCCAGACTCCGTGAGACCTCGTAGGTGAAGTCCACATGTCCCGGCGTGTCGATCAGGTTGAATTGGTATTCCCGTCCGTCCTCCGCGGTGTAGTAGACCCGGACTGCCTGCGCCTTGATGGTGATACCTCGCTCCCGCTCCAGGTCCATACGGTCGAGCACCTGCTCCCGCATCTCCCGCTCCGAGACCGTGTTCGTGATCTCGAGGATACGGTCAGCCAACGTCGACTTGCCGTGGTCGATGTGGGCGATGATGCAGAAGTTGCGGATGTGTTCAAACCGTGCCATGGGGGACGTATTCTACCGGAAAGCCCGGGAGGCGCCCGGCAGGCCTACTCGTTGTCGACGCCGCTGGGGACCTCGGTCGGCCTAGCGGTTTGGCGCCGGCGGCGGACCACGTTCAGCACGGTCCTCAGTTCCGGCATGCGCAGAGCCCAAGCTGCCGCACAGTAGGTCGCCCCCGCCAAGACGTAGGCCGCCCCCACCGACACTACTTGGGCCCAGACCGCCCGACCGAGGACCCTGTCCGCTCCGAACCAGACGAAGTAAGCGACAGCCGCCAGAGGGAGCAGGGCGAGCAGTGACTTTCCGACCATTATGAGCACGCGCCGGCCGTCTACTCCCCCCAGACGCGGGCGCAGCAGGAAGACGAGAGCAAAGAAGTTGAAAGTGCTTACCAGGGAGGTGGACAGGGTGATGCCGCCCACCCCCAGGGGTTTATAAAGAAGGAGATCAAGGCCGGCGTTCAAGCCCAGGTTGATGACACCCACCACAAGCGGCAGCCACGGCTTCTGGATACTGTAGAAAGCGCGGTTCAAGAGAGTGTTGACGCTCACGAAGGACATGCCCACGCTGAAGAAGGTCAGAGCCGAAGCGACCTGCAAGGTGTCCTCTGCAGTCACCTTGCCGTGCTCATAGATCAGCCGGATGGTCGGTACCGCCAGCACTACGAAGAGAACGGCGAAGGGTAGGGTGACGAAGAAGATCTGGCGCATCCCCAAGGAAAGGTCTTCCCTGAACTCGGCAAGGCGCTTAGCAGCGGCGTGACGGGACAGAGCCGGGAAGAGCACAGTGCCGATGGCGATGGCGAAAACACCCTGGGGCAGCTGGAACAGACGAAAGGCGCGTTCGATCACTGCGGGCGCCGGAATGCTGATGAGAGTGGCGATGACGGTGTCTATGAAGGCGTTGAAGTTGATGATACCTAGGCTGAGTATCACCGGCCCGATGAGCACCCCTACGCGCCTGACCTCAGGACTACGCAGGACCAACCGGAGCGTCGAGCCGCCTCCCCCCCGATAGCGCCGCTTCCACACTCCCGGTATCTGCATCAGGAGCTCGACTAGGGTCCCCAGGAGGACCCCCCAGGCCAAGGCCTTGAATCCGTACCCGGCGGAAAACGCCACCACCACTCCGATGATGACCAGATTCCAGACGATGGGAGCCAGGGCCGGCAGAGTGAAGTGGTCGTAGGAGTTGAGGATGCCCATGAAAACGCCCGCCACCCCCATGATCACCACAGTCGGGAACATGACCCGCATCACGTGCACCGTGAGATCGATGATGGTCTGGTCTCCCCCGAAGCCGGGAGCCACCACTCTCACCACCTGCGGGGCGAATACCATCCCCAGGGCGGTGATGATCCCCAGCACCACCGTAGCCAAGAAGGTCACCGTGTGAGCCACCTGCCAGGCCTCTTGCCGCCGCTCTTTCTCAAGCAGACTGGAGAAGACGGGGATGAAGGCAGCGGACAAGGCCGTATCAGCCAGCAGGGTACGCACCAGGTTCGGGACTTTGGAGGCGACCGTGAAGGCTCCCATCTCTGGTCCCAGGCCCAGGTAGCCGACCATGACCATCTCCCGGACCAGGCCCAGTACGCGAGAACCGGCGGTGGCAAGGACCAGGAAGAAGGCAGCGGTGGCGAGGCGTCTCTTAGTATCGTTGCCCATGCGTGAGGGCTATGCTAAACTCCTGCGGCTTCGAAGGGAAGACGGGAGGGATCCAGATTGGCAAACACCAAGCAGCAGCGTAAACGAGTGCGCGTCGCTCAGCGGCAAAGATTGGAGAATCTGCGCTATAAGTCGTCCATCAAGACGTACTTCCGGCGCCTGACCGAATCCATCAAGGTCGGCGACGCCGAGGCCGCTGCGAAGACTGCCAAGAAGCTGACCTCCACCATCGACAAGGCTGCCGCGCACAAGGCGATCCACGACAACAATGCTGCGCGCAAGAAGTCGAGGGTGGCACGGCTTCTGTCCCAGCTCTAGCCCCTCCTCTCCGCCCTCTTTTCGTTACCCTCTCGTCTTGGCCGCCGGCCTAGGCGGTTAGAAGCCTGCCCAAAAGAAGCTGGAGCTCCACGTCCTCGGGCAGAGGGCTCATTCCTTTCAGGCGGGCATCAGTCTCCGCCAGTGCGGCAAGTCGACGAGCGACACCTTCTACCCCCAGCAAAGCCGCTTGCTCGAAGAGTTTGCGTGCCGGATAGGGCTTGAGCTTGAGCTCGGTCTGGATGGCGTCCCGGCTCCAGCCCTCCTCCCGCAACGCCGCTACTCGAGAGAGCTGCTGGAAATGGCGCAAGATGCGGTTGAACAGCATATTGACGTCCTCGCCTGCCCCCAGTAGTTCGCTCGCGGCCAGAAAGGCGGAAGGAGCCCGCCCCAGGGCGAGGGCATCTACCAAATCGAAAATGCGAGCTTCTTCGGTGGCGCTGGTCAAGAGTTCGATGTCATCACTTGCGACGGGTTCCTCCCCTGCATACAGACTGAGTTTCTCCAGCTCTCGGAGCAGGAGAGTCTGGTTCGTCCCGCAGCGTTGCACGATGAGCTGGGCTTCGCGGGGTCCGAGCTTCGCCCCTAGCCGAGCCGCTTCCCCTTGCAGCCAGCGGGGCAGGTCGGACTCCTTGGGCGCCCGATACTCGAGCACCTCGCCGTGCTTCTCCATGGCAGAACGCAGGCGGTCTCCTGCAGGCAAAGTCTCTGCGACCAGACACAGACAAGCATCTGGGGCAGGTGAGGCGAGGTAGGCTGCGATCACCTCCTTTTCTGCCTTTTGCCAGACCTGCACGTTCTTGACCAGTACCAGGCGCACCCCGCCCAGAAAAGACATGGTGTTGGCCGTGTTGACCACTACTGCCGGCGCGACCGACCCCGCCTCGAACTCGGCGATATCAAGATCCCCCCCGGATTCCCTTATGATGCGCTCGCGAAGACGCTTGAGAGCGCTCTCAATCTTGGGGAAGTCATCTCCCAAGATGAGGTAGGCGGGCTTCAGCGGCCGAACGGGCTGTGTCTGCGGAGGAACCGATGCTCTTGGGGGCGGGCTCTTGCTCACGGCCCCGGTATCCTTTCGCTGCGCACTCTGATCGTGTCGTTCACAACTGCACAGGATACCCAACCGCAGTGGTCGGTGCGCAGCGTGAGAGGCACGGCTTCTTGCAGCAGGCCAAGAGTGGCGGCGTCGGGGTGGCCGAAAGAATTGTTGCTCCCCACGGTAATAATGGCCAGCGACGCTCCCACCTTGCCGAGCAAGCTGGGGCTGACTGCGCCTCTGCTCCCATGATGCGGAACCACAAGGACCTCGCACGAGCTAGGCAGCTGGTACCGCTCAAGAACCTCGGCCTCCGCGTCTCCCGGCAAGAGGAAGTCCGTTTGACCCACGGTAAGCAAAGCCACCAGAGAACTCGCGTTGAGCTCCTCTCCGCTAGGCGGTCCCCCTCGGGCCTGCCAAGGATGGGCTCCAGCCATTATGACTAACGGGCGGTGAGGAGCAAAGAAACGCACTGTCACGCCGTCCACTTCTAGAGTCCAGCTAGAGGCCACCGTGGCAACCTGAACACCTTTCTCTCTGAGCGACTCTCGCATCTCCACATACATCGCCGCCTCGCGCTCGGAAGCGGAGCCTGTCGTCCAGCGGCTCGAAATCGCCCGCTCGGGCGTCGTGGACTGAGACTGGCCGGTTGAAGCACCCCGAACCCCCTCTCGGTCTTCTGGCTCGTGCCCTGCGGCTCCCTCCACCACCACATTGTCCACCAGGACACCCAGGTGAAGGCCGTCCAAGACCTCGGCCAGACCACCGAAATGGTCCAAGTGGGGATGAGAGATAACGACGACCTCGAGACGGGAAACCCCCAGGGAAACCAGCTGATCGCGCAGCCGGCACCCACGCGGGCCGCCGTCAAAAAGTAGGGCTTTGTGCCCGGGAGTACGTACCAGAACCGCATTACCTTGCCCCACGTCGAGCACCCGCACCTCTACCCCGTCCGGCCACCCCTCGCCCACTGCCCGGAGTACCACAGACTTCGCCTCTTGCGCCGCCAGCGGCAACAGAAACCCGCCCCAAGAGAATGCGGCTATGACCACCGCCGCCGCAGAAACGAGGGCCACCCGTCGTCGGCGAGGGCGGTGAGCCCGCAGCCACTTGAGCAGCCGCGAATCGTTAAGACGTTTTTCGAGAGGCGTCCTCAGAGGAAGGCACACCTGCATCCCGCACAAGGCGAGCGCCGCGGGCAGGGCTGCTAGACTGCAGCCGACTGCGAGCAACAGTGCCCCCACCTGTCCGCGACCGAGTACAGGCACAAGGGAGCACACTCGGGAGACCAAGACCACCCAGTAAACAGGTACGGACACCAAGGCGTCCAGACCCACGCTGAAACCGGTCCACACGAAGCCGAGCACCGCGCTCGCCATGCCCAATCCGGTGATGAGGGGAAGGAGGGGGACTACCAGCAGATTCGCAAGAGGGCCGACCAGAGACGCCCTTCCGAAAACCAGCAGAGAGACCGGAGTGGTACCCAGGCTGGCGGCGAGCGATACCGCCAAACCGGCCGCCACTGGGTGCGGCAGCCTCCGCAACCGGTGTTGGAGTCGAGAGGACAGCGCAAGGATCCCGGTGAGGGCAGCGAAGGAGAGCTGGAAACCTACTTCGAACACGGCATTCGGGTCGAGCCCCAACACCACCACCGCAGCCAGGCTCAGCGCCTGCCAGCTGTCCCGTCGGCGCCCCATTAGGCGACCCACGAGGAGGACAAGCACCATGGCCGTCGCTCGGACGATAGGGGGAGAGGCACCCACTAGAGGCACCATGAACAGCGCGGCGGCCGCCCCCAGCACTAGACCCACCCTTGCCGGAAGCCGAAAGAGCGAGGCCAGTATCATCATCACGGCCACTAGACTGGCCACGTGCAGCCCGCTGACCGAGAACATATGGGCCGTGCCCGCCCGACGAAAGGCCTCGAGCCAGGCCTTGTCGATCCCTCGCGTCTCCCCCAGGAGCGCACCCAGAAGAACCTCACCCGCCCGCGGCTCAGGACCTGCGCGTAGGTGGGAGCGCACTCGGTTTCGCACCCGGTCGAAGAACCCGGACAGTCCTCCTCGTTTTCCCAAGACAGCGACGCCGTCAGGATCGTTGACACGCAGGACCAAATGGATACCCTCCCGGGCTAGTCTCTTGGCCTGGTCGTAACCGGATGCAGAGGGACCACTTGGTAGCAGCAGACTGCCGGTCACCCGAAGCACATCCCCTTGAACCAGCGATATGCCCAGTGCTTCGCTAGCTACCGGCGCCAGCTCCAGATAGACCGCCTTCTTATTGTCAAGGAGCTGGGCCGGTGCACTCTGCCAGCCGGAAGACTCGCTTACCTCCCCAGTGACCACGACCCGAGTGGCTAGCAGCGGGCCAGGCTGGCCTTGCAGCCCTCTGTTAGCGATGTCGTCAAGCCGCCAGGTCCCCAGCAGAATTCCGCACAACAACGCGCTGGAAAGAATGCCCAGACAGACAACGGGCAAAATGAAGGTTGACGCAAGTCTCGGGGACCGCGGGCAAACCACCCCAAGAAAGGAGAGGGCAAGCGACAGAACGAGCAGCCCTACCGTCAAGGGCCACGGCATCCTTACCAGCGCTGCCAGAGCCAGACCACAGGCGACCGCAGCGGTAGCAAAACGGGCCAGTCCAGCTCTGCGCAGGAACCATACCGTGGCCCAGGACAGAGCTCCCGTCCGCACAGCTCTCACGGGATCGGGCACCACCGCTAGAGACTCACGAGCAGTCTCAGCTGTTCCAGCTTGGTCTGGCCGATGCCTGGGACCTCCAGAAGCTGATCGACGGAAGCGAAGGGGCCGTGTTCTTCCCTATAGGTGATGATCCTTTGCGCAAGCGCAGGACCGATACCGGGGAGGGACTGCAGCTGTTCCAAAGTCGCAGTGTTGAGATTCACCGGCCGTGGCTCTCCACCGCCAGCCCCGCCCACAATAGGGACTGAGAGTACCGGTTCGCTACTGGTGCCCTCCGTTGCCTCGCCCAAGCGCGGAACGAAGACGCGACAACCGTCGCTCAGCTTCGAAGCGAGCGGCACCGCCTCCTCATCGGCGTCTTCGGTGAAACCGCCCGCCTCTTGTATGACCTGGAAGACACGGGCGTCTGACGGCACCTGGTATACACCGGGCCGCCGCACGGCCCCGCCGACTTGGACGTAGATGAGGGCGGGCGGGCCGCTCGTGGAAGTCGACGCGGCCCCGCCTGCGCCCTGCCCGCCCGCCCCGGTGCTGGCCGGCGACTGCTCGATAGCGGAGATGACCACCTGTCCACCGGCCTCCTCACCGCGACCAGCAAGGAGGCCCGCAGTCCCTACCACCGCCACGACCAGGCCCGCCATCAAGTAGACCAATATGCGTTTCTTGGGCAGCACGAGCATGGCCCGAGCTTAAGGCCACAGCGCTCGGTGGTGGTTCAGACCTTGGATTGAGAATGGCGCCGGGACGCCGTCAGCTCAGGTCAGCGAGAAAGTGCGCCACGACCTCCCCGACTTCCTGCTGACGGCCTTCAAACAGATGCCCCACTCCCGGGATGACCCTCAACTCAAAACGAAGCTTGAGTTCCTCCAGTCTGCCGGCCACTGCCCCCGGAGGAGCAAGATCGTCTCCTTCGCCACATACGGCCAGCAGGGACCCGCGGAACTCGCGCAAAGCGCGGAAGAGATCCAAAGGTAGCTCGTCCCAGAATATGGGCAGCGCGATGAGCACCAGAGCGTCGACACCGACCTCACCCCGCCCGGCGGCCAGGGCCGCCATGACACTGCCGAAGGAGTAGCCGGCGACGGCCAACGGCAAGCGCGGTACACCAGGACCATCCACCGTGCCTTCCGAGGTCGATGGACTCCGGGCGGACAGGCTATCCGCGCTCGCGACTCCCGTAAGCTGACCTCTTGACAACTGGGCCTCTAGATACCGGAGCGCGGCCTCGACATCACGATATTCTTCCCGACCGTTGTAAGTGCCAGCACTACCACCCACGCCCCGGAAGTTGAAACGCAGAGTCGCAAACCCCTGCTCCTGGCAAGCCCGTGCCACCCGGAAAACTACCGGCTGGGCCATGGTGCCGCCATAGAGAGGATGGGGATGAGCTATCACGACGCCACCCCGGGGGCGAGTCATTCCCTCCCGCCCCGGCCACTCCAGGACGCCCTCCAGGCGGACGTCGCCCGGGAAGAACACGTGGCCGCGAGGGACCTCGCCCCTGCTAGCTTGTGATCCCTCGTCTCCCAGAGATCGTGGTGTTGGACTGCTCACAGCCGTTCGCTCCTCACTCCCGATAGTTCACAAATTGCAGCGGGATACCAAGATCAGCAGCTTTGAGAGCGGCGATTGCCGCCTGCAGATCATCGCGTTGCTTGCCGCTCACCCGCACTTCGTCGCCCTGGATGGCCGCCTGCACCTTGAGCCCGGTGTCTTTGACCACTTTGACCACTCTGCGAGCGGTGTCAGTGTCTATGCCGTTGGTCACCGTGACGGTCTGCCGCAGCATGTCACCCGCTGCCCGTTCCGGGTTCCCGAAGACGAGGGCCTTAGGATCGATCGACCGTCTTACTGCTTTGGAAAGCAGCAAGTCCCGGATGGCCCGCAGCTTCATGTCATCCTCGGTCAGTACAACGATCTTGTTTTCCTTGCGGTCGAGGTCGATCTTGGTCTTGGAACCGCGGAAATCGAAACGGGTGCTGATTTCTTTCTTGGCTTGGTTGACCGCGTTGTCGAGCTCTTGCATATCGACTCGGCTCACTACGTCGAACGAAGGCATGGTCCCTACCTCTCCTTCTGCCGTCTTCCGACCCAGGATAACGCACCGCAGACGCACGGTAGAAGGAAGCGGCGTCCCGGCCGCCCAAGGGCACTTCCAGTGGCCCCTGTTCAGGCGCTGGGGTAAACTGCAGCTATGTCACGGTCACGGGCAGTGCAGTCAGTTCTCTGGGCGGTGATCGGAGCTTTGATCTTCAGCCTGCTCGCCGCCTCGGTCCCCCCTCCTCTGGGCCCACCTGCGGTCTACGCTGATTCTGCACTCGAGCGCACCCAGGCCGAGCTCAAGGAAGCCAAGGCCGCCCTTAAGAAGCTGCAAGCCAAGCTCGACAAGTATGTCCAGGCTCAGGCCCGAGCCGAGGAAGAGCTTGAGAGCATCCGCATCCGTAGGGACCAGGTGAAGGAACAGATCGCGGAAGCGGAGCAACGTCTGGCGGAGCAGCGGGCACGCCTTAACCAACGCATAGTCGAGATGTACAAGAACCGGGGCTCGGACACCATAGCGGTTCTGGGGGCCATCTTCGGCGGCGAGGATCTCTCTTTTGGCGATATGGTCGAACGCGTGGCCCTGGTCAGCCGCATCGCCGAAGCGGACCGCAGACTGGTGCAAGCGATAGAGTCGGACCTAGCCCGGCTCAATGAACTCCGCAGTGACCTGGCCCAACAGGAGAGGGCGGAGCAGCAAGAGAACGCCAAATATGTGGCCGCCAGAGACAAGACCCTGGCTGCCATGGAGGAAGCCAAGGACGAGTACAACGACCTGAAGGCCAAGATCGCGCGCCTGCAAGCCGAAGAACGCCGGCGCCAAGAAGAAGCCCGCCGCGCTGCCGCGGCGGCGACCGCCCGCACCACCACGACGACCAAAGCCAAGACTACGGCCACCACGGTCCGGCGTACCTCGACCACCCTTCCCCGGGATCCCGTGATCCCGGCGGGAGCGGAGTGGGTCTTCCCGGTGCAAGGTCCTAACAGTTTCGCCGACACCTTCGGGGCGCCTCGATCAGGCGGCCGTACCCACCAGGGCTGCGACATAATGACCGCACGCAACACACCCATAGTGGCCGTGACCGACGGGGTGATCCTACGCACGAATCCGTATGACACCGGACTCGGGGGGATCACCATCCACCTCCGCGGAGATGACGGTAACGTCTACTACTACGCTCATCTCGCCTCCATCAAGGAGGGGATCAAGGCCGGCGTCCGGGTGGAGGCCGGTCAAGTCATCGGATATGCGGGCAACACTGGTAACGCCAGCGGAGGAGCGGTGCACCTGCACTTCGAGATCAGGCCCAATGGCGGAGCAGCGATCAACCCCTACCCCATCCTGATCCAGTATCGCTGAGCCCCGGGCTCAGGAGCGCTGTTGCTCGAGAGCCTCGACGGCTTCCGCCAATCGCTCCCACTCTCCGTTGAGGACGGCCAACTGGTCCCGCACCTGGTTCAATTCCTCGCTCGTCGCGAACAAGAGCTCGTAGTCCGACATGTGAGCCGGGTCGGCCAACACTGCGGCTAGCTCTTTCTGGCGGTCCTCCAGCTCCAAGATCGTTTTTTCGACCTTGCGGAAGCGGCGTTGGAGCTCCTTGCGCTCGCGGTAGCTCAGGGAACGAGGAGAGGGTGTAGAGTCAGGCCCTGCGGGAGCGCCCGAGGTGGCCTGGGGGGAGCCCCCGGACGGGCTACGCGAGTCCGGCCCCGCCGCCGGCTCTTCTTGGGACTTCTTCCACGTGTAGTACTCCCAGTCTCCCGGATAAGGCGCCAGGTTACCTTCCCGGACCTCGATCACCTTGGTACCGATGGCGTTGATTAGGTGGCGGTCGTGACTGATGAAGACGATCGCCCCCTCGAACTGCCGCAACGCTTCGGTGAGCACGGCGCGAGAATCCATGTCCAGGTGATTGGTAGGTTCGTCCAGCAGTAGCAGTCCGGCGGGGTCTATCAATATGCGAGCTAGAGCCAACCGCGCCTTCTCCCCGCCCGAAAGCACGGTCACCTTCTTGCTGACGTCGTCCTCGGCAAAGAGAAAGGCGCCCAGGAAGCCACGCACCTCCGGCAGACGTCCTACTGGAGCGGCCACTTCCTCCATAGTGGCCAGGACCGTCAGGTCCGGCTTGAGCACTTCGATCTGATGTTGGGCATAGTATGCGCGACGCACAGCGTGCCCCAGGCGGATCACTCCCGCGTCAGGCGGCAAGACCCCGGCTAGAAGCTTGAGCAGCGTCGACTTCCCAGCACCGTTCGGGCCCACCAGAGCGATCTTCTCCCCTCGTTCTATGACCAGATTGAGATCGGCGTACACGACATGGTCCCCGTAGGCTTTGCGGACGTGCTTGGCCTCGGCCACCACCCGGCCGCTCCGGGGTGGTTGCGGGAAACGGAACTTGATGGTCTTCCGGGCCAGGGTAGGGACCTCGATACGCTCCAGGCGCTCCAGCTGACGGATCTTCTGCTGTACCTGCCTGGCTTTGGTGTTCTTGGCCCGGAAACGCCGGATGAACGCCTCTGCCGCTTCGATCTCCCGCTGTTGGTTCTTGGCAGCGTTGAGGAGGGACTCGTAGCGCTGGAGCTTCTCCTCTTCGAACCGGTCGTAGTTCCCGACGTAGAGGTCTATCTTGCCCCGGTCGAGGTCAGCGATGTGCGTGACCAGACGGTTCAAGAAGTAGCGGTCGTGGCTCACTATCACAAGCGCGCCCTGCCAACCCAGCAAGAACTCTTCCAACCACAACAAGCTTTCCAGGTCGAGGTGATTGGTGGGCTCGTCCATCAGCAAGAGGTCGGGCTGTTCGAGAAGCAGCCGGGCCAAAGCTACTCGCATCCGCCAGCCCCCGGAGAGCTCGGCGATGGAACGGTGGAAGTCGCTGTCCTTGAAGCCCATCCCTCGTAGGATGGCCTGAGCCTGACTCTCGAGCTCGTAGCCGCGCGCATTCTCGAAGGCGGTCTGGAGAGCGCCCAGTTCCTTCAGCCAGCGGTCAGCTTGTCCCTGACGCCTGGACCCGCTCCGAGGGGGTGAGGTGAGAGCGTCGGCACCGCTCCCGCCGAGTACACCCGTCAGCTCCTCGATCCGTCGTTCCAGAGCCAGCACCTCCGCATGGGAGGCCAGGACTTCCTCCATCACGGAATGGCCCGCTATCTCCTCTATCTCTTGGGGAAGAAAACCGATCCGCAAACCTTTGGGCGCGGTGATCTCCCCCTCGTCCGGAGAGAGCTCTCCAGCCATCATGCGAAGCAGCGTGGTCTTGCCGGCCCCGTTGGCGCCCACCAAGCCGACCCTCATGCCCGGACGAAGGTGCAGGGAGGCCTGCTCGAGCACCCGCTGAGCACCGAAAGACTTACAGATGTTGATGAGGTGCAACATAGAGCCCGTAGGATAGCAGTAGTGCGCCCCGGGCCCTCTAGTTCAAGACACTGTCAGCTAGGGGACCGGGGCTCCTCGGTCGCCATCCCAAAACAGGGGCAGAGTCTCCCCTTCCTCGTTTTCCGGAGACCGCACCAGCGCCAGCAGTCGCTCGATAGCGGCCTCGCCTTCCGGACCGTAGTCTACCGTGAAGTCGTTCACGTAAAGATCGATGTGGGCTTGGCACACCAGGGGATCCATCTCTTGGGCATGAGTCCTCACGTATTCTCGAGAAGCCCCCGGGTGGGCCCTGGCCATGAGAATGCTTGCCCGCAAGGCTTCCTCTACTGCTCGCTGGACTTCTCGGTCGAGACTGCGGGCTACCGCAATGCCGCCCAAGGGTACAGGCAGACCCGTGCCAGTCTCCCACCACTCGCCCAAGTCGATGAGTTGACGTAGCCCGTAAGACGCGAAAGTGAAGCGGCCCTCGTGGATGATGACCCCGGCCTCCACCTCTCCGGCCGCCACTGCGGGCATGATACGGTCGAACGGCATGATCACCGCTCGCTTGAGTTCCCCTGCGAAAGCACGGGCTAGAAGAGCGGCCGTAGTCTCGTTTCCCGGAAGGGCCACGCGCACCCGGCTCAGCTCATCAGCTAAGGCAGCCCCCCCTTCGCTCGAAAGAGCCGGGCGCAACAAAGAGTCTTTGCGCGCCACCACCAGCGGCCCCACGCCGCGCCCCAGCGCTCCCCCACAATGAAGCAGCGCGTAGCGGTCCCGCACCTGGGCAAAGGCAGCCAGAGAGACCTTCACCACGTCGACGGCCCCTTCCTGCGCCAGCCGGTTAAGGACGTCGATATCGGCCAGCACGGTTTCCACGGGCGGAGCCCCTTCCACCAGCCCCTCGACCCAAGCGTGGAAAATGAAAGTGTCGTTGGGGCAGGGCGAGAAGGCCAGCCGCAGGGTCGTGGCGTTGCCACGTTGGTGCTGTTGCCCAGAGCGCCGTCCATCCCGTTGCCCACTCCGCTGCAGCGTGGGGCTTCCGGTTCCCTCCAGCCTAGCAAGGCCGACCCCGCAGCCGGTCGTGGTGCCGGCCAGTGGAGTCCTCGAGGTGAGACCTCCGGTCAGGTCATCCAGCCTCTCCAGGACGACGCGAGCTGCCCAGGCTGCGGCGTCTGCTCCTTGCTCCAGGCGCCAGGCTGCCCGGTCCCGGTCGGTGACCAGGTTGCTGATGCCCCGAAGCTCAAGGAACGGAACCTGGTGAAGAGCGCATACGTGAGCCGCGGCAGCCCCTTCCATAGACTCGGCCAAGGCCTGCCAGCGCTCTCGGATGAGGTCGGCCTCTACCTTCGTGCCCGTGACGCGGGAGGAGGTCACACACCGCCCGGAGACGACCCGCACCAGGTGCCTGGTGCCGGCACCGGCGGAGGCAGCCTCCAGAAGCATCACCGCTTTCTCTACCAGGCCTCTATCCAAGGAGAAGACCCCGCCCGCTTCCTTACCAGCGATGGTGGCGATGGGAAGACGGAGATCTCTAGCAGAGAGCCAGCCCTGCGGGCTTGAACTACCCGTGTCGGAGTAGGCTTCCTCACTCGCGACCACCACGTCCCCGGGCTCTAGACCCGAGCCCTCGAAAGCACCCGCCACCCCCGTTTGTACCACCAATTGCGGGGCTCCTTCCCAGACCGCCAGCAGTAAAGTGAGGGCGTGGGCCACGTTCACCTTGTCGCAACCGGTGACAGCAACGACCACCCGTATCGCGTGCTCTTGCCCACACTCGGGCAGGCAGTCCCCCACAGACAGCGAGACTCCGGCGACCGCGGCGGTCCTTCTCACCTTCAACGTAGAGAGAAACGGAGCCGCCTCCAGAGCAGTAGCCGTGAGAACGATCGCCCGACCACCCGTGCACAACCCCCTAAGCTGGCGCATCATGTCGGACGCCGGCCATGGCGAGACCAGCCGCTCCTCCTTCACTAGGCTCCCTCCAGCAGAAGGAGATCGGGGTCTTCGAGGTAGCTGATGACCAGGTTCAGGAAACGAGCTGCTTCTGCACCGTCTATGAGGCGGTGATCGAACGTAAGCGAAAGCGGAAGCAGCAGCCGATTCACCAGCTTGTCACCTTTGAGCGAGGGCACCTCTCGCACTCGGCCCATCCCCAGAATAGCCACTTCGGGGTAGTTGATGACGGGTGTGGCGAACAGTCCACCGATAGCCCCGTAGTTGGTGATGGTGAAAGTCCCGCCGTGGAGTTCGCTCACATCCAGAGTGCGTTGGCCTGCCCGTTCCACCAAGTCCACGATCTCTTCCGCGATGCGAAAGATGCTCTTCCGGTCAGCGTCCCGGATGTTAGGCACCATCAGGCCCCACTTGGTGTCGATGGCTATCCCGATGTTGTAGTAACGCTTGAGGATGAACTCCTCCCCTGACTCATCGAGGACGGCGTTCAGACGGGGGAACCGCTTGAGGGAAGCCGTGCAGGCCTTCACTACGAAAGCCAGGTAGGTGAGCCTCACCCCCCGCTCCGCCGCCACATTCCTCTCCTTCTCGCGAATCCGCCTGATGATGGTGACGTCCGCCTCGTCGATAGTCGTCACCTGGGCCTGCTTGGCTACCGCCTCGCTCATGCGTCTGGCCATCGCCCGCCGGACCCCCCGGAAAGGCACCCGTTCGATGAGTCCGTGGGCGTCCCGCTCCAGGATTCCCCCCATCAACGGCACCACTGGAGCTTCTATGGCTTCTTTCGCGCGTGACGCCGCCTCCACAACAGCCCCGACCTCGGCTGCCGTACCGGCCACGGACTCGGCCTCAGCACCAGCACCGACCGGGGCCTCGGCCGGAGGGGCAGCGACCACACCGTAGGCCGCGGCTTGAGCCACGTCCTCCACATCCTGTTTCAAGATGCGCCCCCCGGGGCCGGTACCGCGTAGGCCACGCAGGTCTACACCCAGCTCTCGAGCTAGAGCCCGCACCGACGGCATAGCCAGGATGCCGTCGTCCGCCGCCCCGGCCGGAACAGGCTCCATCACCCGTGGCTCCTCTTTCTCGACCGGTCGTGGGGGACGCACCTGCACGACCGGTGCCGGCCCTTCTTCCGGGGCTTCCTCGAGGCGACCGACCACTGAACCACTGTAGGGCACGGCCGCGGGTTCGGGCGCCTCGGGAGCCGCCGCAGCCGTTTCCTCCAGCGTCACCAAAGGCTCTCCGACCTTGACAATATCGCCCGCGCCTGCATGCAACTTGACCACCCTACCCGCGACCGGAGAAGGCAACTCCACCACCGCCTTATCGGTTTCCATCTCGGCTAAGGTCTGGTCGGCCACTACCAGGTCTCCTTCAGCCACCTTCCAGTTGAGCAACTCTCCTTCGACGATGCCCTCGCCGATGTCTGGGAAGCGGAACTCGAATGCCATGGGTGGTCACCTCCCCCGCTCGGCCTCCGCGTGGCGCGCCACGTTGCCCGCCCGAAGCTTGACGATCTGGCGCCGCAGCTCCTCTTCGCTCAAGAACTCGCCTTCTTCTGCTCTGTCGTAGTGGACCATCTCCTCTAGCGACCGTACCAGCTTGGCCGACGGCCCTTCCTCCATAGCGCTGTAGCCGACCAGGAGGATGTCGTAGACGTACAGGAAATCCGGCAGACCGAGTAGAGCTTTGACCAGCCCTTGCACCTTGGGATACTTGACCCCTGACACTGGCTGAGCGGCCAGCCCCAGACAGTGGGCGCCCAGCCACAGATACATGAAAACGTTCGCCAGCGAGGATTCGAAGATGGAATCCCCCTTCTGCCGGCAGTACCGGGCCACCATAGGGAGTCCCACTCGCCGGCGAGTGTCCCCCGCCACCACGATGAAAACCGGCGCCAAAGGAGTGTCCCATCTCCCGTGCGTTTCCGGAGTCCAGGGAGACCCCTGCCAAGACTCGCGTGTCGCTTCCAGCGCGAAGAAGTCGCTGTTCTTGTAATCATCGACAATGATCTTGATCTTCTGGCGTAGCTCCGCGTCCTCGACCACGATCAGTTCAGCCGGCTGCATGTTGAAACCAGTCGGAGCCCAGCGGGCCACTTCCAGCAGCTTCTGCACCGTCTCCGCAGGCAGCGGATCGGGTTTGATAGCCCGTATGGTCCGTCGGCTCTTTACGAATCCTAGGAACTCCTCGTACTCCACCCCATACTCCTTTGCAAGCTCGCTTGGCCTACCGGTCGTGCCCCACTAGTCGGCAGCAATTCCCTTTCAGAAACGCAGTGACTCCCTGACCGCCTCCACCACTGCCTCCACGTCGGGCTGGTAGTAGTCCTCCAGTTTGGCGAGCGGAGGCACGGTGTCGAACCCGGTCACCCGCACGACCGGAGCTTCCAGGTGAAGCACCGCCCGCTCCATAATCTGCGCTGACACTTCAGCCCCGAAGCCACCGGTGCGGGGAGCTTCGTGCACGACCACCGCGCGCCCGGTCTTCTTGACACTGTCTATCACCGTCTCGTGGTCAAAAGGAGATAGCGTCCGCAGATCGACGACCTCGGCCTCGGCCACTCCCTCGGCCGCCAACCGCTCGGCTGCTTCTCGTATGATCCGCACCTGAGCGCCCCAAGCTATCAAGGTCACATCCCGACCCTCTCTGACCATTCGCGCCTTCCCCAGGGGGATAGTGTAGGGCTCTTCGGGCACTTCCGTCCGTATGGCTCGATAGACACGAGCCGGCTCGAAGAAGATCACCGGGTCGGGATCCCGGACGGCAGAGGCAAGAAGTCCCTTGGCCTCATACGGGTCGGCCGGCACCACCACCTTCAGACCCGGAACATGGACGAAGACCGCCTCCATGCTCTCCGAGTGGTGTTCGAGGGCACGGATGCCGCCCCCGTAGGGAGTACGCACCACGAGCGGTACAGTGAACTCACCGCGACTGCGGTTGCGCATGCGGGCAGCGTGACAGACCAATTGGTCATAGGCGGGGTAGGCGAAGCCCGAGAACTGGATCTCGGCCACCGGTCGGAACCCGGCGATGGCCATCCCGATAGCCATGCCCACGATCCCCGACTCGGCCAGCGGCGTGTCGATCACCCTTTGCGGACCGAAGCGCTCGAAAAGGCCCTCGGTCACCCGGAACACCCCGCCGTCACGGCCCACGTCTTCACCCAACACGATCACGCGCTCGTCGCGCTGCATCTCTTGCAGGAGGCACTGGTCGATGGCCTCTACCATGTTGAGGCGAGCCATGTCACCGCCTCCTTTCCCACCTGGCGAGCAGCGCGGCCTCCTGCTCCTCGAGAGGACGCGTCTTCTGCGCGAACACGTGTCTGAAAATCTCCTCCGGCTCAGGTGGCGGGATGGACTCGAACGCCTCCACGGCCTCGGCCACCTTGCGGTCCGCCTCGGCCGCTATCTCGGCCTCCCGAGCCTCGTCCAAGAAACCTTGGGCCCGCATGTAGTGGGCCAGGCGTTCGATGGGGTCGCGTTTGAGCCACGCAGCCACTTCCTCGTCCGAGCGGTAGCGTCGAGCGTCGTCAGAAGTGGTGTGGTCGGTCACCCGATAAGTATGGGCTTCGATCAGCGTGGGCTCTTTGCCCGACCGCGCCCGCTCTAGGGCCTCTCGCGTGGCCCGGTAGACCGCAAAGACGTCATTGCCATCCACCTGCACCCCGAAGATGCCATACCCGAGAGCCTTCTGGGCCACCGTAGGCGCTGCCGTCTGCCGAGTGAACGGCACGGAGATAGCGTACTGGTTGTTCTGGCAGAAGAAAACCACCGGCACTTGGAACACGCCGGCCATATTCAGAGCTTCGCTGAAGTCTCCAGTCGAGGTAGCTCCTTCGCCAAAGAAGGTAAGCACGGCTGAATCCTCCCCGGCCTCCTTCATAGCCCAGCCGATGCCCACCGCGTGAAGCAGATGGGTGCCCACCGGGATCGAGATGGGGAGCGTCCGCAGAGCCCGCGGAAACGCTCCCCCACGCTCATCTCCAGACCAGTACTGAAGAAGCTGGGTCATAGTGATGCCCCGCCAGAGCAAAGCCCCGTTCTCCCGAAAGGCGGGGACCAGCCAATCATCCGGCCGCAGAGCGAAGACGGCCCCTATCTGCGCCCCCTCCTGTCCGGTGACCCGGGCGAAGGTTCCCAAGCGGCCCTGGCGCTGTAGTTTGAACATCCGCTCATCGAAGCGGCGCGTCAACACCATGTGTTCGTACAGTCGCTGGATCTCGTCGGCGCTTAGCGAGGGCATGAGCTCCTCGTCCACAGTGCCGTCTTCTCGCAGGACTTCTACCCGTTCGATGGAGTAGGAGACCAGGGGACGTATCGGCATCACACACTCCTTTCCACCGGGCGGTCTGCTTCTCTCTCAGGACTGCCGATGCGCAAGACAGCGGCTCCTCGGATGCGGCCGCTACGCAAGCGGGCCAAGGCTTCGTCTGCCGCGTCCAGGGGAAAGACTTCCACCTCGGTCCGCACCGGCACCGTCGGCGCCAAGGCCAGAAACTCGTTCCCGTCCTCTCGGGTGAGGTTGGCCACGGAGCGGACCACCCTCTCCCCCCAGAGGACCTCATAGGAGAAGCTGGGGATGTTAGTCATGTGAATGCCGCCACACACCACCGTTCCGCCTTTGGCCACCGCCTGCAGCGCCAGCGGCACCAACTCTCCGGCCGGAGCGAAGATTATGGCGGCGTCCAGCTCCTCAGGCGGCTTCATGGTGGTGTCTCCCGCCCATTCCACCCCCATCTCCCGGGCGAACTGCTGGGAGACTTCGTCGCCCGGTCGGGTGAAGGCAAACACCCGTCGACCTTGATGACGCGCCACCTGAGTCACGATATGGGCCGCCGCTCCAAACCCGTAGATGCCTAGACTAAGGGCATCCCCCGCCAAACGGAGAGAGCGATACCCGATGAGCCCAGCGCAGAGCAGCGGAGCCGCCTGCAGCGAGGGGTAACCCGCGGGCACCGGAAAGGCGAACCGGGCGTCGACCACCTGGTACTCGGCGTAGCCACCGTCCAGGTCGTACCCGGTGAACTTAGCCTGCTCGCAGAGGTTCTCCCGCCCGCTCTTGCAATAGCGGCACTCACCGCAAGTCCAACCCAGCCAGGGTATGCCCACCCGCTCCCCGACTTGCAGCCCCCCTGTCTCAGCTACTCCCGGCCCTAGAGCCTCGACGACCCCCACTGTCTGATGTCCCGGGATGAGGGGTCGCTTGTGGGCGGGAAGCTCCCCGTCTACCACATGCAGATCGGTCCTGCAGACAGCGCAAGTCTCGACTCTCACCCGCACTTGCCCGGGTCCAGGCTCAGGGACAGGCACTTCCCGCAGCCGCAGGGGCCTGCCCGTCTCTTCCAAGACCATGGCCCTCATCAACTCTCTTCGCACCTACGGACCCTCCCTTTTCTTGCCCCTGCTCGTCGCAAGCGTGGGACCCGACGACCGAACCAGGGGCTATTCAGTTCACACCCGCCTCTCACAGATCGAACACCTCTTCCGGCTCAGCAACAGCGACCTCGAAGCCCAGCCGGTCGACCAGCAGCTTCTCGAAGGTCAGCGCGGCATTCAATTCGCCATGAGTCAGGATGGTCAGCCTGGGCGGCCGGAAATGTGAAGCCCAGGCCAGTAGCTGTTCCTGGTCGGCATGAGCGGAGAGACCGGTGATCTCGTGGATGTGCGCCCTCACAGCGATCTCCTCTCCGAACAAGCGTACCCGCTTCTCTCCTTCCAGCAAGCGACGACCGAGCGTGTTCTGCGCCTGAAACCCGACGATGACCACGTGGGCTTCGGGGCGCCAGAGATTGTGCTTGAGATGGTGACGGATACGGCCCGCATCGGCCATGCCGCTAGCCGAGATGATGACGATACCTCGCTTCTCGTTCAGAGCCCGCGATTCCTCGGCCGACTCGGTGTAGTGGAGCTGAGGGAAGTCGAACACTCCGCCGGGCTCCCCCACCAGCCTCCAGGCTTCCTCGTCATACACCTCCCGGTGCTTACGGAACACCTCGGTGGCCCGGGTAGCCAGGGGGCTGTCCACGTAAACCGGCATGTGCAGCCCTCGGCTGGTGTAGATCTCGCGCAGTATATAGAGCAGCTCCTGGGTGCGGCCTACGGCGAAAGCCGGGATGATCACGTTTCCCCCCGTGCGTTCGGCTTCCGCGAGGATGTCGGCAAGCTCGTCCTCCGGGTTGCCGTTCCGCACATGGAGCCGGTCTCCATAAGTGCATTCCATGACCAGATAGTCTGTCTCCTCCAAGGTCTCGGGGTCGCGGATGATGGGTTGGTCAGGTTGTCCGATGTCGCCGCTGAAGACCAGCCGTTCCCGTTCGCCCCTCTCCTCCAGCTCCAGGAGAAGGAAGGCCGAGCCCAGGATGTGGCCGGCATCGCGGACAGTGGCAGTGACACCCGCTGCAAGTGAGGCGCTGACGCCGTAGTCGAGAGGTCGCAGCAGGCGGAGAGCTTCTCTTGCATCGTTCTCGGTGTAGAGGGGCTCCACCCCCCGTCGACCAGCGCGCCTAGCTTTCCGGTTGCGCCATTCTGCCTCCATCTCCTGGATGTAGGCGGAATCCAGGAGCATGATCTCAGCGAGGTCGCAGGTCGCTGGTGTGGCATAGATGGGCCCCGAGAAACCGGCCTTGACCAGGCGGGGAAGCCGGCCGGAATGGTCGATGTGGGCATGAGTCAAGACCACGAAGTCGATCTCCCGGGGATCGTACGGGAAGGGAGCGAAATTGAGCGCCTCCTCTCTCTGCCCCCCTTGATGCATGCCACAATCTACCAGGACGCGGCAGTCGCCCACCTGGACCAAGTAATTCGAGCCCGTCACCTCGCGAGCCGCTCCGCAGACCTGCAAGAACATGCCCCCTCCTCGTTAGTACCCTGCTGCTCTCGTATACCCGGGCCAAAGCCCGACGGAACGTGTGTGTTATTCTTGTACGTGTGCGCAATTCCCCCGCTCAACCACGGGGGATGATTTTTGTTGGGCAAACGACACCCGGAGGACATTGTGGCCAACGAATCGCTTGAAGGGAAGGTCTTCGACGTTCCACCCGAATTCAAGAAGACCGCTTGGGTCTCGAGCCTGGAACAGTATCAGGAGATGTACCGGCGATCCCTGGAGGATGCCGATGCGTTCTGGGCGGAACAAGCGGAGAAGCGCCTGCACTGGTTCAAGAAGTGGGACACTGTACAGAATCACGATTTTGCCAAAGCCAAGATCCGCTGGTTCGAAGGCGGCAAGCTGAACGCTTCCTATAACTGTCTCGACCGCCATCTGGACACTCCCGTCGCCGATCAGGTGGCCTATTACTTCGAGGGCGACTCGCCGGATGTGAGCCGGGTCATCACCTACCGGCAGCTTTGGGAAGAAGTAACCAAGTTCGCCAACGTTCTCAAGAAGAAAGGCATCAAGAAGGGGGATCGGGTCGTCATCTACCTGCCGATGATCCCCGAGCTGCCTGTGGCCATGCTGGCCTGCGCCCGGATCGGGGCGATCCACTGCGTGGTCTTCGGTGGTTTCTCAGCCGACGCCCTCAGGGATCGTATTCTCGACTCCCAGGCTTGCTTGATGATCACTGCCGACCAGGGACGCCGGGGCGGAAAGCAGGTCCCGCTCAAGGCTGCAGCCGATGAGGCCATGGCTGAAGCGCCTTCGGTCCAGCAGTGCATCGTGGTCAAGCATACAGGTGCGGACATTCCTTGGACGGAGGGCCGCGACTGCTGGTACCACGAGGAAATGGCCGCTCCCGATATCACTACCGACTGCCCCTGCGAGGAGATGGACGCGGAAGACCCGCTGTTCATCCTCTACACCTCCGGTTCGACCGGCAAGCCTAAAGGGGCTATGCACACCACCGGTGGCTACCTGCTCTACGGGGCTATGACTTTCCAACTGGTGTTCGACTATCAGCCAGGGCAGGTGTACTGGTGCACCGCCGACATCGGTTGGGTCACTGGACATACCTACATCGTATACGCTCCCCTCTGCAACGGCGGCACCAGCGTGCTCTTCGAAGGAGTGCCGAGCTACCCGGAACCCGACCGCTTCTGGGCCGTGGTCGAGAAGTACAAAGTGAACATCTTCTACACGGCGCCCACTGCGCTCCGGGCCATCGCCCGTGAAGGTGACGACTGGGTCAAGAAACACGATCTCTCTTCGCTCCGGATCCTCGGCACCGTGGGCGAGCCGATCAACCCCGAGGTCTGGCTCTGGTATCACGACATCATCGGCGGGGGCCGCTGCCCGATCGTGGATACCTACTGGCAGACCGAGACCGGCGGTTTCCTCATCACCACTCTGCCCGGCGCCATGAAGACCAAGCCCGGGTCTGCTGGGCTGCCCTTCTTTGGGGTAGAGCCCGTTCTCGTCGATGAAAACGGCGAGAAAGTCGTGGGACCTGGGGTCGGCAACCTCTGTATGGGGAGAGCCTGGCCGGGGATGATGCGTGGCGTGTATGGCGACGCCAACCGCTTCTACGAGACCTACTTCGTCCAGTACCCCGGCCTGTACTTCACCGGCGATGGTTGCCGCCGCGATGAGGATGGCTACCACTGGATCACCGGCCGCGTGGACGACGTCATCAACGTCTCCGGTCACCGCATGGGTACCGCGGAGATCGAGTCCGCCCTGGTGAGCCACGACGCGGTAGCCGAGGCGGCCGTGGTGGGCATGCCCCATCCCATCAAGGGTCAGGGCATCTACGCCTACGTCACCCTCAAGGTGGGAGTGGAGCCCAGTGACGAGCTGAAGAAGGAGCTCGTCAAGCACGTGCGGACCGAGATCGGCCCCATCGCCACTCCGGACGTAATCCAGTGGGCTCCTGGCCTGCCCAAGACCCGCTCGGGCAAGATCATGCGCCGCATCCTCAAGAAGATCGCGGCCAACGACGTCGCCGACCTGGGCGACACCTCCACCCTGGCCGATCCCAGCGTGGTGGACGACCTGGTGCAGAACCGGGCGATCAAGTAGTTCAGCGAGTCCTGAGGGCGCGCCGCCGCGCAAGCGGGCGGCGACCACGCCAGTCAAGACGAGGCGGGGCGGCCGCAAGGCCGCCCCTTGCTCAATTTCCTAATACCGCCGTGCAACAAGCCTGCCGCTCTGCCCTCTTCGGGTCCGCTCCTCCTACCTGTCTCAGCGGGGTGTCGTGGTGACGGATTGCGCTGGGGAAGGAGCCGATGTCTCGGCTACCAGTTCCGCTGGCAGGGCCCGGGTATAGGCGGTGAACTCCTTACCACTGACAGTCTTACCCTGCATTTTGTAGTAGGGGGCTACAAATTGCTGGGGATAGCCCACCGGATCGCACCAGTAGACTAGTTCCACCGCCTCCACCACGCCCTCGGACTCATTGCTCTCCGTCATGACTATGGTGCCCTTACCAGCCCTGATGTTGGCGAGAGCCGCTTCCCCCGAGATGGTGGGGTACTCTTTGTACGGCTCCACAGAGGGCCAGTACACGGCAGCTCCGGTAATGGCACCGCTTTCGCCGAAGAATACTGAGATCTTCGGACCCACACCCGCCCAGGACAAGCCATTCAGCGCCTGAGAGGCAAAGTGAACGTGAATGGACAGTGGTAGGATCTGGTCGCGACCTTGGGCATCGGCTGCAGTGATAGTCTCTTGGCTGATGCCAGCATAGACCGCGCCTTCCCGCCAGAGGTCGTGCTCTTTGAGGAACTTCTCCGCCTCGGCCTGGTAGTAGCTGTCGTCGCGGACGTCTTTGAGTGGTTGGCCAGCGCCTTCGAGGGCCGGGGTGTCGTAATAGATGGCCCCGGAAACCTTGTCAACGGTGACAGTAGCCCGGTCACCTCTCAGACGGATGCAGTCATAAGCATCCTCGCAGACGCCCTCGCTTAGGCCCAGTCTGCTCGCGATAGTACGTACAGTATCCTCGCTGACTGCGGGAGTTATGACCTTATAGACCATTACCGAGCTCGACTGGGGCAGATCGACGGCCGCCGTAACCCCGCTCAGCCTGGTCAATGACCCGCTCACCGGCTCCTGAAGTAGAGTCACCGGGGTAAGGGAAGCTGCGACTGAGGTTGAAGTGGTTGAGGTCGAGTCAGAGCTGGAGCCTTGATCTACCTGCGACGAACCCCCACAGCCAGCAACGGACCCAGCCAGAACAAGACCCAAGACCGGGCATAGGGCCCGCGTGACCGCTTGCATGATTCGCATCCTCTTCTCCTTTGCTGATCATGGATTGCCGACATTGGGCCAGGAGTACTTGGCATATAGATAGTCGGTTGCCGGGCTCCACGCAGGCGGGTCACTCGCAACTGGACCACCCTCGCCCCACAGTTTATCCGTATAGCAGGACTGGGCAGCAACCATGCAAGCCACGTGGTATTGGTCGCGCGGCTGAGTATCCCAAGTGTACTTCTTCCAGGCCATCCAAACCGAGGTGCTCTGTACCGTAGCCCAATAGGCGAACCGAGAGCCACCGTTTGAGGTGACAAGCATCCCGCTATCGAAGCCGCAGATGGAATGGAGCCCATTCATCGCCGGGCCTACCTGTTGCCTCGACGCGTTAAGGAAATTGCACGTGAAAGCAAGCAGCCACTCGCAATCACGATCACCTAGTCCGAGATCGTTGTGCGTGGTGTACCAATCATTTCTTGCGGTAGTGAAGCAGAACACATTACCGAGGCCATGACCACACCACGCTGCTAGATCAACGTCGTCTGCCAACCGGTAGTCGTTGCCGCCAATTGCAACTGACTTCCAGTCTAGCTCCCATGCGCTTCCGTTCTCATAGTAGAAGCGGTAGTTCCAATTCGAGTTTGGATCATTCACAATCCCATTAAGCCCTTGAATAAGGGCATAGCAGGTGTAGAGGTTGCCATAGGGCTCGGCCGGGCTGCCCGTGCCTACATACGCGCCACATGCCTCGCCCAAGATATCAAGAGATGAACCGTCCATGTCCGCCATGGCCGGACTGGAAACAAGCATCACGAGACTGGCCGTCACTGCTGCAATCTTGACGAGCCAACGTATCGGCAGGTCCAACAAGGACGACACCCTTCCCGTTTGTATGCCATCCCTCCCTCCATGGCCGAAGTATTCCTCCCGCTTGATTCGCTTCGACATGTCTCATCAACCCCTCTTGCCACTAGCATTCCCAGCTTCTCCCCCGAAACCGGACAGTGGTGCGAATCTGACCACTTCCCAGCCTAAGGCGGAGAACGAGCGGGTAAGCACGAGCCTCTCCCAGCTTGCGCAGGCAAAAAAGGCGCCGAGCAAGAAGGGTAGGTAGGAACATGCGAAGGAAGGTAGGTAGGTAGGTAGGTAGGAAGGAAGGAAGGAAGGAGGCGCGGAAGCAGCCAGCTGGTACCCGGACCCCCTAGGGAGATGAGCTTGCCCTCTTTCGAGCGGGGCCAAGAAGAAAAACCCTTCAGGTCCAGGCTAGGACATCCATGTGGCTGAAGCCGGCTTTCCCCACCGAGCAAGTACGGCGGTGGTGCCTTTTCCCTTGCCATCCTGCCCCCTTTTCTTCCAGACGTGGTAAGGGAGGTGGGCCTAGCTTACCCCCGGCTGGGTGTGTTGTCAAGGATGAGTAGAAGGATTTCTTCCTGATGAGGGGAAGCCCGGGCAGCCTCGGCCCGCATTGGGGGATAGCCAAGATGAGAGGATCGTCTTCTCAAGTTTCTTGGCAAGACCACGAGCGCAGGCTTGAATAACGCCCGGGGCTAGGCTCTCCAATCCCGGGGGCAGACCTAGAGACCTTATCCGCCTCGGGATGGGGGAAAGGAGGACTGGATAGGTAGAGGCTAGGAGCGCAGAAAGATAGAACTCGGCGGGGCGGCTTCTCGGCCGCCCCGCTTTCCTGGGGACTAGCCTGTATGCAGTTGTGTCTCTTGCCGTGAGAGAGTATTGGAGACTAGGAGGAACATTTACTCCTTATAGTCCAGCTCATGGATGCGGTAACAGGTCTTCCCGTCTAGTCCTTCCAGCACAAAGTCGGGGCTACAGTCCAGGGAGCTGATACTGTAAGCATCTTCTCCCTGTCTTAGGTATTAGATCTTAAGGATGCCGTCGCTGAGGAGATGAAGGGAGGTGGGAGGGGCACCCATCCCGGTCCACTTCTCAAGCGCGACCTCATCCGCAGTGTCGAAGGTCTGCTGGTAGACGTCCGCTACAGGGTCGAGGGCGCGGACTTGCTCGAGAGTCTGGCCTACAGCGAGACTGGCAAAGTGTTGATACGTGAGCTTCCTCTTCATCAGAATTGGAAATCCATCTGCAAACATGTACCCCGCCTTCTGCTCCGAGAAGAACACGTACATCCGGCTTCCGCGATCGGTGTCGTACATCACGTAGATTCTCTTGCCGTCGCTTGCGCGTCTCATGGCCTCGGAGGGGAAGGCTGCCTGTAGTTGCTCGAAAGAGTCGTTCGAGCACACCGAGGGTATCACGGGTCGCAGGACTGGCAGATCCCCCCGTCACCATAGGAGTAGAGGCGCGGTACCTAGACCAGGCAGACCCGACCGCTGCGCCAGTCGTGGCACCCGCCGGGGCCTTCTAGTCATCAAACACAGTAGTTGGGTCCCCGGGGGACCTGGGGGCAAGACCAGACACGGACTTCTACTGGGCGACGGTACGATCACAGCCAGAAGTAGCCCGGGGACGACAAACAGATTGTCAGTCCAGGATGCTGCTGTTGCTCCGACCCCTCCGGGCGTAGGCCGCCGAGCCCCAGCCTACTTGCGGCCAACGACAGCCGCTACGCCCGGCCTGGGACTCGGCTCTGCCTTCCCCGTCTCTCCCCTCGGTCGACCTGCCAATCTCGGCAATCAGCCCGCCTAAACCTTACCGCAGATGCCATGACCTTGTCAAGAGTGGATATGGCCCCCAGGCTCATAAGTGTTGGCTACTCTGCGCCGGGCCTCTATTGCGCACCCTCCGAGGCGTCGGATGGGCATCTCCGCACTGAAAAGCCTATTCGAACTCCGAGCATCGCTCGGGAAGTTCTTCGTAGCTGAACAGCCGTTCGTACTCGATCAGACCGGCAAGAGCGCCAGTACGCCGTACATGTATTCCTTGCTCTTCGAGAATGGCCACAGGGTTGAGCCCCCCTATGACGACTAGACCCAAGCGGCCCTCACTCACCGGGATCCGCAACAACGCCTGACCCGGCCAGCCTATCAAGAAGATCGAGCCCAGGCCGACTTCCTCCATGCGCCGGGCCAACTCCAGTACCTGGTTACGACTATCGGCGGGGACTTCACGGAAACTGGCCCCGATGAGGCCGTTCCCGGTCCGCGTCGCCCCCACATAGTCCGTCATGACGCTGCGGATGAATATCTCAAGCGGGTCTAGAGTGGTACCGTCATAGTTGATGAACTCTACGAACTGGGTCGGCTTATGGTCGCGGAGCTCGAGCAGACCGCCGAAGCGAGAGACAGTGGGGATCCCGTGAGCCAACAATATCCCATTCACAGTTATCGAGCAGATAGTACCGATCCCCACACTTCCCTCAGGGACCGCTATCTGCCCCACCTTCTCCCCCGGGGGTAGCAAGGTGACCAGCTTGCCCATGGCATATCCGGCCCGGAATACCTCGCTCATCAAAGGGATAGCCCGACGAAGTTGACCGCGTTCTATCAGACTTACATTGAGCACCACCGTGCCGGTCTTGTTGGCCAAGTCGAACCTCATCTTGTAGGTCATCTGGTCGATCTTCGCTGAGAGGATGCCTACCTTGTCGAAGCCCCGAGCGTTCTCGAGCTCGCTGCGGCCCCGGCGGGTGATCGCTCGACCGCTGCGTCCCCAGTTCTGAGTGAGACCAGCTCGATCCATCTCCAATAGGTAAAGCCGGACGGTCCGCTCGCTGACGTCGTGCCCCATGGCGGCCAAGCGATCTGCAATCTTGGCGCTGCCCAGAGGCTGCCCGGCCTCGTCCAGGATCCGCAGTATGGCTAGTCTCTTTTCTTCGGGCGTCTCCCTCATGGCCCCTCATCATACCAGGAAACTTGCCGCTCTTCGCCCGTCTTAGCGGCAATCTTGCCATATGTCTGCGGGGGCAGCAGCCGCCCAAGGCCTGTATTCGACCCGTAAGCGCGAACTCGTTCAGTGCTCGACCCTCACCTGATCGGCAACAACCACAGGAACTTGCCACAAGCGAACGGCAATATTGCCGTATCCCGAAACCAGACGTCCCTTTGGTGCGCGAGACACGTGCACGAAGAAAGCAATCTAAGGCCCAAATTCTCAGTCATGTCTTGCGTACGAGGCTAGCCCTTGTTACACTTGTGGCAATTTTCTGCCGCATGCTGCGCCGCGCGCACCGGACACCGAGCCGGAAAGCGGCAGGTAGAGACCTGGATCAAGGACTGGCAGCACTAGACCGCTGGTCAAATAGCGGCAGAGTGCAGCCGCTAGGGAGAAGGGCATGGATGCGAAACAATTAGACCCGATCCTCAATAATCGCGGGTCGGAGCCCTACGAGATCATGGAAGTCCTACAAGACATCCAGGATCTCTACGGGTTCCTCCCCGAGCCGGCGCTGCGGGCTGCATCCGCATCACTGGGTGTGCCGCTTATCGAGGTCTTTCGGCTGGCGAACTTCTACAAAGCCTTCAGCCTCAAGCCGCGCGGGCGGCACTTGCTCACCGTCTGCAATGGCACCGCCTGCCACGTCAAGGGGGCGCCCCGGCTGCTGGATGAATTGATGGCGCGGCTGAACATAGCTCCCGGAGAGACAACAGCAGACGAGGCCTTCACCCTCGAGACGGTCAACTGTCTGGGGGCTTGCGCGCTCGGGCCGGTCATCGTAGTGGATGGAGTCTATTACGAGCACATGGACCCTTCGAAATTAGATGGCCTGCTTGAGACTGTGCGCTCTCGTGACCGCGAACTGGTCCCCCATGCCTAGGCTGACCGACCCGCGCGCACTCGAGACTTTTCGCGCCGAGCTGCGCAAAGACCGCGAATCGTGGCCCATGCGAGTCACGCTCTCCGGTGGGACCTGCGGAGAAGCTTCCGGCTCCGTGGCCGTCCTCAAAGAACTGCAGAATCAGCTGGAGTGCAACGATCTGACCGAGCTTGTTCACTTGCGGGTCACAGGCTGTCAGGGCTACTGCCAGGAAGAACCACTCCTGATCCTCGAACCCCTCAATGTCCTCTACTGCAAGGTCACCGCGGCTGATGTGGCCGAGATTGTGAGCGAGTCCCTTCTCGGTGGTCGCCGCATCATTAAACAGTGAATCGTCGATCAAGCCACTGGCCAGCTCATACGTACCCCCAGCGAGCTGCCGTTCTTCCAGAGACAGGACCGGCACCTGATCGGTCAGAATCAATACATAGATTCTTGCAGCATCGGCGACTACATAGCGGCTGGCGGTTACTCCGCCCTGGCGCGCGTACTCACCTCCCTAGATCCGGAGAGAGTCATCACGGAGATAAAGGCTTCCGGGCTTCGAGGCCGGGGTGGAGGTGGGTACCCCACCGGCCGCAAGTGGGAGCAATGCCGGCAAGCACCCGGCCAAGAGCGGTTCGTGATCTGCAACGCCGACGAGGGGGATCCGGGTGCGTACATGGACCGTGGGTTGCTCGAGGGGAACCCTCATCTCATTCTCGAGGGGATGATGATCGGCGCTTTTGCGGTCGGGGCCAGCAAGGGGTTTGTGTATGTGCGCAATGAGTATCCCTTGGCTGTGCACCACACCCGCATGGCTATCGAGCAGGCCCGCAACCTTGGCCTCTTGGGCGAACGGATCCTCGGGACAGACTTCAGTTTCGATATACGAGTGGCTCGCGGTGGAGGAGCTTTTGTCTGCGGAGAGTCCACAGCCTTGATGGAGTCACTCGAAGGCCGCGTGGGAGAACCGCGACCCAAGGATGTACATACTGTAGAGCGCGGCTACCTCGATCAACCGACCGTGCTCAACAACGTGGAGACCTGGGCCAATGTGCCTTCCATCATCTTGAACGGTGCCGACTGGTTCGCCGCCAAGGGCACCGAGCACAGTAAAGGAACCAAGATCTTCGCCCTCACCGGCCATGTGAAAAACACGGGTCTGGTAGAGGTGGAGATGGGCACTACCCTCCGCGAACTCATTTTCGATATAGGCGGGGGCGCTCCAGACGGGAAGGCCATCAAGGCTGTGCAGACCGGGGGACCCTCGGGAGGCTGCCTGCCAGCCTCCCTTTTCGACCTCCCGGTCGACTACGAAGCCCTCACTGAGGCTGGGTCCATGATGGGCTCGGGTGGCTTGGTGGTATTGGACGAGTCGGCCTGCATGGTCGAGGTGGCCCGCTATTTCATGACGTTTCTCCGGGAAGAGTCTTGCGGGAAATGTGTGCCCTGTCGCCTGGGGACTGACCGCATGCTTGAGATCCTCACGGACTTCACTGAAGGGAGAGGAAGGCCCGAACAGTTGGACACCTTGCGCGAGCTAGCTTGGACCATGTCAGTCGGGTCGCTCTGCGCCCTGGGCAAGACTGCTGCCAACCCTGTGCTCTCAACCCTCCGTTACTTCTCTGACGAATACGAGGCCCATATCCATCACCAGCGCTGTCCCGCAGGCGTCTGTAGGTCCCTTGTCTGCTACGCCATCAATCCCGACGTGTGTATGAGCTGCGGTGAATGCCTCGAGGTCTGCCCCGCTCAGGCTATCACGGAGACAGCGAGCGGCCAGTATGAGATCCAGCCGGCCCTCTGTACGGCATGCGGCATGTGTGCGGAGACCTGCCCGGCTCAGGCGATCACCCGGATCTAGAGGATGCGAGGAGCTTGTTGCGATGCCTAGGATGGTCACTATAACCGTGGATGGAGCCCGCATCCTCACCCCGGAGGGGTCGAACGTATTAGAAGCAGCCCTGGAGGCTGGCATCTGCATACCTAACCTTTGCCACGTCCCGGGGGTCACTCCTCTGGGAGCGTGCCGAGTGTGCGTGGTCGAAATCATCGAGAACGGACGTCGTCGCCTGACTGCCTCCTGCACGCTCGAGGCCCGCGACGGCATGGTCATCGAGGCTCATTCTGAGAACGTGATGCGGGCCCGCAGGAACATCGTGGAGCTGCTTCTAGCCGAGGCTCCTAATTCGCGTGCGATCCAGGACCTAGCCGCTCGGGTAGGCGTGACCGAGTGTCGCTATCCGATGCGCAACAATACCTGTGTGCTCTGCGGGCGATGTGTCCGGGTGTGCGACGAGATCTGGCAGTCCAAGTCTCTGGGACTGGTCGGGAGAGGTCCCTCACGTCGTGTAGCGCTGCCCTTCGACGTGCGGCCTGACCTGTGCAAGCGGTGCAACAACTGCATACAGGTCTGCCCTATGACCATCACCCCTTGCCCTGGGCCGCTCACGGAGCCGGCTATTTGCGCTCGCTGCGAGTCCCAGACCAGCATGGTCGAGAACATCCCCGATACTTGCGTCATGTGCGAGTTGGGACGTGGCTTCCAGTGCGCGCGCTGGCAGTTGAAGGGTCTGGATGCACGTGCGTGAGAGATGTCATCACCAGCCTTGAGTCTTACAGTCTTCCCCGAGCAAGAAGAAGGAGTCCGCGGTGAACCTGCAGCGCCCCAATGCTAACGATGCTTCCCAGACGGCCAACCGCTCCCGCAGCGTAGTACCAGGCTCAGGCCTGTGCACCCGCTGCATCGATGGCTGTCGCGGTAATTGCGAGGTCTTCCAGGCTGCCTTGCGGGGCCGGGAGGTCATTTATCCTAGCCCCTTCGGCTCCATCACTGCAGGCGGAGACAAGGATTACCCCGTTGACTACTCCCACCTGAACATCCACGGGTACGCGCTAGGCGGCGAGGGTCTGCCAGAAGGGGTCGAGGCCAACCCGGATAACTGCACCTTCCCCAAGGTGGATGTGCGCACCGAATACGGGTGGGACATCAAAGTCAAGATGCTGGCCCCGGTGTTCACTGGCGCCCTCGGCTCCACCGAGATAGCTCGCCGCAACTGGGAGCATTTCGCAGTAGGAGCAGCCATCAGCGGAGTGACCTGCGTCTGCGGGGAGAACGTGTGCGGCATCGACCCCGCCCTCGAGCTCGACAGCAAGGGCAAGATCAAACGCGCTCCCGACATGGATCGGCGTATCGAGACCTATAAGCGCTACCATCGTGGCTACGGCGAGCTACTCGTGCAAATGAATGTGGAAGACACTCGGCTGGGAGTCGCCGAGTATGTCATCGAGAAGCACGGCCTAGAGACCATCGAGCTCAAGTGGGGCCAGGGGGCCAAGTGCATCGGCGGCGAGATCAAAGTCGACTCTCTTGAGCGGGCCCTCGAACTGCAGCGCCGCGGCTACATCGTCACCCCCGACCCCTCAGACCCCGTGGTCCAAGCAGCCTTCCGGGACGGGGCTCTCAAGCAGTTCGAGCGCCATAGCCGGCTCGGTTTCATCGACGAAGAGGGCTTCCTCGCTGAATGCGATCGCTTGCGCGCTCTCGGCTATAAGCGCATCACACTGAAGACCGGGGCGTACGGGCTGAGAGAGCTGGCCATGGCTCTCAAGTGGGGTAGCGAAGCCAAGATCGATCTCCTCACCATCGACGGAGCTCCGGGCGGCACGGGGATGAGCCCCTGGCGCATGATGGAAGAATGGGGCATGCCTAGCCTCTACCTACACTCTGCAGCCGCCGACTTCGCTGCTAGACTGGCTGCTCGGGGAAAGCGCGTACCCGATCTGGCCTTCGGTGGAGGCTTCAGTGCCGAGGACCACGTGTTCAAGGCACTTGCCCTTGGCTCTCCCTTCGTAAAAGCCGTATGCATGGGCCGCGCCCTCATGATCCCCGGCATGGTAGGCAAGAACGTCGGCGTATGGATGAACAATGGGGGCCTGCCGAAGACCGTAAGTCAATACGGCAGCACTCCGGAAGAGATATTCGTCTGCTGGGAGGCCGTTTCCGCTATCGTAGGCAGGGACGAGATGAAGAACATCCCGCTCGGGGCCGTCGGGTTCTACTCCTATGTAGACAAGCTCCGGGTAGGACTGCAGCAACTGATGGCAGGGGCGCGTCGCTTCAGCATACCCGCCTTGCGCCGTGATGACCTTATGAGCCTTACCGAGGAGTGTGCTCGAGTGACCGGCATCCCCTATGTGATGGATGCCTACCGCGAAGAAGCTGAGGCCATACTTTTCAGCTGAGGCGACCGCAGCTGATTCGATAGCTTGCATACTTCCGGCGGGCAGCCCCCAGTGGCTGCCCGCCGGAGCAGGTCGAGAACGCAGCGGGGCGGCCGTGAGGCCGCCCCGCTGCCGTCACTTCACCACCAGACTGACCAGTCTTCCTGGCACCACCATCTCTTTGACCAGCGTCTTACCTTCGAGATGCTTGACAACCCCTGGGAGCGACTTGGCAGCGGCCAGGATATCGGCCTCGGAGGCATCGGGCGGCACCTGGACCCGGTCACGCACCTTACCGTTGATCTGCACTGCCAGTTCCAGTATCTCTGCGACCAGCAACCGCTCATCCGCCACGGGCCAAGGCGCGTCCCATATACGCTCCCGACCCATCATCTCCCAAAGCTCCGCGCCCAGGTGGGGAGCGAAAGGCTCAAGCAGCCGCACCACAGCTTCTAGCGCCACTCCCAAAGCAGCACGACCTGCGGGGGTGGCATCGAGCCCAGCCGCCCGCGCAGCCGCGATGTCGTTGGTGAGTTCCATTATGGCCGCAAGAGCCGTGTTGAAATGAAAACGCTCTCCGACATCCACGGTGACTTTCTGGATGACTTGGTTCGTCTTCACTAGGAGGGCGCGCTCCGCACGGCCGAGAGTGGACTCGTCTATGTGCGCACTGAGCACGCCGTCCTTGTCTCTTGCCCTCGCCCCCCCGCTCTCCTGCCGTGCGCCCAGTAAGCCTTGCTCGATAGCTTCGCTAACTTGCCGCCAAGCCCGATTGAGGAAGCGATACACACCCTCGATGCCCTGGTCACTCCACTCGGCATCAGCTTCCGCCGGCCCCATGAAGAGCACGTAGCTTCGCACCGCGTCTGCCCCGAACTTCGCCACCATCTCGTCCGGGCTCACCACGTTACCCTTGCTCTTGCTCATCTTGGCGCCCTTGTAGTAGATCATGCCCTGGGTGAACAGGTTCTTGAAGGGTTCCTCGAAGCCGACCAGCCCAAGGTCATAGAGCACCTTGGTGAAGAAGCGCGAGTACATCAGATGCAAGATGGCATGTTCTACTCCCCCGATGTACTGGTCGACCGGCAACCAATAGTCCACCGCATCACGGTCGAAGGCAACATCATCACGCCAGGGAGAGACGTAGCGCAGGTAGTACCACGACGAGTCGACGAAAGTGTCCATAGTGTCGGACTCCCGCCGCGCCGGACCGCCGCAGAGCGGACAAGTCGTGTTCACCCAATGCTCCGCCGCTGCTAATGGTGACTTACCTTTGGGAGCATAGTCTTTGATCTCTGGCAGCAGCACCGGCAACTGGTCTTCCGGTACCGGCAGCTCCCCGCAGGTCTCGCAGTAAAGTATGGGTATGGGGGCTCCCCAATAGCGCTGCCGGGACACGAGCCAGTCGCGCAAGCGGTAGTTGACCGCGAAGTCTGCCTTCCCCTGCCCCTTGAGCCACTCGGTGATCTTGATGATGGCTTCGTCTTTGGGCAGGCCGTCGAATTGCCCACTGTTTACGAGGACACCGTCACCGCTGTAAGCCTGGACCAGGCGGCCCTGCTCGTCCTTGTACTCGCTTGGGGTGTCGATGACCTCTACTATCTCGAGGCCGTACTTCTTGGCGAAGGCAAAGTCGCGTTCGTCGTGGCCGGGGACCGCCATGATGGCACCGGTGCCGTAGTCCATCATTACGTAATCAGCCACGAAAATGGGAATCTTGTTGCCGTTCACTGGGTTGACGGCGTACCGACCAGTGAAGACCCCCGTCTTTTCCTTTTCCGGGCTGGTCCGCTCAATGTGAGAGGTGGCCATGGCCTTGGCCACGTAGCGCTTGACCTCCTCCTCCCGCGGCACACCAGCCACCAGCTCGTCGACCAAGGGGTGCTCCGGGGCCAAGATGAAGAAGGTGGCCCCAAACAGGGTATCGGGCCTCGTAGTGAAGACCGTGACCTCAGTTCCGGTTGCGCCCGCTTCTCGGCTGGACCCGCCCTGAGCCTGCGACTCTCCAGACGACCCGTGCTCTGCGCCTTCTTCGCGGGGAGCGATGGTGAAGATCACATTGGCACCTGTAGAGCGCCCTATCCAGTTGCGCTGCATGGTGATCACCCGCTCTGGCCACGACTCCAGTTTGTCGAAGTCGTTGAGAAGCCTCTCAGCGTAATCGGTGATCCGGAAGAACCACTGCTTGAGCTTGCGGGCCTCGACCGGGCTGTCGCAGCGCTCGCACGCCCCCTCCACCACCTGCTCATTCGCGAGAACCGTCTGACAAGAAGGACACCAGTTTACCGGCGCTTCCTTCTTGTAGGCGAGACCCTTCTTGTAGAACTGCAGGAACAGCCATTGCGTCCACTTGTAGTACTTAGGCCGGCAGGTGACCACCTCCCGGGTCCAGTCGATGGAGACACCCAGTCGCCGTAGCTGCCGATTAATGGTGGCAATCGCCTCCTCAGTGAACCTGGCCGGCGGCTCCCCTGTCTTGATAGCCATGTTCTCGGAGTTCAGTCCGAAAGCGTCGTACCCCATGGGATGTAGTACGCGCTGACCTTGATGGCGCCTAAAACGCGCGATCACATCGCCCATGGTGTAGTTCTTCACATGACCCATGTGGGCGCTGCCTGAGGGATAAGGGAACATCTCGAGCACGTAGGTGGCATCCTTGCCTTTCCCTTCGGGGTGAGACCCGGGCTCAGGGTTCTCGACCACGAAGGTCTGCTCTTCAGCCCAGACTTTCTGCCACTTGGTCTCGATCCGCTCGGGATCGTACTGACGTGCCATAGCTGTTCCTTCCCGCTTCCTTTCGCCCTCTTTGCCTCAGGGGGACCGCCTTCCTCACGGGCCTTCTGCCTCATCATCGGCCGCGCCTTTGCGCCCACCGGCGGACAATTATCCCAGCCTCTCCGGCGCTCGCCAAATGAGAGCCGGATCGACCGAGCCAGACGGTGATAGACCGGCGTGACCGATACGCACCCGTTCAGTAGGTGACGAAGCTAGGAAGCCATGTGGCCAACTTGGGAAAGATCAGCAGTAGAGCGGCCAGAATGATCATGCTGGTAAGGAAAGCGAGTGCCCCCCGGAAGATCCTCCCCATGGGTACATCAGGGGCTACCCCCTTGATGATGTAGACGTTTATCCCCACCGGAGGTGTGATCACCCCCATCTCCACGATGAGCACCACTATGACCCCGAACCATATCGGGTCGAAGCCCAAGGTCACCACCGTGGGATACAAGATGGGCACGGTCAAGGTGACCATGGCCAACGAGTCCATGAACATCCCGGCCACGAGGTACATTGCCAGAATCAGGATCATCACCGCTGTCGGTGACATCGGCAATCCCCCTAGGAAGTTCGAGGCGGCTCGGGGTATGCCTGTGACCGCCATGAAATGACCGAAGACGGTCGCCCCGGCCACGATGGTCATGATCATCGCCGTGATGAGCAGGGTGTCTTTCACTGCCAGCAAGAACTTGCGTACCCCCAGCTGGCGTCTTATCAGGCCGATGGCGATGGCCGCCCCCGTACCCACCCCTGCCGCCTGGGTGGGGCTAAAGAGCCCAGCGAACAGTCCGCCCAGCACCAGGGCGAACAGAAATATCATCTCGAACAAGCCAGTTACGCCCAGCACTTTCTGCTTAAAAGTGGTGGAGCCACCGGAGGGAGCAGAGGTCGGATTGAAACGCGCCCAGACATAGACAGCAACGGCGAACAGGCCAGCAAGGATGAGGCCTGGGATCACGCCCGCTACGAACAGCTTCCCGATCGACTGCTCCGAAAGGATTCCGTATACGATGAAGATGGTGCTGGGCGGAATCATGATGCCCAGGCTGCCTGAGGCAGCCATGCAACTGCAGGCCAAACCTGGGTCGTAGCCGTAACGGCGCATCTCGGGGATGGCCACCTTGCCCATAGCCGCAGCCGTAGCACTGGTCGACCCGCAGATGGCGGAGAAGCCTGCGGTGGCCACGATGGTCGCGATGGCAAGCCCGCCCCGCCACTTACCGAAAATGGTGTAGGCTCCTTGGTAAAGCCTGCCGCTCATGCCCGCATAGAAGGCGACCGAGCCCATGAACACGAACATCGGGATGACCGTGAGCCCGTAACCAGACCATATCTCCCAGAAATCCCGCACCAATACGCTCATGCCAGCTGTCCAACCCTTGGTGGCCACGAAGCCCGCCACCCCCACGAGCCCCATGGCAAAGCCCACGGGCATGCCCAACAGGAAGATGACGATCAGCACCACAATGCCGATGATGCCTATGGTCACCGGGTCCATGTCTTCAGTGCCTTTCGGACGGCTTTGACCAAGTCAAGCAGCAATATGAGCAAGGTAGCCGCAAATGACACGGCCATCCCGTACACAAACGGGTAGAAGGGGATCTTCTGCGTCATCGAGACTTCGCCCGAAGCCCGCAGGTCTCCAGCGTACTTGAAACCGTACCGGGTGAGCAATGACAACAGAACGACGCCCAACAGGATCATCAGGATGTCGATCACGAGTCTGAGACGACGGGGGAGATGATCGACGATGAAATCGACCGAAACGTGCCCCCGCATCAACAAGGTGTGCGGCACTGCGAAGGCGATGGTGACCACGGCGAAGAAAGTCACGAACTCGATCCCGCCTCGCACCGGTTTGGCGAACACCTTGATGCCGATGACATCAGAGAGGATGAGGACCAGCATCCCCACCAGTCCGACCCCTGCGATGAGGAAGAGCACTTTGGTCAGGTACTCAGCCCAACGATCAAAGGCCAAGACTCCCGACTCCGCTCCGGGAGGGGCCCCACCAGATCCTGACCCCACTCCAGGGTCAGGGGCCGCACTTTCCGGCTGTCTAGCTTCCGGCTCTACCAGCTCCGATGCTCTTCCGCCCACAAAAACACCTCCCTGCCGACCGGTCGCACCTGGAGGCGGGGCCAGGCCCCGCCTCCAGCATGAATGGACTTTCTAGCAGAATGAAGATCCGGGACGAGAGTGCCTTGCTCAAGGAGCAGACGGCGACTTGACATTCTCAGCTACCCAAGCCGAGCAGTCCGCCTCTGGGACGGCCTTTTCCGTCCAGTAACGGATGCGCTCCTGGAGGTAGGCAGCGTAATCCTCGGTCAGACCGGCAGCCTTCAAGTCGGCCAGCTTCTTGTCGAACATGGGCTTGACGGCCTGGACCCAGGCCTGCGACTCCTCTGGAGTGAGATCGATGACCTTGCGATCGGGCCCTTGTTCCAGGAAGAACTTCATGGCGTCATAGTCATAGGCCGAACCGACTTTGGCCCAGTATTCGATGTACTCCTCGCTGACCTCTGTGAAGATCTGCTGGATGTCCGGCGGGAGAGAGTTCCACTTGTCGAGATTCATGATCAGGTACATGGAGCTCACGGAGCCGATGGCGAAGCACTGGGTCACGTTCTTCACCACTTCCGCCTGCTTCCAGCCGAGGAGCACCTCACGCGGCGCGATACTGCCATCGACCACGCCTTTCGACATCAGCTCGTAGGCTTCGTTCTGGGGAGCAGCGTAGCCTTCCGCTCCGAGTGCGCTCGCGATGGCCGCCCCTACTCCCGTGGAGCGGATGACCAGCCCTTTCATGTCAGCCAGCTTGGTCACCGGCTTGCTCACCGTCAACACTACCTGTGGTCCCGTCCCGTAGAAGGCAAGAGCCTTCACCTTGTCCAGTTCAGCCGGTTTGAAATGGTTGTAGTAGTCGTGGATGACATGCGTGGCCACATAGCCTGACGGGTAGCCATTAGGATAATCGAGCAGATCCATCACTGGGAATATACCCGGAGTGTAAGCGAACACCGAGAAGCCCAGATCCGAGATACCACTGACCACACCGTCGAAGACCTTATTGCCAGGGGTGAGAGAAGCTCCCGGCAAGTATTCGAACTGCACCGCTCCGTTCGTCCGTTTGGTGATTTCGGCCATCCACATTTCGCCGATGATCGCAATCTTATTGGTGGCTGGGAAGAACGTGTTGAAGGTGAACTTCCATTGGCCCTGAGCATAGGTTGACGTTGTGGTTTCCGGAGCTGCCGTGGTAGTCGGAGCCGCCGTTGTCGAGGGAGGAACTGTGGTGGGTGGAGCCGTGGTGGTAGTCTCCTTCTCACCGCAGGCAACGAGCCCCCCCACCAGCGCCAACACCAGTATCAGCCCCAGTACCGTCGCCTTCCTCATTGTTGCTAGCCTCCTTCCAGACGCACCGGTGGTCCCCAATTCCCACCGGACCGCAATGGGTGGATATTATGACTGTATCAGATTGTGCATAGGTAGATAAGAAGAATGTTTGAGTCGGATCTGCCGTCGCTGGGTTGAGGACGAGCGTGAACGCGCACAGCGATACTTAGGCTGCAGGGCAACACCGAGGGCAACGGCTGACACTGGCCACCACGACCCACCGCTTGTCGGGCGCACCTCCGCCTCGTAGGATATGGTCATGGAGATCTTAGACGTCTTGGTCCGTATCCTGGTCGCCGCGGTACTCGGCGGGGCCATAGGTCTGGAGCGAGAAATCAGGGAGCACACAGCCGGCTTCCGCACCCACATCCTGGTCTCGGTCGGTGCGGCGGCCTTCACTCTGGCTTCGAGCTACGGCCTACAGGGGAGCGGACTGGACCCCAACCGCATATCTGCTCAGGTAGTGACCGGTATCGGTTTTCTGGGCGCGGGCGCTATCATCCGCCACGGGGTCTCCGTACGCGGCCTGACCACTGCGGCCAGCCTGTGGGCTGTGGCGGCAGTAGGGCTGCTTACCGCCCAAGGTTTTTTCAGCGCGGCCCTCATCACCACCGGCGTGGTTCTCTTGAGCCTATACGGGCTACGTCTGCTCGAAGACCACGTCCTCTATGCCTACACGGGCACCCCCCTCAGACTGCGCATCCACTTCCGCTCGCCCGGCTACGCGCCCTTGGGCGAAGTGATGGCCAGACTCGAAGAGGCCCACGTCGTCGTGAAGGAAGTGGTCGGTTCGGCCGACCCCGAGGAGACAGAGGTCGTCCGACTACTCCTCAAGCTGCCCAGGGGCCTACGACCGATAAAGCTGGTGGCCTTGCTCGCGGAAATGCCGCAGGTCAAGCAGGTCAACCTGGAGTAGCCGACTCCCTCCCCGCGCTAGTTGTAATGCCCTCACACCTTGTTGACAAGGAACAGCAAGGGAGACAAGCCTCTCAGTGCGGTATGGGGTCGCTGCTGATTGTAATAGGTGAGCCACTTGGGAAGAAGTGCGTGGCGTTGCTCATTTCCGAGATAGAGTTCGGCATAGGCCCACTCGTGCAACAGCGTACGGATGAATCTCTCGGCTTTGCCGTTGGTCTGAGGCCGGTAGGGGCGGGTGGTGTGATGGCGGACGCCAAGGTCACGAAGGGTGGCGTGGAAGTCAGTCGAATGCGTATAGGAGAAGGCGCGGTCGGTAAGAACCGCCTCGATCTGCACTCCACGGCTGCTGAAGTGTTCGCATGTCCGGCGGAGAAAACCGGCGGCCGTCACCCCTTTGTCATCGGGCAGGATCTCC
>CAKZRW010000087.1 GCA_937148845.1 uncultured Actinomycetes bacterium | reverse complement strand
ATTGGCCGCTCGGGCAGCCTCTCGGTGGCGGCCAATTCATCGAGAGTGACTTTTGGCCCCTCAATACAACCCTGTGGGTCAAGGATTTTAAGGGAAACGACCGGCGCTTCTGCTACTACCTCTTGAAGTCACTCGATCTCGCGCACTTCAATGCAGGAAGCGGAGTTCCGACGCTAAATCGGAACCACATCCACCTGCTCCCAGTAACAGTGCCCAGGACGGTTGCCGAACAACGCGCCATCGCCCACATCCTCGGCACGCTGGACGACACGATCGAGCTGAACCGCCGCATGAGCCAGACCCTGGAGGCCATGGCGCGGGCGCTGTTCAAGTCCTGGTTTATTGATTTTGATCCCGTGCGGCGCAACGCCGCCCGGGCTCGCAATCAACCCACACCCCAGCCTTCTCCCAGTGGGAGAGGGAGCATCCCTCCGAGCGGAGCAGCCGCTCAGTACCGAGCGGGCTACGAATTCGCCGGGTTGGTGGGGATTGCCCGTGAACTGCGGCGCAAGCAAACCTCAGCCGAGGAGATTTTCTGGGAGCTTGTGCGCAACCGGCGTTTTCTGGGACTCGAGTTTCGGCGTCAGCATCAGGTGGGCGGCTATATAGCGGACTTCTACTGCCATGAGCATCGGCTGGTCGTCGAACTGGACGGGGGCGTTCACGCCGCTAGACAAGAGAAAGACCACAAACGGGATGCCTGGTTGCAATCCCGAGGATTCACAGTCCTGCGTTTTACCAATGAGGAGGTTTTCGACGACCCGCAGTCTGTCCTGGCACGCATTGCCGCCGTGGTCGAGGAGGCGGCCCTCTCCTCCCCTCCCTGTCTGGGCAAGGGTGGGGATGAGAATACGGAGCTCTCAACTGGGTCTGGGAACGAAGTTGTGCTCGAAAGCTGTGCTTTTGACCACCTGTTCCCTGACCGCCTGGTGGACTCCGAACTTGGCCCCATCCCGGAGGGGTGGGAGGTAGGGACTTTCGGTGATCTCGCAGACCATCCCCGTCGCAGCATTCAACCCGAACAGATAGCGCCTAACACGCCCTACATCGCGCTTGAACACATGCCCAAAAGGTGCATTGCTCTTTCCGAGTGGGGCATGTCCGATAGGCTTGAAAGCACCAAGTTCCAGTTCGGGAAGGGCGAGATTCTTTTTGGGAAGCTTCGGCCCTACTTTCACAAAGTCGGTGTTGCGCCAATCGATGGGGTATGTTCCACAGATATTGTCGTTGTGACACCAAAAGGAGCCGATTGGTTCGCCTTCGTGCTGGGGGTGGTTTCGAGCGATGAGTTCGTTGAGTACACGAACGCCGGCTCGACAGGCACGAAGATGCCGCGCACAAGCTGGACGGATATGGCGCGATACGAGCTCATCCGGCCACCAAGATCAATAGCAGCGTTGTTTACAAGAACGATCCTTCCATCAGTTGAACGTATCGTCGCTGGCACCCACGAATCCCGCACCCTCGCCGCCCTACGTGACGCGCTGCTGCCCAAACTGATTTCCGGTGAGATACGGGTGAAGGACGCCGACCGGTTCGTCGAAAGAGCTGGCTTATGTTGACGCGGCTACAGGTTAGAAACTTTCGCAGCCTCGAAGACCTCGAGCTGCCGCTGGGGCCCCTCACTGCAATCGTTGGGCCAAATGGCGTCGGTAAGACAACGATACTCCGAGCACTCAACTTGGCATTGGGAGACATGTGGCCCAGTCTCCGCAGCTTCCAGATTCCCCAAGACTTCTTCCAATTCGACGCAACCCGTGACATTGAAATCGCGATAGATTTCGACCCGCCATATGAGCATCGTGACACGCTTTCTCACGTGCATGAAATCACTGC
This sequence comes from uncultured Actinomycetes bacterium, assembly GCA_937148845.1. Classification (GTDB taxonomy): domain Bacteria; phylum Actinomycetota; class Thermoleophilia; order RBG-16-64-13; family RBG-16-64-13; genus CAKZRW01. The sequence goes on along the minus strand of CAKZRW010000087.1, from coordinate 49,032 downwards.
CCTCCGCCTCACCTGCAAGCCTTACAAGAGGTCTGGCAGATGGGGCGAAGCAGGGGACCACCACGTCGACTTGGAGCCGCTTGATAGTAATGGCGATGTTCCAACCGTCGCGGTCGGGCAACCCACCAAAGGACAGAAAACCCAATTTACCCCACTGAAGGTGGGGACTGAGCTTCGAGACCATGCCCGCATTTTGTTCATTGATCACCGTCGTAGCTTGGCACAACACTTGCCCGGTTTGCGTGGATCGATTCTGGGACGTTTGTTACAGAAGGCACGCAAGGAGTTCGACCCTCAACAGGGGTTTGCACAGGCATATGCGCAAGCCCTGGAGCTGCTTCGCACGGAAGAGGTCAAGAGAATTGAGCAAACAGTGGCGGAAACGGCGAAGAGAATGCTCGGGTTTCTTGGCAGGGATATAGCCGAGTCAGTCGAGATATGCTTTGGTTTTGCCGATCCTGCGAACCCTCTTATTTCATTGCGTCTTCAGTATCGTGAGTCAGGGCTGACGGTTCCGGGAGAGGAGCTGGGGCTCGGCATACAAAGTGCCATGGTGGTCGGAATCTTCGAGGCGTTCCGGCAGCTCGGAGAGAAGTTCGGGACCGTGGTCATCGAAGAACCCGAGATGTACCTGCACCCTCAAGCGCAGCGCTACTTTTACCGGCTCCTTTGCGAAATGGCTGAGACGGACCAGTGCCAGGTTATTTACTCGACCCACTCGCCGGTTTTTGCGGACGCTAACCGCTTCGAGGCGCTGCGGTTGGTGCGTAAGCGCGCCGGCCAGTCAACTTATATGTCCTTTGTCCATCAGAGCGGAACAGAAAGCCTTGAAGCTGCCAGAAAAAGACTCAAGCTAGCTGGGAAGTTCGATGCTGCACGTAACGAGGTTCTTTTTGCGAGCCGGGCGTTGTTGGTGGAGGGTCTGGGTGACCGCCTAGCTGCGCTCATAGTCGCGGAGAAGCTTGGCCTTGATCCCGATGCCGAAGGAGTCGCAGTAGTGGACTGTGGTGGAAAATCTGGGATTGAGCTTGTGGTTCAGGTCTGCCGTGCTTTGGACATACCTTTCGTGGTGCTTCATGACGAGGATGTCTGGCCTACCGGTGATATTGAGGACCAACGCAAGCGTTCCAATCGGGAAAGACAGAATGAGGCTGAAACATGCCAGAACGAGCGAATCAAAGAGGCCGTAGCAGAAGCTGGGAGCGTGTTCGTGATTTCGCCGACCTTGGAAGACGTGCTTGGAATCGGCGCGGACGCATCGGACAAACCGCGACGGATTGCTGAGACCTTAGCTCAGCTCGACACTGACGCTTCGTCCCCACAGCTTCGGCCGCTAATTGATGCAGTGCGAACCCTCTTCAATATGTCTGGCGAGGCAGAAAAGAGACAAGCTGGTATCTTGGAGAGCCCGGGGTTGCCATGAGCCAGCTCACCGAATCCCTAATCGAATCCGCCACCCTTGAGTGGCTAGAGGCTGTCGGCTGGTCTGTTCGCCATGGCGGCGAGATGGTCCCTGGAGAGCTCTTCGGTGAGTGCCTCTCCAGCGGCTACATCGCACGGCAATTCGCACATGGTCTGCTCCAGGCAGGGGTACGTCGGCTGGTGGCGCTACCCGGAGCAACAATGGAGTCGGAATGACTTGTAAGCGGCGAGGATATGAACCTGCAATCAGCGAGGGCCGCGCAGCCAGTGTGGTAGGGTCTGCCCGTTTACTGCTAGTAGGGTCTGTGGGCTCGCTCGGTAACTGCTGCTCCGGGTCTCTTACCCGGGTGGAAGGCTCCTACCCTCACTGCGCTACTCGACGCGGCGTTCGGCAAGCTAATTCGGGGATAGCCCTGCGCCAGGTATGCTGAGCAGCTTGTTCCGGACGCCGTCGCGTGAGTGATCGGAGGACAAAGTTCGAAGATGGGGGCATTTGAGGTGGCGGCCCCGGGTTACAGCGACTACATCATCTATGTATAGACGAGAGCGGCGACCACAGCTTGACGAAAGTCGATCCACAGTATCCTGTGTTTGTTCTTGCCTTGTGCATCTTCTCGAAGAAAGACTATGCACAACAGATAAGCCCGGCGGTTCAGGAACTCAAGTTCGAGTTCTTTGGGCATGACATGGTGGTGCTTCACGAGACAGATATCCGCAAAGCGAGAAGACCCTTCACGCTGCTGCTGAACGCACAGGTCAGATTGCGGTTCATGGCTGCCCTGAGCAGTATCATCGCTTCAGCTCCCTTCACGGTGATTTCCACTGTCATCCGCAAAGAAAGGCTATGCCAACGATACGTTCTTCCCGATAATCCGTACAACTTGGCTCTTAAGTTCTGTTTGGAACGTGCACACCGGTTTCTTGCCGGGTTAGGACAGGATGAATGTGTTACTCACATCGTGTTCGAACGTCGGGGAAAGAAGGAGGACGCGGAGCTTGAACTAGAGTTTCGCCGCGTCTGCGACGGAGGCAACTACGGCGGCAAACAGTTTCCCTTTAGGATAGTTATGGCCGACAAACAAGTAAACTCTGTCGGCCTGCAGCTCGCAGACATGGTTGCTCGGCCCATTGGTCTGCACATTCTCCGTCCGGGCCAGAGCAACCGTGCTTACGACACCTTGGAAGCCAAAATGTATAGGAGCGTGACAGGCTCTGTCGAGGGGTACGGACTAAAATGTTTCCCCTAGAAAAGCGAAAGACCCCGGTATTCACCGAGGCCAGCCGCCGACCGGGTATTCCCAATCCACTTGTTGTGATTTTCGCGCACCACGTCCTGATTGTCAATGAGGGTCGACGTGGCCTTTCTCACTGAGTCCCTAATCGAATCCGCCGCCCTCGAGTAGCTAGAGGCTGTCGGCTGGTCTGTCCGCCATGGCGGCGAGATGGTCCCTGGGGAGCTCTTCGGCGAGCGCGAGACCTACGGCCAGGTGGTTCTCCAGGGGCGCCTGCGGGACGCCTTGGCCGCGCTCAATCCCGATCTTCCCTCCGAAGCCTTGGAGGAAGCATTTCGACGGGTCACCCGGCCTGAGGGGGCTGAGCTTATTGTCCGCAACCGACACGTCCACCGCCTCCTGGTGGACGGCGTCACAGTCGAATATCGAGCGACCGACGGTTCGGTCCGAGGCGCACAAGTCCGTGTGATTGATTTCGACGACCCTGCCAACAACGACTTCTTAGCCGTCAATCAATTCACAGTCGTCGAGACCAATCATACGCGCCGGCCTGACGTCGTCCTTTTCGTCAATGGTCTTCCCCTGGTGGTCATCGAGCTCAAGAATGCCGCCGAGGAGAATGCCACTATTTGGACCGCTCTGAGCCAACTCCAGACCTACCAGGCGGAGATCCCCAGTCTTTTTCAGACCAACGAGCTGCTCGTGGTCTCCGACGGCATACAAGCCCGGGTAGGAGCATTAGGGGCAGGCAGGGAGTGGTTCAAACCCTGGCGGGCCATGGGAGTCGACCTGGCCGGCGAAGCGTCTGCCCCGGAGCTACAAACGGTGAGCGAGGCGTTGCTTGCACCTCGGTACTTCCTTGACTTAGTGCGCAACTTCATAGTCTTCGAGGACGACGGCGGCGGGCGGCTGGTCAAGAAGACGGCGGGCTACCACCAGTTCCACGCCGTGCGGGTGGCGGTGGAGCAGACCCTGCGCGCGGCGGGAGAAAGAGGGGACCGCCGGGTGGGCGTGGTCTGGCACACCCAGGGCTGGGGCAAGAGCTTGACCATGGCCTTCTATGCCGGACGCATCATCCGCGAGCCGGCGATGCAGAACCCCACCATCGTCGTACTCACAGACCGCAACGACCTTGATGACCAGCTCTTCGGTACTTTCGCACGCTGCCAGGACCTGTTGCGCCAGCCGCCCGCGCAGGCCGAATCGCGCGCTCACCTGCGGCGACTTCTATCGGTTGAGTCAGGCGGAGTGGTCTTTACCACTATCCAGAAGTTCTTTCCCGATGAAGAAGGTGCCCGCCACCACCCCATGCTCTCGAATCGTCGCAACATCGTGGTCATTGCTGATGAGGCACACCGCAGCCAGTACGACTTCATCGACGGCTTTGCTCGTCACATGCGCGAAGCCCTGCCGAATGCCTCGTTCATCGGCTTTACCGGTACTCCTATCGAGCTGCAAGATGCGAACACCCGCGCTGTATTCGGCGACTACATCAGCATCTACGACATCCAACGTGCAGTCGAAGACAAGGCGACTGTCCCCATCTACTACGAGAGCCGCCTGGCTAAACTGGCTCTGGATGAATCCGAGCGTCCGCACATCGACCCCGAATTTGAGGAGGTCACCGAAGGGGAAGAGGTCGAGCGGAAAGAGAAGCTCAAGAGCAAGTGGGCGCAACTTGAGGCCATAGTGGGCGCGGAGAAGCGCTTGCGGTTAGTGGCAGAGGATATCGTCGAACACTTCGAGCGTCGCTTGGAGGTGATGGACGGCAAAGCGATGGTGGTCTGCATGAGCCGGCGCATCTGCGTGGAGCTTTATCGCGAAATCGTGCGCCTGCGCCCCGACTGGCACGACGAGGACGACGCCCGGGGACAGATCAAGGTGGTGATGACCGGCTCCGCCTCTGACCCGGTGGACTGGCAACTGTATATTCGAAACAAAGGAGCGCGTGAGGCTTTGGCCAAGCGTTTTCGGGACCCGGGCGACCCTCTCCGCATGGTCATCGCGCGTGACATGTGGCTCACCGGCTTTGACGCACCAAGCCTGCACACGATGTATGTGGACAAGCCCATGCGCGGCCATGGCCTGATGCAGGCCATCGCGCGGGTCAACCGCGTCTTTCGCGATAAGCCCGGTGGATTGGTGGTGGACTATCTAGGGCTTGCCCACGAGCTCAAAGCAGCGCTCGCCACCTACACCGAGAGCGGCGGCACCGGCCGCACCGCGCTCGGCCAGGCAGAGGCTGTGGCGCTTATGAAAGAGAAGTACGAGGTATGTCTCGGTCTCTTACACGGGTTTGACTGGTCGCTGTGGACTCGCGGCACGCCGGCCGAGAGGCTCGCCCTCATTCCCGGTGCTCTTGACCACATCCTGGCCCAAGAAAACGGCAAGGAACGCTTTGTTGCCACGGTCCAGCAACTCTCCCAAGCCTTCGCTCTCTCCGTGCCCCATGAAGAAGCTCTAGCCATACGCGACGACGTTGCTTTCTTCCAGACACTGCGGGCCCAACTGGTGAAGCGCGCACCCGGAGAGCCCAAGACCGACGAGAAGCTCGACGCTGCGATCCGGCAGATCGTATCGCGAGCGGTCGCCTCCGAAGAAGTAGTCGACATCTTTGCCGCCGCCGGCCTCCGGCGCCCGGACATCTCCATCCTGTCTGACGAGTTCTTGGCCGAAGTCCGGGGCATGCCCCAACGCAACCTGGCAGTGGAGCTGCTTCAGAGGCTGCTCAAGACCGAGATCCGGACCCGGTCTCGTAAGAATGTGGTCCTGGCTCGCTCTTTCGCCGAGATGCTGGAACAGACTCTCCGACGTTATCAGAACCGTACCATCAAGGCGGCCCAGGTGATCGAGGAGCTAATCAAGCTGGCCAAGGATCTCCGCGAACTTGAGGAACGAGGAGTGGCTCTTGACCTCACTGAAGAGGAGCTGGCCTTCTACGATGCTCTTGAGACCAATGACAGCGCGGTGAAGGTGCTGGGAGATGAGAAGCTGCGGGAGATCGCTCGCGAGTTGGTGGCCACGGTACGTGCCAATGTGACCATCGACTGGACCTTGCGTGAGAACGTGCGTGCCCGCCTTCGCGTACTCGTCAAGCGCGTGCTCCACAAGTACGGCTACCCGCCCGACAAACAGGAAAAGGCCACCCTGACCGTGCTCGAACAGGCCGAGGTGCTCTCGGCCGAGTGGGCGGCCGCGTAGCGGCCCGTACCCTCGCCAGCCGGCACATCAGCGCAGGCCCGGTGCGTCGCTCGATTCGGCTTGCATCCAGTTCGGACGGCCCGGCAACAAGGTCGTGGCTCCATTGAGCGACGCGGCGACTCTCCTAGTGGGTGATATGTGCCACCACGGGCTCCGAGTCCCAATCAGCTGCCCAATCCCGGCGGTCCAGAACCACTTCGAGATGATCTTCGGCTTGAGATTGTGTGTCGAACACGCCGGAGAACACGATCCAGCCGGTGGCGATGTCCAGTTCTTGCTGTTCCCCATCTAGCGTGATGACGTAAATGTTGCTGTTCTCGAAGTTGCTGTTCTCGACGTAACACATGCCTGCTGGCAGACCCAGGGCTAACACCTCTTGGGCGTGGCGCTCAGCATCATCTTTCATGCTTGCTCCACAACCGAAGAGTAGGATCGTCCAGCCGTCGCGCTCGGGCCAGCTCACCACATACCCGGGCTGCCTTGTGACCACAGTGACGATTTCAGGCCTGCTCGTACGGGGCGTTACTGCGGTTGACGTGGCCACAGTCGCGCTCGAGGTCATGTGCGTTACGGTGGTTTGCGCCGGCGTCGTCGTGGGCTGCGTTACCGTGCTCGTCGAGCCGACGAGGGAGCTACTACTCGACACCAGTGCAGGACCGGTTTCGGCCGTGTCCCTCGGCGGTTGTGAATCCGTCGTCACAAGAAAGCCAGCAATGAACCCAGCTACGAGTCCTATGACCAGAGCCGTGGGCACCAGAGCATATAGCCAACCGTGGCCAGGTGCGGCTCGTCCCGAGAGGTCGCTCGCGATGCCCCGGGGGCTGGCAGTCCCGCTAGGAGTGTGCGTGTCCACAAGTGAGACTCCACAGTTCCAGCAGAACCGGGCACCCTTTTCTACCTCTGCCCCACATTGCCCGCAGAACATCGGTCTTCGCCTCGGATTCAGACGCAGGCGCTCCTGCAGCTCCTACAAACCCTTCACCGCTCGGCAGCATCCCCTGCTCCAGCCGAGATTGCCTGTCTCCCCTCAGGTCCCTAATCAGGCCGACAGCGGACTATCACACCCCCATTGCTGCCCCCGCATCGGTGGGAATCAAGTACATCTTATGCTTGTGGCCGGACCGGCCCAGCCGCCTGCGTCTGGCGAGCCATCCTCCATTCCCAGGCAGTAAGGACTCCCAGCGCAAGGAGGATCAGCCCCAGACCGACAGCCTCCAGCGCCCCTGGCCGTTCCCCCAACTGTATCCAGGCCGAGACGGCGCCCACCACGGGAATGGCCAGAGTCCTGATCCCAGCCGGACCCGCCGGTAGTCGGTGTAACACGTAGAGCCACAGCAACCAAGCTACGGCGCTGGCGGGCAACACGTTGTAGATGAGAGCCAGGATGAAGCTGGTGCTCCACGTGGGGCCGGTGTGGTCCACGAGCAGTGCCACTACTATGAGGGGAATGTTTCCGAGAAACGCCTGCCAGGCCGTAAAGGGCAGGAGGTGGATCTGGTGTCGGCGGCGGATGATCTTGAAGAGTACCGCAGCCACCGCCCAAGAAATACCACTACCCACCGCTAGCACACTTGCCCAGACATCGCGCGGAGCCCAGGGGTCGAGCACCAAGACCAGGCCGGCTAGGGCTAGCCCCACGGCCGCCCACTGCAGACCGCGGATCCGCTCACCTAGGGCGATCCAGGCTATGCCAAGAAGCCAGAAAGGCATGGTGTAAGTAAGTACCGAGGTCTTGCCCGCACTACCCAGATACACAGCCCACACGGCTAGGCCAAACAGGGTGGTCTGGAAGATCCCGAACAGCGTGGTCCACCAAAAGGCTTGGGGTCGCAAAGGATCGTGGCGCAGCGCAGCCACGGCAAAGAGGGCCAGGGCCCCAAGCAGATTGCGCAGAGCAGCAAAGGTAAAGGGGTCGCAGTCGCGTACCGCGATCTTCATGGCTACCCAGTTGTATCCCCAGAGCAAGGCCAGAAGGATGAGAGCGGCCAGAGGAAGCAGGGTGGAGAGCGTGGGTTGGTCGCGCCACTGGTTGAGCCACTTGTTGAACATCAGCTTAGGTTAGCGTGTTTCCCGAACTCGGGTGTCACTGTGCGCTACCATCTTGTTGCTGACAAGGCTTGCGGGAGCTCGTATGACCGAACTGCCCCCTCATAAGACCAGCATCGTCTGCACGATAGGCCCGGCCTCGAGCTCGCTCCGGACTCTGGAACGTATGATCCGGGCGGGTATGCGCGTGGCCCGTCTGAATCTTGCTCACGGCGACTTCGAGACTCACCGGCAGACCATTGCCGCCATCCGGGCGGCTGCTGACAAGGTAGGAAGACGTGTCACGCTGCTTGCCGATCTCCCTGGGCCCAAGCTCAGGGTAGGAAGACTGGGTCCGGACGTCGTCGAGCTGAGACGCGGGCAGACAGTCCGTTTGGTCGGTCTCGACGCCAGCGAGTCCTACACCCAGGCGACAGCCGAGTCCGGGGCGGCTTCACCCCCCGATTCTTCGGCGGAAGCATGCGCTACAGCGAATAGTCGACCGACCACCAAGACTGCTCTGCTCAATATCCCGGCCGCGACTGCTTCACTCACTATCCCGGTCAGCCTGCTCTCTATCCCGGTGTCGCTGCGGCCAGGGGATGACATATTCCTCAACGATGGATTGATCCAGCTACGCATCCAGCGGGTCGTGACAGAGGATCTGGCTGGCCAAGAGGGTGAGGCCGCCTCTCGCGGCAATGGTGGCGCGGGTGGAGCCAGTCGGGTCGCGCTCGCCCGCGTGGTAGTGGGCGGTGAGCTGCGGTACCGGGATGGCATCAACTTTCCCGGGATCGACTTAGGCATCTCCGCTTTCACCGACCGCGACCGAGAACTCCTTGCTTTCGCTGTGGCAGAGGGTGTGGAGGCTGTGGGCGTGTCCTTCGTCCAGGGCCCAGACGACATAGCGGCCGTGCGCTCCTGCGCCGAGGGACTGGGGGCGGACCTCTTCATCATCGCTAAGATCGAACGCTCCCAGGCCGTAGAACGCATCGAGTCCATCCTGGAACAGGCTGACGGTCTCATGGTGGCGCGCGGCGATCTGGGGGTCGACCTGCCTATCGACCGCATCGCCATCGTCCAGAAGCTACTAATCAGCCGCGCAAACGCAGTGGGCAAGCCGGTCATCACGGCGACGCAGATGCTCGAATCCATGACTCACAACCGGCGGCCGACCAGAGCCGAGGTGGCCGACGTGTCCAACGCTATCTTGGACGGCACCGACTGCGTTATGCTCTCGGAAGAGACAGCCATGGGACAGTTCCCGGTGGATGCGGTCGCCGTCATGGCCCGCATCGCTGCCTCGGCGGAGCGGTATCGCGAAGGGATGCGTCGTCCCCCTGCCGATGCTGTCACTGTGCCAGAGGTCCTTGCCCAGGAAGCGGCCACTACTGCCGAACGGGTGCGCGCCAAGTACATCGTGGTCCCGACCGAGACAGGGGCCACTGCTCGCAGTGTGGCCCGGCTTCGACCGGAAGCGTGGATAATCGCCTTCAGCCCCCATGAGCGTACCTGCCATCGCTTGCAGTTCACGCGAGGAGTGCATCCGGTGTTCGTACCCGAGGCGGCGCGGGTCACTCTGGTGGGATCGAGTGTCGACTGGCACTTCGTGGCTCGCCGCTGGCTGAAAGAGAAAGGTCTGCGGCCGGGACTCGCGACGGTGATACAGGGCAACAACCGGCTGGAAGTGATCGACCTAGGAGTCTAGGGTGGAAGTCTAGGGTGGCGTCGATCACGGAAGAGACTCGGGCTGTCCTAGGGGCTTAGTCTGGGCTCAAGAAGGAGTCGACCGGAGGGAGGCAGGCGTGGATATGCAGTGGTTCGAAGATCGACAGGAGGACTCCGACACCGTCTGGTACCGGATCGGCTCTCAAGACGAGATCCTCGCTGTGAGCAAGAAATGGGATGAATTCGCCCTCGAGAATGGAGCGCCCCACCTGCAGGCTTCGTATGTGGTCGGACGGTCGCTTTGGTCCTTCATCAGCGGTGCGGAAGTCCGCCACCTCTATGAGCTTCTTATGGCGCGGATCCGCGGATCGCAGAGGACGCTAGTACTTCCCTTCCGTTGTGATGCCCCAGACCGTCGACGTTACATGGAGATGGCCGTCGCGGGAATGCCCAGTCGCGAAGTGGACTTTGTCACCCGGGTGATCCGCGAGGAGCCCCGCGAGTCCACGTGGCTCGAGACTGCCGAGGCTGACCCGCTTCGGACTTCCCAGGGCGGGGCAGAGCAATCCCTCCTTGCCATCTGCAGCTGGTGCAAGAAGGTGCGGCTCAGCGAAACGGAGTGGGTGGAACTGGAGCAGGCGATCGCACGGCTTGCCCTCTTTCAAAGGGAAACACTCCCCCGCGTCGCGCATGGCGTATGTCAAGACTGCTATATGGGGCTTGTCAAGGCACTGGCTGCAAGTCCGGAGATCCTTGCCTGATCCGCCCGGTTCTGCAGCGAGGGGCGGGAGTACTGCTCAGGGTGAGCCGACTGTCCACAAAGAAGTTCACCCATGCATCTTCCCCTTAACCTTAATATCCATCTGTGTCACAACCGCGCCACCGGCCGCTTCAAGATTACGAACCCTCAACGGTTCTCACGAAGTCAGCGGTGTCGTTAGCAGCTCTGCCTTCCGGACCCAGAGCGTGCGACACCTCCGTAGCGACGTTCAATTTCATGACATCAGGTCTCTGACCCTCTTCGGATAACCGCAAAGAGCCGCACTGCCTGCGGTACGGCCACCTCGGGAGGACCCGCGGGCTCGGACCCGAGAACAAGGACCTCAGCAATCGGAACATGCCCTTCCTCCGAGATCAATCAACGTGTTCTCCCGGTTTCAAGTCGCCGAACCAGCGTTCAAAAGCCTTGTTGTAGAAAGCCCAAATGGCCAGGTTGCCCAGTCTCCAGTCGGCGCCAAAAGCCCCTTGGGGGCAGTCTGTCAGGCAGCGATAGCACCGGATACACGCGTCTCCCAGGGTCGGGTGGGGTTGCAGCTTTATATTGTGCATCGGACATTCGTGGGCACACCGTTTGCACTGATTGCATCGTGCTGGGTCAAGTCTGGGCTCCGGCAGAGTGAAACGCAAGAAACCATCCGTACTGACCAGCGCCACAAAGTCGTAGAAGCCTCGTTTCGGCTTGAAGACATCGGACCGACTTCCCACCATCGGCCCAGGCCGCCCAGCCGACACATGCCCGATGACCTCTGCTGCAAAGCGCCGCACCCGATCCAAGTCCTCTGTATCAGGGCGACCAGCGTAGCGACCATGCAGACAGGGAGCAGGATGATGCAGCTCACCGCGGGCGAGCAGACCACCCATCACGTCAGCCCCCTTGGCCCGCAACAAGCGCGTTAGGTCGTAGAGTACTCGCCCCGGCGCTCCCCCTGAAGTCGCAAAGACGAAAGCACGCTTGCCCTCGAGAGCGGGAAGACACTCGAGGAACGCTTTGACGGGTGTAGGCGCTTGACTGGAAAAACAAGGCGTCCCTATGCCCAGAAGATCGCACCCGACTGCATCCTGAGGCGATGCCTTCCTAAGGGAGAGGGAGCGGGTGTCATGTCCGGCCCCCGAAAGACTTCGACCATAGCCTCCGCCACGCGGCGTGTGTTGCCTGTCTGACAAAAATAGATGAGTGTTATGTCCACCGTGTGCCTCTGGACCGGGTTAAGTAGATCCAGGTTCGCGCTCGGCTGCTCCCAAGGCAGGCTGGAGTTTCGTGGGCAGTTCAGTCATGTATCGCGGATGCATCCTTCAGCCGCCTTGTCCGGCTGCTTTGTCCAGACGCTTCGTCATGATACCTCGCCCGTGGTCTCGGAATGCTGCCGTCGGTGGAGCTTGCAAGAGCTTCACCAGGGTGGTAGGCCGTCGCCCTTTTCCTTGTTCTGTGGCGGAGTCCTGAAGCCGTCAGTAACTCCCATGCGCGAAGCACGCGCTGGGCAAATCTTGTGAGCGGCGCTGCGGCCGGTCAAGACGAAAGCGTGCTGTGCAGCACCAAGAATCCACACGATCAGGTACGCTGGACGACCTTTGTGAAGACATCACAACACACCTGGGCCAAGTCCAGCATCATGGACCTTAAGTCATTGCTAGCCGCCCACACCACCCCGGATCCGCCGCTTGGGGTAAGAGCGTGCCTCGGTGGTGAAGCTTGGCGCGCTGCCCCCTATAGCAGGAAACAGCCCAGCCTGCTTTCACCGGTCTCCCCCCCGAGTGCTACTCCCACGCCCGTCGATGGCGAGCCGGCCAACCCCTGAGCGCTCTGCAGGTACATCGCCTGCCGGGAGGTCAGGCTTAAGACTGCGCTTGCGTCGCTGTGCTGGTTATGCACGAAGTGCGCCACATCGAGCACCGAGCCGCAGAGTCGACCAGTCGGCTGCATCAAGACCCTGGAGCTGGAGCTCGACGAATGGGCTGGGACGGTGGCCACGGAGCCATCCCATCAACTCAGACGCACCAAAGCCCAGAAAGCTCATCATGTCATAGCGTGCCAGATATCCTGATCGGGCAACAACGACGCGGCCTTGTTCTCAAGCGCTAGCTTCTTGGGCTTCGCGCCCGACAGCTCAGTCGATGACCGCCAACCAGCGACGCGTCAGGGGAGGAATATCCGGTGCGCTCTCAGCCCGCGGCGTGAGTTCAGCGAGCAGCGACAGGGACTCGGGAGAGCCGAGGCACCCATCGACAGTCTGCTGCATTCCTAGAAGAAGGTTTCGCACCGCATTCCGAGCGCCTCGGCCGCTTGAGCCATTACCCGGTCGGCGGTAGCCAGAGCCGTAATACCGGCCGCTTGCATTGTGCCAAGGTGCATCGCATCAAGGCTGCGGAGCGGGATCTCCGGGTGAGCGCCAAGCAGAGACTCAGCAATCAGGAACGATTCCACGCTGTGAGGAAGTAGCACGAGATGACCCGCCGATATATCACCCTCGAAGGTCGCGATCACCTTGCTCTGGGTGAGAAGGTCGACGTGCCCCTCTCTGACCCGCCGCGCCATGAGCGACTTCATCTCGAGCTTGGTGAGCAGACTCACGTACACAGGGTAGACCGACCTAACATATTCCTCGACGTCGTCGGACCGTGGCTCGTTCACGTACCACTTGGCGAGGGCGCTGGTGTCGAAGTAGACCCCCGACACGGCTATCCTTTGTCGCGCTCCTCTCTGATGAGCTCTCCACTAGGAATCGACAGGAAAGGCATACCGGCCCGCAGGTCGGAGTGACTCGGGGCTGACCGCGACGGGCCAGGAGCAATGAGCCTAGCAAGCGGGCGACCATGGCGGGTGATGAGGATCTCCCGGTCTTTTTCGAGGATCTCTCCCAGCGAGGAGAGCGAGTCTCTCAACTGCCGTATGGACATGCTGCGCACTGTGCCGCCCCCGAAGACGTATGCTTGTGACACAATTTGTTCCTTTGTAGCACAAGTCCGCAGGTCCGGCAAGGAACGCTGCAATGATTTGCATATAACCAGCAGTCATGCGCGACACGGAGTGCGAGTTTGTAAGGCGGAGACTAACCAATGGCGCACCGGTACCCGACAGAGCTTCCAGGCCTGCCGTACTCGCATCTAGCAAGCATAAGCGCTGCGCAGCCTGATATCACCCCGCCCAGCTGAAGTGTCCAGGCTTAACTCTGTCTGAAATGTTCAGTACCGTCCACGCTCGGGTAGGCAGGAGGCGCCTGATGCCGCACGGCCTCTGCCGAGTGGCGTAGGTCTCCTCCCGCCCCCATCGAACCGTGCATGAGGTTCTCCCTCACCCGGCTCACCGACGTCCTTCACCGCCGGCATTCGGCTTTCCCGGCACGACCGGTGCGGTCGTGGAGCAAGAACGCATCCATTGAGGTTGATCAGACCCATCCGGTCCGGCGACTCGTAGGCGACCAGCAGCCAGCCGCAGCCTCTCGACCGGCGATGGCGCTTCGCCACGAACAGCGAGAGCCGCCCGAGCGGGTAGGTGCCGATCTTGTCGAAAGAACGGGCCGAGTTTCCGTACCGGAAGTAGCCCGCCCAACCGCGCAGGAAGTTGTTCACGTCCCGCCCGACATCTTCGACCGAAAGCAGCAGCCGCTCTCGCGCCGGCAGTTCGCGGATGCGGTCGCGGGCGTGCTGCATCCCCTTGCGTGAGAGCCAGCGAGCGGGGAAGTGAAGTGCCGGGAGCGTCGCGCGCGGCCGCGCACGTAGCGGCCAAGCTCGGCCAGGAGCATCCGGAGCGCCGTCAGGGGGCGCCGAGCCTCCTCCTCACTCTTGCACGTGACGAGCAGATCGTCAGCGTAGCATTTGACACCCGCATCGGCTCGCTTCTTCTCCCCTTCCCCAAGCTCCGCCAGGGCAGCTACTACCCGGAGTGGCTCTTCGCACGCCGACGCCGGGCGGAACGGGCTCTGGTGGCTGTCATCTGCGATGGTTACGGGCGCGGGGTCTCGACCCGCCGGGTGGACGGCCTGGTCAAGGCCCTGGGCAGGGGGGCATCTCGAAAAGCCAGGTCTCGGCGCTGGCCAAGGCTCTCGACGCCGAAGTGGCCGCCTTTCGCTCCCGCCCGCTTGACGGCGGCCCCTACCCCTACCTGTGGCTGGACGCCCTCTCAGTGAAAGCCCGGGAAAAGGCGCGGGTGATAAGCGTGGCCACCGTGGTTGCGAGCGCGGTCTCCGCCGATGGTCACCGGGAGATCCTGGGCCTGGATATCTTCACGGCTGAAGAGGAGGCGGCCTGGACCCGGTTCCGCAAAGACCTGGCCGCCCGGGGACTCTCCGGCGTGCGCCTCGTCATCTCCGACGACCACAAGGGACTGGTCAGAGCCATCGAAGCCGTGCTTCCCGGATGCGCCTGGCAGAGATGCCGGACCCATTTCCTGAAGAACCTCCTCTGCCGGGTGCCCCGCTTGGCCCCGCCCTTCGTGGCCACCCTGGTCAGGACCATCTTCGCTTAAGGGCTCGGCCGAGGAGGGGCAAGTCCGGCTCCGGAGGGTGACCCGGCAACTTAAGGACCGTTTCCCCGATGTGGCTCGCATGCTGGAAGAAGCTGCCCCCGACATCACCGCCTTCAGCTCCTTCCCCGCTCAGCCCTGGCGGCAAGTCTGGTCGAACAACCCCCAGGAACGCTTAAACCGGGAGATCCGCCAGCGAAGTGATGTCGTCGGCATCTTCCCCGACCGGGCTGCCATCATCCGCTTGGTGGGCTGTGTCCTGGCCGAACCGCACGACGAGCGGCCGGTGGCCCGCCGCTACCTGAGTCAGGAGTCGCTTGCGAAGGCCATGCCGCCCTCAGTGGGGACCGCAGAGCTCGGAAGAGGAGGTGGTGCCCCTGCTCATGGCGAGCTCAGCTGACGAACCAGAGGAGGGAGCACCTGAGAGTTCGTACACCACGTGACAGGACGGGGCCGGAGGCGCTGGCGGGCGCGTCGGAAGCCGGCGGGATCTTGCCACTGTACGTACTGGGTCCGACAACCCGTTACGACTGATTGCATGAGGGAATCCTCGCCATAGTGAACTGTCACCGGTGGCAAGGCGTGTAAGGATACGCTCTTCAAACTCTGCCGGAGATGCATATGGGTTGACTCCGTCTGGGACGTTCGGCACCTTGGCATGCTCGCAGCCGCCAACCTCCAGGCCACGTGCCTGGCTATATCCCCGCTGTATGCCAGTATTGAGGCTCGGAGTGACGGGCTTGGCGGACGCCTCGGCTATATCCCAGCTCCGGTTTCCGGCCTTCCCTGTTAGAAGATCCATCCATCACTGGTCTACAACTGGTACGAACTATCACAGCGCCAGGAACCTTCGGCTCTGTCCGCAGTTTAAGCCACCCTTGACAACTAACTATCCGACACCTACACTGACTGCGGTTTTGCCATGATTGGTGGGTAGTCGAAGGAAGGCTACTGGGAGACAACCTATGAATCTGCTGCGCGACAGATCGCCACAATATGCCGTCTGTCTCTTGTTGCTCCTCGCACTCGCGACCTGCGCCGTGTTGCCCGGCACTGCAAGAGCTGCCGAGGTGTCTCCGCAGGCGTCCGATTGGGGCGAGATCACCTTCAGCCCCGCATCTTCGTACCCGGGCGGCAGTGTCTACTTCAACGCCCTAACGAAGTGGTTCAGCCCGGTCATCTCGCCAGCCGGCATGTACACTCGGATGTCACTGTTCGGAAACAAGCCAGCAAAGATGAGCGGTAATGCACCCAACTCTGACTGGGTCAGCGGCTACGATTCCGACTACGGCGGCAATTGCTGGAAGTACAGCTCCGGATGGATGTGGTACACGGGCAGATATGACCTGAACTATTACGGTCGGTACCAGCTCAAGAGCACAACCCCTCACAACCTGTGGACATTCCACCTGGTCGGCGCAAATGAGATGTGGGAACCGGACGATTGGTACAGCGGCTACCTCTATGTTCGCTAGCCACTCATGCGCTGGTCGACCTCGACTCGTAGCGTATTGCCGCAAGCCCGTAACGTCGGCGTAGGGGTCTGGCTGGTTCTTCGGGAGTACCGCCGAGAACGGGGGCGCAAGATCTACCGATGCTTGGTTCTGGCGGTCATCCTCGCCGTCGGGGCGATCCTCCACATATTGCCAGATGCCTATGGCGTCCTTCGCCTCAGCGGCTACGAGCAGGCAGCCTACGATTTTCGGCTATCGGGGAACCTTGAAGAGTCAGACCTCGTGGCCTTGAGAAACTCGCCGGCGGTCAAGGAAGTACTGGCCGCGGCGATATGGTCCTTACGACTCGAGTCAGACGAAGGCAAAGCCGTGCGATCCGCGATGGTAGTGTTCGTTGATGACATGGCAGTGGCATCCCGTCTGATGCCACTCAACCCAAGCAAGAAGACATTTGAACCAGGTGGAGCTGTGCTCACCTCTCGACTCGCATCACAGCTAAGTGTTCGTGTAGGCGACTCCATCCTGATGGACTGGGCGGATTACGATGTTGACTCCCCTCCTGCAGTGCCGGCCAGAGTTTCTTGCCTAGTGGAATCCGGCGCCGACGGAGAGTTAGCCGTCGTCGACGAGGACTTGGCCGAAACTGCGCTGATGGAAGCGATGGGTAAGTTGCGAGCCAAAGGGGAACCTGGAGCCAGCCAGCCTCGCTTCACAGTATTCTTCGTTTCACTTCGTCATCCTGTAGACGATTCTTGGATATTCGAGACCATCGGCGGGGAACCGGAGGAATACAGCCTGGAATGGAGGAAGGATCGTCTGGATTCCGAGCGCCAGGAAGTCGCCCGACTGGACAGCAGTACCAACAGTATCCTGAAATCCCTCTCGGTGTTGCTGTACACGGTGGCCCTGCTTTACCTCTGTGGCCAGCGGCTGACCTCGCGCCGTAAGGAATTGGCGGTTCTTGCAGCCGCAGGAGCAGCCCGACCCACGCTGCTTGCGTACGTTCTTGCGGACATGTTCATAGTTATCGTGTCAGCATCAGCGCTAGCCCTTATCGCAACCTACCTGTTCTTCCGCCTGCAGCTGATGTTCGTCCTCCCCGGCCATCTCATAGCCAGGCTAAGCATTCACGGCTTGGTCCTCGACATCATTGTTGGGTCCTTGATTGCCGCCTTGGCCATCTGGCGAACAAGGGTCTCACAGATTACCAAGGCGCTTGCAAAGGTGTTCTAGATGGGTCCAATCATAGAAACCAAAGACGTCAGCCTCGTCTTCAGACCCGCACCGAGAACATGTGTTGTTGCCCTCAGCGACATTAGTGTTCAGATAGCGCGCGGCGCGTTCACAATCATCCAAGGCCCGTCAGGCTCTGGCAAGAGCTCCTTGCTGCAGGTCGCCGTCGGTCTTCAGCCCCCCACCGAGGGGCAGGTGATGCTCTTTGGCATGGACACTGCCAGATTCGGCAATAGAGATCGAGCCGCGTTGTGGTCCAAGAGGATCGGCTTCGTGTATCAGGCATTCAACCTTCTGCCCTTCCTGACTGCACATGAGAATATCGAGCTCCCAATGAGGTTACAGTCCGTCCGACATAAGAATGGACGCCGAGCACGAGTCGAACAGTGTCTGGAACTCGTCGGCATGAAGACTCTGGGTGATCGCTTACCGTCACAGCTGAGCGGCGGTGAGCAGCAGCGGGTCGCTATCGCCCGGGCTATCGTGAATGAGCCCGAGCTACTCGTCGCGGATGAACCTACGGGCAACCTGGATGATGCTGCCGCAGGGCTCGTACTGGACTTGCTGAAGAGGCTTCAGTTTGAGCTGGGCATGACAGTCGTGGTCGCCACCCATGACGCCCGCTTCAGACCTGCGGCCGATCACGTTATCAAGCTGGAACAAGGCCGCCTGGTTTCTGAGGTCAGGTACCGATAATCCCGAGACCCGATCTCTTGCTCCCCAGAGCAATAGTCCCACTGAGCACGATCCACCCTCAGAGCATTGGGCTGCCCGAGCTGCGCCGCAGGCGCGGCCACCGGAGACCGGCTCCGCGAACAGTCAGCTGGACCTGGTCACCTAGCGCCCTCGACCTCCTCAGCCCGCCCTCCTCCTGCTCGCGTCATACAGCCGATCCGCTAGCTCCGTGATCTCCGCCCGCATGGCCAGTCGTTCTAACCAGTGGGCGGGCATCTGCCCCGCACCGTAGTACGCGCCGGCCACTTGCCCGCAGACCGCCGCGGTCGTGTCCGCATCGTCCCCCAGGTTGGCCGCCTTGAGGATCTCATCTTCGAAACTCTCGGTGTGAAGGAAGCACCACAGCGCTGCCTCGAGGCTATCCACCACGTAGCCGGTGCCACGGATACCGTCCTCGGACTGGTTCTGGTAAGCCCCCCGCGCGATGGCTTCGACCTTCTCCGCACCCACAAACGTCCCGCCATCCTCCAGAACGACCTCGGCCTTCGGCCTGCCAGCAAGCGCTCGGCAGATGATGCGCGCCAGTAGACGGCAGGCATCTATACACTCTGCGGCCCCGTGAGTAGTCCGGGAGCTCTCTCCCGCAAAGTGCCCGGCTGCCTCCAAATCTGGAAAGAAGAACAGGGGAATCGGCGCCAGCCGCATGATGGAGCCGTTGCCAGCTGAATGCGGATCGCTGGACCCAGCGAAAGGATCCCCTGTCGCGCGAAACCTGCGCAAGGCAGAGGCCGTGGTGGTACCTATGTCGAAACATTGCCCAGTGCTGCTGAGGTATCCAGTTTCGGCCCACCTCAAGTAGCGCTCCATCTGGTCACGGGCGTCAAAACCGTTGCATTCAACGAGGCTCGTCGCTAGGCAAAGCGCCAGGGAAGTGTCATCGGTCCACTGTCCGGGCTGGAGATCGAAGGGGCCTCCGCCGACCATATCCGCGAGTGGCTCGAAGCTCCCCCGCGGAGAAAACTCGACGGTCGTACCCACGGCATCACCAACAGCGAGACCGAGAAGGCAACCACGGAAGCGGTCTTGTTCGTCCACTCGCAGTCCCCAGGTAGCCCGTGCAACCTGACGGCACTACAGCTCGTCCGGCAGCTCGTTCAGCTCCGCCAAGGAGAACACCGGGCCGTCTACGCACACGTACTTGGGTCCCACGTTGCAGCGGCCGCAGATGCCGATGCCGCACTTCATGCGCTTCTCGAGGGTGGTGTAGGTCTGCTCCGGAGTGAAGCCCAGCTTCTTGAAGCTGATGAGCGCGAACTTGATCATGATGGGTGGGCCGCAAGTGATGGCGATGGTGTTCTCAGGGCTGGGGGCCAGGCGCTCAAGTACGGCGGGCACCAAGCCCACATCGCACTGCCAGCCGTCGCACTCGCGGTCGATGGTGAGAGTGAGCTCGATGTCGTCGCGCTTCTGCCACTCTTCTACGTCGTACCAATAGGTGAAATTGGTGGGATGGGTAGCGCCGTAGAGGATGGAGATACCCGCATAGTCCGCCCGATGCTCCAGGCAGTACTCGATGGTAGCCTTGAGCGCCGCGGAACCGATGCCGCCCATGACAAAAAGGATCTTCTTGCCTTTCCACTCCTCGACCGGGAAGCCGCGGCCCATGGGCGCGCGGACGCCCACCTTGTCGCCTTCAGAGAGGTTGTGGATGGCTTTGGTGACTTCACCGGCCCGCATGACCGAGAACTGGATGAACTCTTTCTCGGACGGCCGCGAGGTGATAGCGAAGGTGGCCTCACCCACCCCGAACACACCGAGCTGCCCGACCTGGCCGGGCCGGAAGGAGAAGTTCCTCTGCACCTCGGGGTCATCGAAGCGCACGCGGAAAGTCTTGATGGTGGGCGTCTCGGGGATGATCTGGACGACCGTCGCCACCTCGGGCAGGTAGGGATTGCCGCTCAGCTTGCCGGCGCGAGGGATACCGGCATCGGGCACCACGTCAGCGAAGGTGAGGCAGCTCTTGCCCTGCGCGTTACTGCCGGTGGTCTCGGTCATCTAGGCCTCCTTCCCTTCGGTCGAGGCTGACTGGTCTGCTACAGGGCTGGTTGCCGAGCTGGCCGCTGCTGGAGCTGCAGCAGCCGCCACGCCCTCGGAAGGCGCCGCCGCGGGCGCGCCCATCACCCGCAGGACCTCGCGGATGTCGATGCGCGTAGGGCAATGCATGATGCAGCGACCGCAGCCCGAACAGAGCAGGCTCTCGTACTTCTCGGGGTAATACCAGAACTTGTGGCTGAAACGATTGCGGAAGCGGTTGGCCTTATGAGCGCGCGGATTGTGACCCGAGGTCTCCTCCGTGTATTGGGGATTGAAGCAGTTGTCCCAGGTGCGGTAGCGCTCGCCCTCGGTCTCCACCAGACTGTCATTGATGTTGAAGCAGTAGCAGTTGGGGCACACGTAGGTGCAAGTGCCGCACGAGATACAACGCAGGCAGAGGTCGTGCCAGCGGTCGTCGGCGAAATTGGCCCGCAAGTTCTCCCGGATGCCCTCCAGCGTGAAGGGGCTGTCTACCTTGGCGCTGGCTGCGGTCTTCACTCTCACGGCCTCCGCCACCTGCGCCTCGCCGGCGTCACTCAGGAAGCCCGCAGAGACCGCCGCAGCCAGAGCCGCCTCCCCCTTGGCCGTCAGCACTTCCACCACGAAACCGCCGCCGACCTCCGTAAGAAGCGCATCCACCCCTTCTTGACCGGCCGGACTGCCCCCCACCGCCGTGCAGAAACAGGTGGAACGCGGCTCCCGGCAGGTGACTGCCAGCAAAGTAGTCGCTTCCCGCCGCGCATTGTACAAGGGGTCGAAGTAGAAGCCCCCGTAGCCGCCGAACACTCGGTCCATCTGCACGAACCCTCGCACATCGCAGGGCCGCAAACCGAAGATGACCTGCCGGGGAGCCTCGTTCAGGGACTCGAGCTGGATGGTCTCGTGTGGAATGGCCGGCGCTGCCTGAGCGGGCGCACTCTCGGCCGGGGCGACCCCGGCCGGCGCTACCCCGCTCGCTCCGTCCTGAGTCTCTTCCGGGGCCGCCATGGCGTACTCGAAGCGCAAGTAGGTCTCACACTGGGGGAACACCCACTCCTTGGGGGACTGCCGGGCAAGGAGCACCTGCAGCTCCACCTCTTTCCTCAGCTCCCATATGTCGAACTGCACCAGCCCGTCACTCTTGGCCGGGATTACCAGGCGCGCGTCTCGTGCGAGCGCTTCCAGGAGGGCCGGCAACTGCTCACTAGCTAGGAACTTGGTCGCCATCTACCCTCCCTTCAGTCACCGAACTGATCGGCCAGGTTGAACACTTGGAACACTGGCTTCTCGTCCAGTTTGGTGCCAGGCTCGAAGCCGAACATGTCGTAGAGCTCCTTGTTCATCTTGCGATGGAGCAGATAGAGCGGGATCTCCACAGGACAAGCCCGATCACAAGCTCCACACGAAGGACAGCGCCCGGCCACGTGGAACATGTGCACCATCTGGAAGAGCAGGTTCGACTTGGTCTCCACCTTCTGGCTCACCAACTCCGGCTGCCGGGAACGGTTGACGCAGCGGTCCCAACACACGCACACCGGACAGACATTTATACAGGCGAAGCAGCGCACACAGGTCGCGTAGATCCGCGCAAGGAGCTCCTGCTTTCCGTCGTCGGAGAGAGCCTCGTAGTCGGCCAGATCGCTCCAGTCGGGCTGGCTCTCTTCCCGGTCGGGCTCCGGCACCGCCGGGCCCGCCATGTCGTCGGCATACAAGGGATTGGGGTACCGACAACGAGTGCACATGTCGAGCAGGACGGCCTGCTGATCGAACTCCCGCTTCTCTCCGCTGCGGGTGGTCACCACCACTTGGCCCTTCTCGGAGAAGGCGATGTCGACTATCTCTTCGGCGAACTCCTTTTCAAGGCGCCGTCGGTCCATGATGCCGTCACAGGGCACTCCCACCACGTAGAGCCTCTCCCGGTCCACCAGCTGCTCCTGCAGCAACGCTACCAGGGTGCGGCTGTCGCAGCCCTTCACGCACACCCCGATCTTGGCCTCAGGGGGATCGGGCATGTTGCGCTTGAGGAAGGTCACCAGGTTGTGGTGGCAGAGGGGATTCCAGAGGAGCTGGTCCACCTGGGCCACCTCCTTCACAAAGGCGGGGATGACCTCGGAAGGGTTGAAGCCCTCTTTCCACCCGATGAAGTAGTCGACCCGTCCTTCGCTCAGTGCCTGGGCGGCGAACTCCCGAATGTGGTCCTGTCGACTCACAGGGCCCTCCCTTCCCGAGGACCCAGTTTCTCCACAGCGGCCACGAACTCCGTGACTACTTGCTGCCAGCGTTGCCCCTCCGAGGCCGACACCCAAGTCCAGCGGAACCGCTCCTTGGGGATGCCCAGATGGTGGATCATGCGCTCCGCCAGCTCGAACTTGCGCCGGGCATAGTAGTTGCCTTCGGAATAGTGGCAATCTCCCGGATGACAACCGCTGATGAGCACGCCGTCGGCCCCCTTTTCAAAGGCCTTCAAGGCGAACAGGGGGTCGATGCGGCCTGTACAGGGGACTCTGACCAAGCGCACGTTCGGCGGCTGCTTGTACCGTCCCACCCCGGCTGTGTCAGCCCCGGCGTAACTACACCAGTTGCAGACGATCCCGATGATTTTGACCGGACGCTCGGCCATCTTCACCGCCTTTCTACACGAGGAGGGCTTCCTCGATCTGATCGAGGATGGCGTCGGTAGTGAAACCTTTGAGCGAGATGCAGTTCACCGGGCAGGTGGCCACACACACCCCGCAGCCCTGGCACACCGTCTCGATCACATGACTCTTGAACTCACCGGGCCGCACCTCCTGCTTTTCGGGCGCACTGAAGGGACAGACCTCGATGCACTTCCAGCAAGAGACGCAGTTCTTCTGGTCCACCACGGCGATCATGGGGCTGGTCTTGAGCTTGTCCTTGGCCAAGAGCCCGACGACCTTAGAGGCTGCGGCCGAGGCCTGAGCCACCGTGGCCGGGATATCCTTGGGCGCCTGACAGGCCCCCGCCAAGAAGACACCAGCCGTGTTGGTGTCGACCGGACGCAACTTGGGATGCCCTTCTTTCAGGAAGCCGAACTCGTCGTAGCTGATGTTGAGCTTCTGGGCTAACTCCTTGGCTCCCTCGGCCGCCATGATGCCACTGGCTAAGACCACCAGGTCGGCGGCGATCTCCACCTGTTCGCCGAGCAGGGTATCGATGCCGCGCACGATCACCTTGCCGTTCTCCTCGTAGAGCTTGGAGACCCTACCGCGCACATACTTGACCCCGAACTCGGTTTGCACACGCTTGATGAACTCTTCGTAACCTTTGCCCGTGGCGCGGATATCGATGTAGAAGACGTAGACCTCCGTGTCCATGCCGCAGTGGTCTTTGGTGAGCAGCGCCTGCTTGGCCGTATACATGCAGCAGACACTGGAGCAGTAGGGCCGGCCTACCGACTCATCGCGGGAACCCACACACTGCACGAACACCACCGTCTTGGGTTCCTCGCCGTTGGAGGGACGATGCACGTGGCCCCCGTAGGGTCCAGAGGCGTTCAACATGCGCTCGTACTGGAGTCCCGAGATGACGTCCTTGATCTTCCCCGAGCCGTACTCGTGGTAGTACTGCTCCCAGGGGAAGACCTCGAGTCCGGTAGCCACCACGATAGCCCCGAACCGCTTCTGGATGATCTGGTCCTTCTGCTCGTAGTCGACGGCTCCGGCCGGACACACCCGCTCGCAGACCCGGCACTTGCCCTGCTGGAACCAGCGGCAATAGTCCACCTGGATGGCCGCGCGCTTGGGCACCGCCTGCGGGAAGGGGATGTAGATGGCCTTAGTGGGTTCCAGACCCACGTTGAACTTGTCAGGGGCTTTGGCCGGACACTTCTGCACGCAGATCTCGCAGCCGATGCACTTGTCCCAGTCCACCATGGCCGCTTTCTTGCGGATGTCCACGGTGAAGTTGCCCACGTAACCCGAGACCTTCTCCACCTCGCAGTAGGTCATGAGCTCGATGTTCTCGTGCTGAGCACAGTCGACCATGCGCGGGGTGAGGATGCAGGCCGAGCAGTCGATGGTAGGGAAGGTCTTGTCCAGCTTGGCCATGACCCCACCTATCGTGGTCTCCTTCTCGACGATGGTGACCTTGAGGCCGGCATCGGCCAGGTCGAGTGCGGCTTGGATGCCCGCCACCCCCCCGCCGATGACCAGCACATCCTTGTTGATCTCCACTTCGTGGGAATAGAGGGGCTCGAGCTGCCGGACCTTGGCCACGGCCATGCGGATGATTTCCCAGGCCTTTTCGGTAGCCGCTTGTTTGTCGTCGTGGATCCAGGAGCAGTGCTCGCGGATGTTGGCCATCTCGAACAGGTAGGGATTGAGGCCGGCGCCTTCCACGCAGCGGCGGAAGGTGACTTCGTGCATGTGCGGAGAGCAGGCGGCCACCACCACCCGGTCCAGCTTCTTCTCCTTGATGGCAGCCTGGATGGAGGCCTGCCCAGGCTCGGAACAGCTGTACATAGGATGATCGGCATGGACCACATCCTTGAGCGTAAGAGCCCGTTCGGCCACAGCGGCCACGTCTACGGTACCCGCGATGTTGGTGCCGCAGTGGCACACGAACACCCCGATCCTCACGACTGCACCTCCTCTCCCTCGCCGGCCCGAGCTCCCTGGGCCGCCCGCGATCCCTCGGTGGACCGCGCCGCTGCCTTGGCCGCCTTCTCAGCCGCCTTGCGCTCCTCTTCTGCCAGCCGAGCTGCCGCTTCCGCGACCGCCTGGGCCACCAGCGGGCGCGGATCGACCACGTTCTTCTGGAGCATGACTTCCTCGGCGCTCAAGCCCAGGGCCAGACCTAGAACCTGCGATAGGTAAAGGATGGGCACCTGGTAATTGGTGCCCATGAAACTATTGATCTGCTCTTGCTTCAGGTCCAGATTCACATGGCAAAGCGGGCAGCAGACCACAATGGCTTCCGCCCCCGCAGCCAGCGCCTGCTGGATGATCTTCCCGCTTAGCCGCCGCTGGATCTCCGCCTTAGGCATGCCAACGCTGGAACCGCAGCATTCGGTCTTGTAGTTCCACCACTTGACATCGACTCCGGCAGCCTGCAGCAGCAGATCCATCATCATAGGCTGCTCGATGTCCACCTCTCCGGTGAGATCCAGGGGTCGGCCGAGCAGGCAGCCGTAATAAGGGACCACACGGAGAGCAGAAAGATCTACCTTGACCAGGGAGGCGATCTTCTCCTCACCCACAAACCGGTAAAGGTACTCAGGCAACGAATACACGGTAACCTGCCCCGTATAAGGAGCGTCAAGGACCTCGTTGACCTCGGCGCGTAGTGCCTCGTCCCGATGGATCTCCACTTGCGCGTTCTTCTCACGCTGATAGCAGGAGGGGCAGGGGGCCAGCATCTCCTCCCCCACCAGTGCAGCCTGGCGTAGATTGCGAGCCGCCAGGGCCTGGGCCAGGAGGTGGTCCATCATGTGCGCCGGAGTAGAGCCGCAACAGGTCCAGTCGGGCACTTCGGCCACTTCTACCCCTAGCAGGGCGAGAAGATTGCGGGTGGCCACATCGAACTCGAGGGAAGACTTGTGCAAAGAGCAACCAGGGTAGTAGGCGAGAGTCATGCTCCCACCCCACTTTCTACCTGGGCGGCACGAGCGGCCGCGGTGTTCAAGACGGCCCGCTCGGCTTTTTCCCGCTCCTTGGCCTTCTGCATGCTCTTCTTGTAAATGCGAGCGACTTCGGATGCGCCCTTGCTTCGCCGTGGCACGAACTGCATCTTGCCTTTCTTCACCATCGGAAGAGCGAGTCTGACGTCAGCCAAGGGCAGGCGGGGATTCATGGTGCCCAGATAGAACCTGCCCATCATGTAGAGCTCCGGCAGTCTCCCAAAGCGGGCTACCACGTCCATGAAAGCCTTGTTGAAGGTCTTTACGTACTCCGGCACCGGCCGCTCTTGGGCAGTCGCTATGGTCTTGAGATCTTCGATGATGCCCGCCACATCGATGTTGCGGGGACAGCGACCAGAACAGGTCAGACACTGCACACACAGTTGAACGGCCTTGGAATCGAGTACTCGGTCGACCAGACCCACCTGCAGCATTCGCATCAGCTGATTGGGGGTGTAATCGAAAGAGAACACCGCGGGACAGCTCGCCGAGCAGTTGCCGCACTGATAGCAGTCGCGCACGTCAGCCTGCACCCGCCTCTTCAGCTTGTCCCGATAGTAGGCCGCCTGGATCGCGTCATACCGGATCAAACCGACCCTCCTTCTTACCAAAGACGCTCACTGCGCAGACCCCGAAAAACACCACTGGGACCCCCAAAAGCACCGCAAGGACCCGGAAGTCGCCAGGGGACCAGAGGCGCGCCATTTGTGACTATACCGTACCTGACGCCCTTGACCTAGACCAACTCCGCAATCTCTTCGTAGGGCAGTCCCTGGGACTCGGCCACCGCCCGGCACGTCAGGCGCCCGTGCCAGGTGTTGATGCCCAGGCGCAGAGCCGGGTCATCCTTGGCCGCTTGCAGAACCCCTTTGTCGGCAAGGGCCTGTACATAGGGCAAGGTGACGCTGGTCAGAGCCAGAGTCGAGGTCTGAGGATAGGCTCCCGGCATGTTCGCCACCGCGTAGTGCAGAATCCCGTCCACCGTGTAGACCGGCCTCTCATGAGTGGTGGGGCGCGTGGTCTCGAAGCAGCCACCTTGGTCTACAGCCACGTCCACCACCACCGCCCGTGGCTTCATGAGTTTGAGCATGTCCCGCGTCACCAGTTTGGGAGCCACCTTGCCCGCCACCAGCACCGCCCCGATCACGAGGTCGGCGGTGCGTAGATGGAACTCCAGCGCCGAGCGGTCGGAGAACACTGTCACGCAATTGGCCGGGAGTACATCATCCAGGTACTTCATACGGTCGGCATTGACATCCAGGATGGTGACCCTGGCTCCCAGCCCGGCGGCCATCTTAGCGGCGTTGATGCCCACCACTCCTCCCCCGATGATGAGCACCTCGGCCGGAGCCACCCCTGGCACGCCGCCTATGAGGCGACCCAAACCGCCGTTGGGATAGGCTAGATAGTGGGCTCCCACAGTCACGGCCATGCGGCCCGCTACCTCACTCATGGGCACCAAGAGGGGCAGCTCGCCGGTGGGAAGCTGCACAGTCTCGTAGGCTATGCCGATGATGCCGCTCTCGAGCAGGGCCTTCGTCAGGTCGGGGACCGGCGCCAGATGCAGGTAGGTAAAAAGCACCAGGTTCTCGCGGAAGAACCCATATTCGGCAGGAAGGGGCTCCTTCACCTTCACGATCAGATCGGAGCGGTTCCAGACCTCAGCTGCAGTATCGACGATCTCAGCACCTTTGGCCTGGTAATCTTCATCCGAGAAGCCGCTCCCCGCGCCCGCGCTCGTCTCTACCAGGACCGTGTGCCCGGACCGGGTGAGAGCCCACACGCCCGCCGGAGTGAGACCTACCCGATTCTCGTTGTTCTTGATCTCCTTGGGACAGCCTACAATCATATGGACCCCCTTAGTCGTCCCGGAGCTGGAAGAGTCTCCGTCTCGCCCCCCTGAAGCACGGTATACATTGCATGCTCCATGATACTAGCAATATTGTTCCCCAATATCGAGATATCGTATTGCGAGGCCGACCCGGCTGGAGTCCCCGAGCCCAAGCAGCAAGACCACTGACTGCCCACCCCCCGGGGGCTCGCCCACGAGCGCAGGAGCGAGAGCCCTCACGACCCCTCACGACGGTAGGGGACACCCAGCGCCGCGGGCAAATAGGAACGCCGCGCGAATGCCACTAGCGCCGTCATGACCGCGAGGAAGGGCAGCATGAAAACAGCATCGGTGGGAACGTCGACGCCCACCAGCTGCAGGGCAGTCGCCATCGAGACACAGGCCCCGAAAAGAAAGGCTCCGACCCCCACCCAGACTGGGCGCCCCCGTCCCAGCATGGCCAGAACGATGGCCATGAAGCCGGCCCCGTTGGTCATGAACGGCCAGAAGAAACCGCTGCTTACCACGGAAAGATAGGCACCCCCCAGGCCCGCAAGAGCCCCCGAGACGAGCACTGCGAAGAAACGGGTGCGCGTGACTCCTACTCCGGCGGCATCCAGGGCCTCAGGACGGTCACCCGCCGCTCTCACTTTGAGCCCCCAGCGGGTTGAACGCAGCAGCAAGTGCACCACTAAGATCAACACGATGCCCAGCCAGAAGATGACGGGTTGGCTGAACACACTATCTCCCACCACCGGAAGACGGGAAAGACCCGGGATAGCCAGGCCGGGAACAGAGGGAAGGCGGGGACTGGTGTCGCCGAACTGCACCGCATGAAGCACGCTGGTGAGACCTTCGCCCAGCAGTATCAGGCCGATCCCCACCACCACCTGATCCAATCTCAGCCAGACACAGAGGATCGCCACCAACAGAGCAGCAGCAAGGCCGGCGATCAGGCCTGCCAGCAGACCCAGCCAGGGGGAGCCACCGTAAAGGGCCCCGTTGAAACCAGCGTAGGCGGCAAACAGCATGTAACCTTCCATGCCCAGACCGAGTACGCCGGCTTGCTCGCCGATGGTCTCGCCGAGTCCAGCAAGAAGAAGCGGCATGCCGGCAAGCACCATCCCGGAGATGAGCGCGGAGAGGAACTCGGGGCTCAGGATGCCGCTCATGGCGTGTCCCTCAGCCGTAGCCGATCTCCGAGACACCGCCACCACGTCAGCCTCTCTCCCGCCGGAAGCCGCAACACCTGCCAGGCCGCCAAACAGAGCAGGATGAGTCCGACCAGGACCAAGATGAAATCGCTATCCAGCGAAGCCGTGCGCGCCGCTTCGTGCCCACCGATATCAAGCACGGCATAGAACGTAGCCAGAGGGGCTGCTCCTAAGGGGTCCAATCGGGCCAAGAACACCAGGGCGAACAGGGCCAGACCGAACTTGGGGTTCCAGTCAGCGCGCATATAGCCCCAGACCCCCAGGATCTCCAGCGCCGCTCCCAAGCCCACCAGAGCGCCGCTTGCAAAGAAGGCGCCTACGATGAGGCGTCGGACCGGAAGGCCGGCATGACGGGCAGCGGCAGGGCTAGCCCCGAGCACCGTAAGGCGCAGACCGGTCGCGGTATAGCGGAGCACGTACCACACCGCGAGCACCACTACCCCAGCCACGATGATGCCGGCGTGGATGGTAGTGCCTCCTAGGCGGGGCAGCAGCTGATCCAGGGGCACGGCGTCCGTCTGGGGCACCATCACTGACTCGGTCCGCCAAGCTTCTTTGATGAGCAGCGCGGCCAGGTTCATGCCTATGAAACTCATCATGACGGTGGTGATGATCTCGTTGACTCCGAACCAGGCCTTGAGATACGAGGGGAGCAACGTCCAGACCCCCCCTACAGCCATGCCCAGCAGACCGAGAAGCAGCAAAGCGAGCGGCCGGGGGAGTCCAGCCACTAGGGTGGGACTGAGTCCAGCCACGAAAGCTGCCGCCAGCAGGAATTGTCCGTCCCCGCCAATGTTCCATAGGCCGGCCCGAAAGGCCACCACGTATCCGGCGCTCATGAGAAGCAGGGGAGCAAGACGGGTGAGCATGGCCTGCCAGCCTTGGTGGCTGATCAGACCGGCGCGGAAGAGGTCACTGTAGAAAGTCCAAGGGTTGCGGCCCAGCAGGGCAAGGATCACCGCGCCCAGTATCAGACCGGCCATCACCGGAACGGTTATCCGTATGAGAACGCGCACGGCCGCCAAGCCGCGTCGGGGCTTGGACCACGCGGGGGCAGGGCTAGCACCCGCTGCGGAGTCGCTCACCGCGCCGTTCACTTTAGGCTGCCTCCCTCATGTCGTTCATCCCAGCCGTGGGGTCGACTCGTCGCCTTGGGAGGTCGGCTCGTCGGGCTGGGAGGTCAGCTCATGATTAGCGGCCCGCTCGCGATTGTGGAGCTCCTCGCTCGCTCCGTCCCCGTCCAGGTCCGCGCCAGCCGCGAGCCTGCCGCCCATGGGGGCCCCAACCATGAGGCCGCCGATCTTGTACTCCACCCCGGGACCATCGTTCTCCACCACCTCTAGCAGATGGCCCCGGTAGAGTACGCCGATCCGCCCGCAGACAGAGAGAAGCTCATCCAAATCGGTCGAGATGACCGCGGCGGCGACGCCCTGGGCAGCCATCTCCTCGATGCGCCGCCTCACGGCCAGAGCCGTGCGCGCGTCAAGACCTTGGGTCGGCCGCAGGTAGACCACCACCCGGGGTCTGTCGGCTAGCTCGCGGGCGAGTATGAGCCGCTGCAGGTTCCCGCCGGAAAGAGCGCCGGCAGTCGCTTCTGGGTTCGGCGTCTTGATCTCGAAGGCTTGGATGAGTCGCTCGGCTTCCCGTAGTAGGGCTGTCCGCGACAGGCGTCCCGTTCTCGACCACCACGGCGGTCGACCGATGCGCTTCAGCATCAAGTTGAGCGACACGGGTAGAGAGGGGATCAGTCCCTGGCCCAACCGGTCGTCAGTGACGAACCGCAGACCGAGCTCGTAACGAGCCGCTACTCCCGCCTTGGTGACATCACGCCCGTCCAGCACGATGCTCCCCCGGCGCACGGGCCGCTCGCCAGCAAGGGCTTCCGCCAGTTCCTTCTGTCCGTTGCCATCCACTCCCGCGATGCCGAAGATCTCGCCGGCTCGCAGGCTGAAGGACACGGAATGAAGCCCGACCTCTTGCCGGCGCGGCGCGACGGTGAGGTCTCGTACGCTGAGCACCACGGGCGTTGGGGGGAGTGCGGGGGCGGGGGCGCGCCCGGTCGTGCTCCGCGACCGGGCGCGCCCCGCCCCCGCCAGCTCCAGCTCTTCGGCACTCACTCCGCGCTCCCCGAACATGAGTCCCACTATCTCGCTCTCCAGGAGCGCTGGCTCTTCCGCTCCAGAGGCCCGCACCGCGTCCAGCCGCTCAGGACCTATCACCCCGGCCACCCGACCCGCTCTTAGCACGGTGATACGATCGGCCACCTGCAACGCCTCGCGCAACTTGTGGGTTATCAGCACTACGGCCGTCCCGCCGTCCTTGAGTGACCTAAGCGAGGCGAGGAGCGCGGCGGCCTCCTGCGGGGCCAGTCTGGCGGTGGGCTCATCCAAGATGAGCAGACGCGGCCCTGTCCACAAGGCTCTGAGTATCTCCACCCACTGTTGCTGACCCAGCGGCAGTCTGCCCACCACAGCGTGTGGATCCACTGGAGCCCCTAGGCGCTGGGCAAGTTCACCAAAGGCAGTCTCCGCTTCCTTTCGAGGGAGGCGAAACCCGCGGCCAAGAAGCCCGCGCGACCGCGACCCGCGATCCCGCCAGGGTTCGCCTGCGCACCGCCGACCACCCACCAGGAGTAGGTTCTCTAACACAGTGAAGGTCGGGACCAAGGTGGGGTGTTGGTGCACCATGCCGACCCCCGCGGCTAGGGCCTCACCCGGCGACCGGAAGAGCACCGGCCGCCCCTCGAAGACCAGGCTCCCCGCGTCGGGTTTGGCCAGACCGGCGAGTATCCGCATCAACGTGGTCTTCCCGGCGCCGTTCTCTCCCAGCAAGCAGTGGATCTCCCTGGAGTGAAGCTCCAAGTCGATGGCGTCGTTGGCGATCACCCCTGGGTAGCGCTTGGTGATGCCGCAAAGCCGGACCAGCGGCTGGGTCCTGGTGCCCTCTAATGCTCCACCCGTTCGCGGGGCCCCGGTATGCTCCATAGCCCCACCTACCCGATGTCAGTCGACCAGGGCTTCCAGATCGCTCTTCTTGTAGATCACCGGTACCTCGACGGAGCCATCAGTGATCCTCACTTTGGCCGCTTCAACCGCCTGCCAGATCTCAGCGGGGATCTTGTCGCTCTTGAGCAACCCTATACCGCCATTGCCAAGGTCGAGATAGCCGACGCTGTCTCCATAAGTCCCGGCCTTCATCTCGGCCAGAGCCGCCCGGAGAAGCGGCCGGTAATCCCATACCACCGAAGTAAGAAGGATCCCCCTGGTGTCCAAGATACTCTTATCCCCGATGACATCGATGAACCAGACCTTATCGGCGCCGCCCGGCGGAGTGGCATTCTCCACCGCCTGGATCATGCCGAAAGAGGAGCCGTCGCCCATCCCCAGGATGACGTCCGCCCCGGTGGCTATCACGCTCTCCGTCACCCGCTTGCCAGCCGCGGCATCCGCATAGGCAGCCTGGCCAACCTGCGCCAGCCGGATGAGAACCTGAGGTCGGGTAGCCCTGACCCCGGCGATGAAACCGCCCGCCATCTTGTTCCAGTTCTCATCGTCGGCGGAGGAGACTATCCCGACTGTCCCTGACTTACTCATCAGGGCAGCGACTACCCCGGCTAGGTAGGCGCCGTCTTGAGCCTGGGTTTCGAAATCAGTGCAAAGATCGGGGACTAGTCCGGTCTCGAAGGCCCCCACCAGCACCGTGCGCGTCTTGGTCTCCTGAGCCAACTGCTTGCCAACAGTGTTGTAGCCACTCGCCCACAGCACCATCCAGTCTGCCCCCGCCGCCACCAATTGGCGGTAGATAGGAGCGATGTCGTCGTAGCCTGCTCCGTCGGAGACCAAGACCTCAGCTCCGATCTCAGCCGCTACCGCCTTCACCGACTCCACGCCTTGTTGGTTCCAGCCGAAATCGTTGGCTTTCTCCGGGCTGATGATGGCGATCTGGCGAGGCAGACCTGACTCCGGCACAACCGAGGTCAGGGTCTCGTTGCTCGCTTCGCTAGTGGTGGTCACCGTGGCCGTGCGGCAGGCCCCGACAAAGAGCATCACCGCCGCCAGAGCAAAGACCGCGGACACGAACGGTATGAAAACCGCGCGACCGGTACACAGCAGACCCGGAGAATTCCGGCGTTCCGGTCTTCGCGCGAAGCGATGCGCGCCTCTAGTCGAATCACTGGCAGCCACTCGGCCCCTCCTGTGCTCCGCCCTCTGTCACGCTGGGCTGTTGCAGCCCTCTCTTACCCTTTCCTGCCCAGAGCTTTTCCAGCAGGCGCTTTACTGCGTCATAGTGTAGCCTGCCGACACACAGCCCGTGAGTAGACCCGGGCCGGCAGCATCGGCTGCTAGTATCCCGGGCAGCTATCGCCGAGCAGCGGAGACCAACCGCAGGAAGTGTTCGTGGATCCGCATATCCTGGGTGAGTTCCGGGTGAAAGGCCACCCCCAACAAGGCGCCCTGCTCGACCCCCACTACCCGCTCCCCGCAGCGGGCGATCACCCGGACCCCGGGCCCCCACTCCTCCACCCAAGGAGCCCGGATGAAGACACCCGGGAAAGTCTGTCGCTCAGTCCTTGGCCCAAGGTCGAGCTCCACGTCGGCTTCGAAACTGTGCACCTGGCTCCCAAAAGCGTTCCGGCGCACGGTGATGTCAAGGAGACCGAGCAACGGCTGCCGGCCTTGAGTGGTCCGACTGGCCATTATGATGAGACCGGCGCAAGTGCCAAGAACGGGCCGCCTACGCGCAAAGGCCCGAAGGGCCTCCACCAGGTCGAACTCCGCCATCAACCGACCCATGGTCGTGCTCTCACCCCCGGGGATGATCAATCCATCGAGACCTTCCAGGTCTTCCTGGAGGCGCACTTCGCGCGTAGCGACGCCAAGTCGCGCCAGCATGTGGGCGTGCTCACGGAAGGCCCCCTGCAGGGCCAGTACCCCGATCTCGGGGGAAGACCGGCGGGCCGACTCTACGCTACCAGCCACGGTGCTGCAGCAGGCCCTCCTGGGCGATGGCCCCGATCTCCAGACCCGGCATGGCCTCTCCCAGCCCGCGGGATACCCGGGCGAGGATCTCGGGGTCGCGGAAGTGGGTGGTGGCTTCCACGATGGCCTTGGCTCTCTTCGCGGGATCGGCGCTCTTGAAGATACCGGAACCCACGAAGATCCCGTCTGCTCCCAACTGCATCATGAGAGCAGCGTCGGCCGGAGTGGCGATGCCGCCCGCCGAGAAGTTGACCACGGGGAGCCTCCCGTGCTCAGCCACCCAGGCCACGAGATCGTAAGGGGCCTGCAGCTCCTTGGCCGCTCGATAGAGCTCGTCTTCGTCCATGGCGGTGAGAGCCCGGATCTCGCTCATGATCGTCCGCATATGCCGCACCGCTTCCACTACGTTGCCCGTGCCCGCTTCTCCTTTGGTGCGGATCATGGCCGCCCCTTCGTTAATGCGGCGCAAAGCCTCGCCCAGGTTGACCGCCCCGCATACGAAAGGCACCGTGAACTCCCACTTGTTGATGTGGTGGAGTTCGTCCGCCGGGGTAAGGACCTCGCTCTCATCGATGTAGTCGACCTCAAGGGCTTGTAGGATCTGGGCCTCGACGAAATGACCGATGCGGGCTTTGGCCATGACCGGGATGCTGACCGCTTCTTTGATCTCTAGGATCTTCTCGGGATCGGCCATCCGCGCCACTCCCCCCTCCTTGCGGATATCGGCCGGCACCCGCTCCAGGGCCATCACAGCACAGGCCCCTGCTTCCTCGGCGATACGAGCCTGCTCGGCAGTGGTGACATCCATGATCACCCCGCCCTTCAGCATCTCCGCCAGCCCGGTCTTGACTCTGAGTGTCCCGATCTGTCTTTCCACCGTGCTTTCTTGCCCTCCTTGAGCTGCTTCTACGCCTTCGCTGGTTCGCCGGCCGCGCCTACCAGCGTGTAGTCAGTATAACGCTGGGCCGGCTCAAACCCGGCTTGGCGGATGGCATATTCCAAGTCTTCCTGGTTTGCCTTCACCCGGAGACCGGTAGCCGCCACCACGTTCTCCTCGATCATGGTACTGCCCAGATCGTCGGCCCCGAAGTGAAGAGCCACCTGGCCCAGTCTGAGCCCCTGAGTGACCCAGGAAGCCTGGATGTGCGGGATGTTATCGAGATAGAGCCGCGACACCGCCAACGTCATCAGGTAGTCTACCCCTGTCGCCTGCTTGGCATGCGCCGCAAGTGGTGTGTTGCCGGCTTGAAAACTCCAAGGGATGAACGCGCGAAAGCCGCCCGTCTCCTCCTGTAGGTCGCGGATGGCCCGCAGGTGGGCTATCCGGTCTGCCAGGGTCTCCACGCTACCGAACATCATGGTGGCAGTGCCGGGGATGCCAAGCAGATGGGCTTCGCGCATCACTTGCAGCCAGGCGCGGGTACTAGCTTTGCCGGGGGAAAGCTCTTCCCGCACCCGGTCGACCAGGATCTCCGCGCCACCACCCGGTAGTGAATCCAGTCCTGCCG
Organism: uncultured Actinomycetes bacterium; assembly: GCA_937148845.1. GTDB lineage: Bacteria > Actinomycetota > Thermoleophilia > RBG-16-64-13 > RBG-16-64-13 > CAKZRW01. The sequence continues at coordinate 13,640 of CAKZRW010000087.1, read as the reverse complement.
CTTTCAACCGCCTGAGCACCTCGCGGACGCTAAGTCCGCTTACCTGGGCGATGTGCAGGACTTCCGGTGCCGACAAAGAGTGGATGGTGATGTCGTAGCGCGCCTTGATAGCGCGGAAAAGGTCTTCGAAGTAAGTCACGTCGAGCCCAGGGTGGAGCCCTCCCTGCATCATGATGGCCGTCCCGCCTAGGGCCAGGGTCTCTTCGATCTTCTGGAAGATGGTCTCCCGGGAAAGGAGGTAAGCCTCAGGAGACCCGGGCGGCCGGTGAAAAGCGCAGAAGCGGCAGCCCGACACGCACACGTTGGTGTAGTTGATGTTACGGTCGATCACGTAGGTGACCCGTCTTCCGGGCACCATCTGCTCCCGCCTCTCGTGGGCCAGCGCCCCGACCGCAAGGAGGTCGCGGGAGCGAAGGAGCTCGAGCGCCTCTCGGTCGGTGAGACGGTTCATGGCTTCCCCTCTCCCGCTGAGCGCGGCTCGACGCGGGCTCTGTCCGCAACACCGACGTACTCGTCGATGAAGCGAAGCTCCGGTAGCTCGGGAAGCTCACCGGCCTCGTGGGCCAGTGCGTAGAACCGGCGCAGACCGGCCTGATACTCCTCGCCGAAGTCGTACCGCAGTACCCCGAAGTAACGCGTGAGCCCGGCCCGGTCCAGACGAGACCGGCTGCGCGCGGCCTCCACCACTTCGGGGAGGTGCTCGCGACCATAATCCATGCAGCTCACCAGCTCCCGCTCCACCTCCATCAGTTCCCGCCCGTTGCCGCGCACATGTTCCTCGCGAGCCGCCCACACCGCATAGACCATGGGCAGGCCCGTCCACTCTTGCCACAGCGCGCCCAGGTCGTGGCACTCGGTGCCGGCGAGGGGAAAGTAGAGAGCGTCAAGACCCTGGTCCCCGATCAAGAGCACGGCGTCATAATGCCGCAGGGCCTCGCTCACGGACCCCTCCAGCCGACCATAATCGACAGCCCGCCGAAAGCGGAGCTTCAGCAAGGTCTTGAGCAGAGCTACCGAAGTAGCGCTCTGGGGAGTGAGGGCCACGCTCTCGATCTCTTCTAGGGGATGACGAGAGACCAACTGGATGCTGTCCACCGCGCCTTCCGACGAGATACTGAGATGGCGGGACAGCAAGAGAGCACGGTAATGGCGACCGTAGGCTATAGAGCTGATGGGGCCGAAGTCTATCTCGCCGTCGAGCAGCATGCGATTAAGGTCCGTGGGCACGCCGGGCACCAGCTTGATCCCAGGCCGTTCCGGAAGGTCCAGCTCGCGGCCAGCCAGAAGCAGTCCGTTGTGCTCCAACCCGTGATAGAGGGGAAAACAATTGAGAAACCCGATATGACCCACGCGCACGGTCATACCTCAGCCTCCTTGTCGCCCGGCGGTTCGTACCGACGGAGCACCCGATAGGCTCCATCCCGCTCGACCGCCGGTCGTCCTACGTCGTGGATCACGCGTATCAGCTCGGCCTTGGGCATCGCCTGTCCGTAATCCGCTCCCGAAAGCAGCGAGATCACCTCTTCGACCACGGTGCCATCCATGTCGTTGGCACCGAAGAAAAGAGCGGTCTGGGCCAACTTGATCCCGGTCATGACCCAGTAGGTCTTGATGGCCGGGAAGTTGTCGAGGAGCAGACGAGCGACCGCCAGGGTCTTCAGGTCGTCGACCCCAGTAGGTCCCGGAAGATGCGAGAGCGCGCTCCGCCCCGGTTGAAAAGCGAGCGGAATGAAAGCTTGGAAGCCTCCTGTCCGGTCTTGCAGCTCCCGCAAGCGAAGCAGATGATCCACGCGCTCGGCCACGGTCTCCACATGCCCGTAGAGCATGGTGGCGTTGGTGCGGAGTCCCAGCCGGTGTGCGGTCTCGTGGATGGCCAACCACTCTTCACCCGAGATCTTCGCCGGGCAGACCGCAGCTCTTACCCGCTGCGACAGGATCTCTGCTCCCCCACCCGGAAGACTGTCGAGGCCTGCTTCCTTGAGATCGCGCAGGATGGCCTCGGGAGTGACACCTTCTTTCTCAGCAAAGCAGGCGATCTCAGAGGCGGTGAAAGCCTTGATGTGCACATCCGGCGCCATCCGCCGGATACCGGCGACCATGGCCCGCATGTCCGCGTAGGGCAGCCGCGGATTTTCACCCCCCACGATGTGTATCTCGGTGGCACCTTCTGCCAGAGCTTCCCCCGCCTTCGCGAGCACTTCTTCGACCGTCAGCGTGTAAGCTCCCGGTTCACCCTCGTCACGCGAGAAAGCGCAGAAGCGGCAGCGGTTGCGGCAGACGTTGGTGTAGTTGATGTGACGGTTGACCACGAAGTAGACATCGTCTCCTGCCTTTCCCCGCCGCACCTGGTCCGCCAAACGGCCGACCCGTAAGAGCTGGGGCGACTCGAACAGAGCTATCCCGTCGGCGGCGGTAAGCCGCTCTCCCCGTTCGACTTTCGCCTCGATGGCGGCGAGAGGATCTGGAGACGCTTCAGTGGACATAAAGCGGAGTCTAGCACGAGGGCTAGGCAGGGCGGCCGCCCACCCTAGGCGCAGTGGACACACCTGGGATGATGCCACCACCGCGAGGGGAATCACACGGCTCCGAAGAAACTGGTCCGGGCCGTCAGCCTTGTGCCAACGCTTCGTGAATCTTGGCCGCCAATCTGTCCAGACTGAAGGGCTTCTCGATGAAGAGAGTACCGGGGGGTAGACTAGCGCCGAGAGCCAGGGCGTCTTCTGAGTAACCCGACATGTAAAGGACTGCCTGTTGCGGCCTTCTGCGCCTCAGTTGCTCGACCAGGTCTTTGCCGCTCAGGTTAGGCATGATGAGATCGGTGAGAACCAGGTCGGGCTGCAACCCTTCTTCCTCCACCAGTCTTAGAGCCTCGGTACCGTCAGCCGCTGCCGTGACCCGATAACCCAGCCTCGAAAGAGAACCCGTCATCAACTTGCGCAACGACTCGTCGTCCTCAACCACAAGGATGTGCTTATCTTCCCTCGAGAAGCCCGGCGGCACCCCCTCTGGTGCCACCACCTCCCGCGCTACCCCACCCTCGGCGCGGGGCAAGTAGATCCGGAACGTAGTTCCCTTGCCCACTTCCGAGTACACCGATATGTGACCGCCTGACTGTTTCACGATCCTCCAGACGGTGGAGAGACCGAGACCGGTCCCGGTCCCTCTTTGTTTGGTAGTAAAGAAAGGTTCGAAAATGTGTTCTTTGACCTCAGGCGTCATGCCGTGTCCGGTGTCAGTGACCGCCAGCAGTACATAGTCCCCGGACTTCACCTCCGGATGGGTGGCGGCATAGGTCTCGTCCAGGTTGGCATTTGCAGTCTCGATGAGCAGCTTGCCGCCCTTAGGCATGGCATCGCAAGCGTTCACTACCAGGTTCACTATCACCTGCTCGAGACGGTTGGAGTCAGCCAAGACAGTGCCAAGATGCTCGTCCAGCGACAACTCGAGGGCGATGTTCGCCCCGATCAGGCGGCAAAGCATCTTCTCTAGGTTGCGCACAAGATCGTTCAGGTCGAGCAGCACAGGTGCCAAGGCTTCCTTCCTACTGAAAGCAAGGAGCTGGCGGACAAGGGCCACCGCCCGTTCGCCGGCGGTCAAGATCTCCGTCATGTCTGCGCGCAACGGACTGTCCACAGGCAGTTCGCTGAGGACGGTGGTGCCGTACCCCAGGATGACACTCAGTATGTTGTTGAAGTCATGAGCTATACCACCAGCAAGGCGACCGATGGACTCGAGCTTCTGGGCTTGCTGCAGCTGCTCCTGCAATCTCACCCGCTCCTGCTCCGCCAGCTTCTGGTCGGTTATGTCCTGGTTGACCCCATAGGTCCGGACGGTGCGGCCTTCGGCATCTTTCACAATGGCGAAGCGGACCGCCATATACCCAACCTGGCCGTCCGCATAGAGAAAGCGATGCTCCAGTTGCCGGCTGTAGGCCGGATCGTTGGTCTCTAGCGCTTCTCTTATCTCGGCGGCCACCAGATGGGCATCATCAGGGTGCACAAACCTGCGGGCGTACTCGGCCGATGACATCCGGTATCCGCCCATCTGGTCTGCCGTTGTTCGGACCATGCGATAGAAGTTGTCATTGAACGAGAACGTGTCAGTGGCCACGTCATAATCCCAGTGACCAGCGCGGGCCATCTGCAGGGCCAGGGATAAACGTTGTTCGCTCTCTTGGAGCGCCTCCTCAGCGCGTTTACGCTCGGTGACATCGAGCCCGAACGAGATAGTGCCCACCAGCTTGCCTCCCTGGCGGAGCGGGCTGTTACGCCAGACTATTTGGCGCTCTTCACCAGTCTTAGTGACGATCGGGTTCTCAAATGACCGGGGAAGAACGCCGCTCACTCTCGCGCGGTCGAACATCTCCCAGACATGCGGAAAGCGCTCCTTGGGAACCAGGGTGTCGAACCAGCTCTTGCCCTTCAGTTCCTCTAGACGATAACCCGTGATCTCTTCGGCCGCTTGGTTTAGACTCACCACTCGTCCATCGTAGTCCAGGTGCACGAAAAGCACGTTGGCCGTGCTTATCAGGTCCTCGGCAAACTGCTTGGCCTGCTCAAGCTCAGACTCAGACTGCTTTCGCTCGGTGATGTCCTGCACGAAGCCGATCGAGCGGACGATGCGCCCCTTCGCGTCCCTCAAGTGTATGCACTTCTCGTGCACCCATCGGGTGGCCCCGGTATCCGCGCGGATGATGCGATGTTCGGTCTCATAGCCCTCTTGCCCCTTATCGACTGAGCTTGAGTAAGCTGCGTTGACGGCCTCGCGATCGCCGGGGTGAATGCACTCTAGGAACGCTTCGTACGTGCCAGCGAACGTGCCCGGCTCCACGCCGAAAATGCGAAAGACTTCGTCGGACCACTGCAGGGAGTCGCGGGTCAGATCCAGTTCCCAGGTTCCCACCCTTCCTATCGACTGTGACTGCAGAAGTATGTCCCGGCTCCTGATGAGCTCCTTCTCAGCCAGCCAGCGCCGCTCCTCGCTCTGGAGTAACACGCCTGCGAACACAGTGGCGATCGGAAAAATCAATACGACGGGCAGCCACACGTCTCCCGCAGTCGTGACCGCCACATTACGAGGCAAGAACGCCAGCTGGCAGAGGAGCATCACCACATGGGTGGCGAAACCAGCGATGTACAAGCCCAGAATTCCCGGCCTGTCCGCGCTTACCCGGTATAAGCGGCGGAAGACAAGGCCGACAAGTGGCGAGCCCACGATCGTGGCAAGCCCTGCCCAGACACCCGCTCCCCCCAGCATAGCTCGATAGGCGCCGGCAATGACCACCGCGATGCCTGCAGGTATCGGTCCGCCGAAGAGCCCGGCCAGGGAAAGCACGATGGACCGTCCGTCGTAGATGATCCCCGGCGCGCACTTTACGGGCATCATCATGCCGGCTACTGCAATGGCTCCAAACACAAGTCCGGCGCACATTGTGAACCAGACCGCGTGCTTCTCGCGTAGCCGAGACGCGAAGCTATAGAGGGCGGTAAGAGCAATCAGCAGAGCGGTGTTGTGTATCAAAGCAACCCACATAAGCCTGCAGGACCTCCAGCTAGGCGCCGCCTCTAACCGTCACGCTACTGGGGCGTAAGTAGCTGTTTCTTCTTCGGTGGTCCCAATCCTTTTCGCGCCTTAAAAGTAGCTGTGCGGGTTCGACGTTCAATATCGGCAGAAGCGGCCCGCGCCAAGAGGGTTCCTGGTGAACGGGGGAGCGAGGCACAGCTCTAGCGATTCTGCGTCAGACGGCCTGTGGACCCCCCTAGTGACAAGGGACCCACTTCTGAGCCAGAAAGTACTACGCAGCCGTCGGACACCACGACGACCAGCGGACGCGGTCACTGGGAGGAAAGCGGCATAGCCTTTGAGTGGCTGGCGGGCTGGGAGCCAGTGCAGAGCGAGAAACCAGCCCAGTGGCCGCTGGTCCGCCATCTCCAGCCCAGCCTTCTTCTGCGTCTCCAGCTGACCGGCTCTTACGCCACCGTCGAGCTCCACTAGCTGATCTTGGATGCTGGCGAGACTCTAGAGGAGAGTTCCGCGACTGCCTACGCCCTCTTGGAACGCGAGTGGGGCGACTCCTTTGTTGAGCTAGGAGACGAGACCCTGGCTGTCGCCGACCAGCCTGGGCGCTGCTTTCCCGACCCTGTTGGCGACGCTTCGGTCCAGCAGCCCCCAGTAGGCCGGGGGCTGGTCAGGCGACTCCGTGGTGAAGGGCGATGATGCCGCCCGCCAGTATCTCGTAGCGGACGTTGCGCAGGCCGGCCTGCTCCATCAGGCTCTTCAACCTCTCTGGGTCAGGGAAGCGGGCCACCGACGCAGGCAAGTAGCTGTAGGCCGTGCGGTCACCAGCCAAAAGACTGCCGAGGCGGGGCACCACGCCTCTGAACCAGAGCCCGTAGAACTCGCGGAACACGGGGATCTGCGGCTGAGTGATCTCAAGGCACACCACTTTGCTCCCTTCTCGGCAGACCCGTCTCATCTCTCTGAACCCGCGGACGATGTCCGGGAGGTTGCGGACCCCGAACCCCACGGTGCAAGCAGCGAAGCTGCGGTCCGGGAAGGGCAAAGCTAGCGCATCCGCCAGTTCGAAATCCACGTGGAGCTGATTACGGCCGCACTTCTCCTTGGCCACGGTGAGCATCTCCGCGGAGAGATCCACGGCCACCACCCGTCCTTCCTTGCCGACAGCTCGCCGCAAGGCGAAGGCGAAGTCCCCCGTGCCGCAGCAGACGTCGAGAACAGTGTCGCCTGGCTTGACCTGGGCTACCAGCACCCCAAGCTCCCGCCAGCGGTGGTGGAGTCCTGCGGTCATCACGTCGTTCAGACGGTCATAAGTACGGGCGATCTCGTCGAACATGCGGATCACCCGCCCAGGCTCGGGGGAGGCATCGACCGCTGGCAGCCTCAACCACGAGGCTAGCCAGGAGGAGAGCTCCTGCTCCAAGTCGTACCGCCCGCCAGCAGCCAGGCGGCGAGTCATGGTACCCAGACAGCGGCTCATGATCTCCAGGCGGCTCACGGCAGGAACAGACTGAGAGTGGTGAAGAACAAGAACACCACGCTGATGATGCCGTTCATGGTCATGAAGGCCACGCCTACTTTCTCGAGCTCAGCCCGCCGCATCAGCCAGTTCTCATAGGCAAGAAGAGCTGCACATACCCCCACCCCCAGATAGTAGAGGGGACCAGCCCCCTGCACGAGGCCCGTGCCCAGCAGCAGGACCACAGCCCCCGAATGCAACAGCCTCGTAGCCCACAAAGCCGAACGTTCCCCGAAATCGGCGGGGATCGAATGCAGACCCTGCTCCCTGTCTACCTTGATATCCATGAAGGCATAGATCACATCGAAACCCGCGATCCATAGGCCCACCCCAATCCCAAGTAGGAACGGTTCCCAACTCACCACGCCGGTCACCGCTACCCAGGCTCCCGCCGGTCCCAGGCCGTCCGCCAGACCCAGGACGAGGTGGCAGCTCCAGGTCCACCGCTTCGTGTAGGGGTAGATCACCATCGGGATGACTACCACCGGCCACAAGTACCGGGTGATCACGGGAAGATTGAAGGTGGCTCCCACGAGCACGGCCAGCGAAACCAGGGCGAATATCCACACCTGGCGCCGACTGAGACGCCCCGCGGGAAGCTCGCGTCCCGCCGTGCGCGGATTGCGAGCGTCGATCTCCGCATCGATCAGCCGGTTGATGGCCATGCCGAAGCTGCGGGCCGCCACCATGGCCACGGTTATCCAAAACAGACGCCAGAAACCGGGGACACGCAGTTCAGCAAGGAAGGCCGCCGAGTAAGCGAAGGGCAGAGCGAAAACCGAGTGTTCGAACTTGATAAGCCGCACAAAACGGCGGGCGTAGGTAAGAAGCATGTGATTCAAACCGAGCGCGCTCCCGGTCGCGCCCCCAAGGCTTCCTCCAACCCCAGAGAGGACCACAGCTGGTCGATGCGCGCCTTGACCTCATTCGACATCTGCACATCAGGGGGCCACTCGCGACCATGTCCTTCTTCCGGCCACTTGCGGGTGGCGTCGATACCGATCTTTCCGCCCCAAAGAGGATGGGGCGAAGAGTGGTCGAGAACATCCAGTGGCCCTTCCACCACGGCGATATCGCGCTTCCAATCCACGTTGTTCAGCACGCGCCAGGCCACCTGCGCGTAGTCGTGGACGTCGACTTCTCCGTCGACCACCACGATGCACTTCGAGAACTGGAGCTGGCCGGTCCCCCACAGCGCATGCATCACTTTGCGAGCGTGCAGCGGGTAGCTCTTCTTGATCGAGACCAGGACACAGTTGTGAAAGCCACCTTCCTTGGGCAGATCCAAGTCGACCACCTCAGGAGCCATCAGCCGGAGCAAGGGTAGGAACAAGCGCTCGGTGGCCTTACCCAGATAAGCATCCTCCATGGGAGCCTGTCCCACGATGGTGGTGGCGTAGATAGGATCGCGCCGATGGGTAAGCGCGGTCACGTGGAAAACAGGATAGTCATCGGCTAGTGAGTAGTAACCGGTGTGGTCGCCGAAAGGTCCTTCTCGACGCCGTTCGTCCACGTCAACATAGCCCTCGAGCACGATCTCCGCGTGCGCCGGGACTTCCAAGTCCACTGTCTTGCAGGCGACCATCTCCACCGGCTTGCCCCGTAGAAAGCCAGCAAAGAGCATCTCGTCGATTTGTCTTGGCAGCGGAGCCGTAGCAGCATAAGTGAGCGCGGGATCGGTCCCGATGGCGACGGCCACCTCCAGCCTGCCTCCACAGCCCCGGAAATGCTCAGCGGCGTCCTTGTGGAGATGCCAATGCATCCCAGTGGTGTTACGGTCGAACACTTGCAGCCGGTACATACCCACGTTGCGTCGGCCCGTCTCTGGGTCGCGTGTGAAGACCAGAGGCAGGGTGATATAGCGGCCGGCATCCAGCGGCCAACACTGAAGGACGGGGAGCTGTCCCAAATCAACCTGATGACCGGTGAGGACCACCTCCTGACAAGATCCCTTCCGCACTCGGCGAGGCGATAGCCCCGCGAGATCCTTCAGCCGACGCAGAGTCGCCAGCTTCTCACGAAGTCCCTCGAGGGGTCCCAGGGCCACAAACGCCTCGATCCGCGCAGAGAGCTCCTCCAAAGACCCCACGCGCAGAGCCAAAGCCATGCGTCCCGCCGTGCCGAATTGGTTTATGAGCACCGGGACGGAGTGGCCCCGAGGCCTTACGAAAAGAAGCGCCGGACCGCCGCGTTTGACCACACGGTCGGCGATCTCGGTGATCTCGAGTCGAGGGTCTACAGGCGTGTCGATGACCTTGAGTTGGCCCTCCTTCGCGAGGACCTTGATGAAGTCCCTGAGATCGTTCATCGTCAGGTCTTTCCTTAGGCGCGGAGCACCCGCTCGTAAATGCGGATCGTCTGTTCGGCTGCTCTCTCCCAGACGAAGTTGGCCGCCCAGCGAAGGCCAGCCTCCCGCAGACCCTCGTACAGCTCGCAATCGTTCAGCGCTCGCAGCACACAGTCCTCAAACTGTTCTAGGGAAGTGGGATTGAAGCGCAGCGCGGCTGGACCGGTGACCTCGGGTAGAGAAGAGGAGTCCGACACCACACAGGGCGTCCCACAAGCCATGGCCTCCAGGGGCGGCAGACCGAAACCTTCATGGAGAGAGGGGAATACGAAGAGCGTGGCGGCCGAGTAGACGGCGGGCATGTCCTCGTCAGGGATCAGACCGGGGAAGAGTACTCGGGAGCCCAACCGCCGCTTCTCCACCTCCTTCTTGAGCTTCCGGTACTCGCCGGTCTGACTACCGGCCAACACCAAGGCCGGAATGTCGGGAGAGCGGGCGTAGAGACGAGCCCAGGCCTCGATCAAGAACGAGAGGTTCTTCTCGGGTCGGAAGTCCCCGGCCCAGAACACGAACCGCTCGGGTAGGAAGTACCTATGCCGCACGGCAGCACGAGCCTCGGCAGAGACGTCGGGCCGGAAGCGCTCGGAAACCCCGTTGTGGATGACACTCACCTTGGCCGGATCGACTCCGCCATAAGCGATCAGGGTCGAAAGAGAGATGTTCGAAACCGTGATGATGTGCCGGGCTTCCCGGAGCACTTGTTCCAGTCGACGCTTATACCGAAAGCGAAGAATCGGCGGGAGACTGCGCCGGTACAAGAGCGGCGTCACATCGTGCACGGTGGCGACGAGCGGCACCGTCAAGGGCACTGGTGCCCACGGACTCGGCACATGGAGCAGGTCGACCCCACTCTTTTCCACCAAGGTGCGGAAGGCCTTGCCGGTGTGTGGAGCCAAGGGGTCTAGGTTGGCCGACACTAGAGAGAGACTCTCGGCCCAAGGAAGCGCCTCTTTCTCCTGGTCTTGGCAGAAGACTACGACTTCGAGCCCCGAGGCGGCGAAGTGGCGCAAGAGGTTGCGAGAGTAGGTACGGATGCCGCGGTATCGCATGACGCGGGCGTCGAAACCGATCTTCATCCCTTCTCCCACCTGTGAACCGTACACCGCATCTGGCGCCGCGGTGAGCTTCTTCCCCTACCGGCCTTCCGATAGAATAGTAGCAGAGGGGGGAAGCGATGGTTCTTGCACGCTCAGCGCGATGATTGTAGAATGAGTGCACGTTTTGGTTCTTCTCGCAAAGAGGTCCATGGGTGTCCCAGGGTGATCGGCCGCAGGAATCCACGGAAATGACTGAGCCTGGCGCGGTCCTCCAGAAGGCTGCCCGCATCCTGGAAGAGCGCAAACTGGACATCACCCGGGAATGGCTCAACCGGTTGATCAGTAGCATCGACGATGTCGAAGCGCTGGAGAGATTTCCCACCCAGGAAAGCGTGCGCACTTCACTGGAGCTGATCCAGGGCCTGGCCGATTGCCTAGCCACTAGACAAAGCCTCTCCGAGTTCGATCCCGGCGGCATCTACTACAAACAGGCAGCCGCTCTCGGTCTCCTTCAGCGAGAAGGGACGGGCTCTCTGGGAGCCTTGGCCGAGAGCCTGGATGCGTTAGAGGAAGCCATCTGGGACCAGGTGGCCCAGGGACTGCGCCAACAGGACCGTGAGGTACTGCGCCTGGTCAAAGTGCTGCGGGCTGGGCTGCGGCGAATCCTGACCTCGGCTGCCGAGGCTTACCACGAGCAGTCGAGTGCCGAGCTGGACCGGCTCGCCCACACCGACATCCTCACGGGCTTGCATAATCGTCGTTATCTGGAACAGGAACTGGAGCGCCACGTGGAGCTTTATAAGCGCTACCAGCGTCCTTTCGCGCTCCTCATGCTCGACTTTGACAACCTGAAGTGGTTGAACGACACCTTTGGTCATGCAGCAGGAGACGCCGCTCTCAAACACCTGGCCAATCTGATGCGGTCCAGCATCCGCGATGTGGATATCCCCTGCCGTTTCGGCGGAGACGAGTTCGTCATCCTCATGCCGGAGGTAGACAAGAACTCACCCCGAGCAGTCGGACGCCGCATTGCTGAGTCCCTCAGCAAGACCCGACTCAGGCCGGGCGAATCCTCGGTCGACCTGAGCATCAGTTTCGGCACCTCGGCCTGCCCCGCGGACGGCACCGACTCGGAGCTCTTGCTCCAGCAAGCAGACGCCGAACTCTACGCTTCCAAGGAGCGCAAAGCCCTTAAGGGCTCGACCCTGATGCCCAGCACCCGGCTCTGACTCTTCGCGGCTCTGAGTCCTCTCATCCGCTCCGACCGCACTCGTAAGCCTCGCCCCGGAGGGTCTCCACGGCGTGCGGGAGGGCAGGGGCTATCACCGCGAAGTGCTCACGGCAGGCTTTGGGGCTGCCGGGCATGTTTATGATCAACGTCCTCTTGCGCACGGCGGACACGGCCCGGCTGAGCATGGCATGGGGAGTAAGAGCGAGGGAGGCCGACCGCATGGCCTCGGCGAAGCCGGGGGCCAGGCGGTCGGCCACAGCTATCGTAGCCTCGGGAGTACGGTCACGGGGGGCGAGGCCGGTGCCACCGGTCGTAAGCACCAAGTCGTACTCTCCACTGTCGGCCAGGTCTATCAGCACCTGCTCTATCTGCTCTTGCTCATCGGGGATCACCACCAGCCTGCCTACCACGGCCCCCATCTCGCGTAGCAGCTCGGCAAGCAGAGGACCCGCGGTATCTTCACGTAGGCCGGCACTGGCTTTGTCGCTCAGAGTGACCACCGCAGCGCGAAGCGGCGCGGGGACCGCCCGTGGCGGTTCTCCAGACCGGGTCTCTTCCGGGGGACGATGCATAGGGCTAGGATCCAAAGGGCCGGCGCCGCTCACTTGGTCATCTCCTACTGGGGTTTCCTTCCCGCTCCTTGTCAGGACTACTTTTCCTGCCCTCTAGCTTCACCGGCAGCGTGACCAAGGCCCCAGGCCGTGACTCGCACCGTATCGCCAGGCGCTACTCTTCCGCCTCGCAACACGCGCACAAAGACCCCTTCCCGGGGCATGACGCAGTCGCCCGCCTGGTAATAGATGGCACAGCGGCTATGGCACTCCTTTCCCACTTGGGTGATCTCCACCAAGGCCTCGCCTAGCTCTAGCACCGTGCCTGGGGGCAACTTGGCCACCTCCAGCCCGCTGGTGGTGACATTCTCTGCAAAGTCACCCGGTCCCACCTTCAGACCGAGCGCCACCATCTTGTCGATCGACTCCTGCGCGAGCAAGCTGACTTGCCGGTGCCCGGTGCCAGCGTGACCATCCCCCTCTATGCCGTGTTCAGCAACAAGCTTGACCCCCGGTTGTGACTTCTTCCGTTCCCCTTTACCCGCGCTGACGTTCACGGCTACCACGCGACCACTGAGCCCAGCCCCGGCAGGAGCCGCCCCTGCCTGCGGACCCGCGACCCCGCTGGACGCTTCTCCGACCTGGCGAGGCACGGTCTCCTCTTCGCGCCGGTAGTCCTCCTTGCCCCCCGTCTTCTCCAGCAGCCGGATGTCACCGATGATCATCCCGCGGTCCACTGCCTTACACATGTCATAGATGGTGAGAGCGGCAACGGCAGCGCCCACCAGAGCCTCCATCTCCACGCCGGTGCGTTCCTCAGTACGGGTGACGCACTCGATGTCCACCCGACTGTCCTCGTCGATCACGCTGAACGTCAGGTCCACCTGGGTAAGAAAGAGGGGATGGCAGAGCGGCACCAGCTCGGCAGTACGCTTAGCGGCCATGATCCCAGCCACTTTGGCGACGGTGAGCACATCGCCTTTAGGCAGGGCTTGCTCTTTGAGCAGGCGTAGGGTCGCAGGCGCCATCCATACCCGAGCTCCAGCCCGCGCGAAGCGCCGGGTGGGCAGTTTCTCGCTCACATCCACCATACGGGCTTCGCCCTGGCTGTCCACATGACTCAGTCGCGCTTCTTCCATCTCAGCCTCCTACCTGCGACATGCCCCGCGAAGTCCGGCCGGGGACCAGGTTCTTGTCAAAGGTCTTGCAGGAGAGCGACTGCCGGATGCCCCGGAGCACCCCCTCCCGGTCGCGCACCCGGACGGCCGCCTTCACATCGAGCTCATCACCCGAGAAAAGGCAGTTCTTAAGCCGACCGTCCGCAGTAAGTCGCAAGCGGTTGCACTCCGCGCAGAAATGGTCAGACATAGAGCCGATGAAGCCAAGCGTCCCCCGAAAGCCTGGGAAGCGGTAGTAGCGAGCCGGTCCCCAACCGCCC
>CAKZRW010000086.1 GCA_937148845.1 uncultured Actinomycetes bacterium | reverse complement strand
GCGGCCGTCCGAGAGGCCGTGGGGGCGGATTTCCCGCTGCTGATAAAGATGAACGTTCGGGACGGCATGTCCGGAGGGCTCGAGCTGACCGAGGCCGTCGAGGTCGCCCGCGCCTTCGCGGAAGCCGGAGCCAGCGCCTTGATCCCCTCCTGCGGTTTCACCGCCCGCACCCCTCTTTACATGCTCCGAGGGGGAGTACCGACCAAAGAGATGGCCCAGGCGCAAACCGCTTGGGCCGCGCGGCTGGGCACTGTCTGCTTCGGGAGACTGCTGGTGCAGCACTACCCCTTCGCTCCGCGTTTTCTGGAAGCCGAGGCCTCTAGGATCCGTGAGGCAGTGGATATCCCCGTGGGATACGTGGGCGGCGTCACCTCGCTCGTTGACATCGAACATCTGCTCAGCAGTGGTTTCGCTTTCGTGCAGGTGGGTCGCGCCACCATTCGCGATCCCGGCTTCGTCGCCCGGCTCCGCAGTGGGGAAAGCACCACCTCCGACTGCGACCACTGCAACCGCTGCGTGGCGGCGATGAGTGCCGATGGAGTAAGATGCTACCTTGCCCCCGAAGAAGGAGCAGACAAGGCGGGGAAGACCGCAATAGGACCCTCTTCCCCGTCCCCACAGCAGCTCTCCGCCGCTCCGCCCCTGCGGCCCGGCGCCACCGGCCAATCACTGGGCACCGCCCTCGTGACTGGGGCTTGTTCGGGGATAGGCTTGGAGATAGCCCGCGAGCTGGCCCGCCGCGGCTACGCTCTGGTCCTCGTCAGCAACCGGGAGTCGGAGCTGACTGCCACCGGCAGCCGACTCGCAGCAGAGTCCGGCCTCCCCGTCGAGACCATCGCCCTGGACCTCGCCCAGCCCGAGGCCGCCCAGTACCTCTACGATTCAGTGAAAGAAAGACGACTTGAGATCGACATCCTGGTCAGTAACGCAGGCATCCTCCTTTTCGGTGAAGCCATGAGCACTCCCCTGGACCAGGCGAAGCGACTCCTGCATCTTCACGTGGTCACTCCCACTCTGCTCGCCCTTCTGTTCGGCCGGGAGATGCGGGACCGCCGACGGGGCCACCTCTTGTTCGTCTCCAGCCTTTCGGCCTTACGCGATTTCCCGGGCATCGCCTTGTACGGGAGCTCCAAGCGCTATCTGCTGAGCCTTGCCAACGCTCTCCGCGAGGACCTGCGACCCTGGGGAGTCGGAGTGACCTGCGTCCTTCCCGGCGCGGTCGCCACCAATCTCTATTGCCAAACGAGCGTGCCCGTAGCCAAAGCTGTAAAGTACAGGGTGATGGCCGACCCCGCCTGCGTGGCCCGGGCGGCCGTGGAGGGGATGCTACGAGGGAAGGAGTCAGTCATACCCGGTTTCTCGGCCAGAGTGATGGGCTGGCTCATGCGGCTGACCCCGCGCTGGGCGATAAGGATAGTGCGGGAACGGTCGGGGCTGCTACCGACCCCTACAGACCTGACCGCTCCCAATTATTGCGAGGAGTCGCAGTCGGCTGGCAAGGAAACGTCCCATGAGCTCAGTCAAGCGCGCTGATGACCTCGCGGCCGCCCGCCAGCGGGCGGCCGCGGCCTATGACCCCGACCTACTCGCCCAAGCCGGGCACCGCCTGGCCAACCTCCTCTCCGCCCATCTGCAGGCAGCCGAGCGGGCCCAGGGGGTGGTGCTGCCTTGGGTCGACCCCCAGGCTCTTATCGCTGAGGCGGCGACCTTCTTGAGGTCTGCATCAGCTGCAACTCGCTCTCGGGCTTCTCCTGCGGGCCACTCGCCTGCTTCCTCCGTAGGCGACCGGCCCCCTGACAGCGGCGAGGCGCGCTGCTTCGCGACCGAATTCGGCGCTCTGGTCGAGGTCATGCTCGCGCGCGGCCTCAATTTGCACGATCCTCGCTACTTGGGCCATCAGGTGCCGGCTCCTATACCGGTCGCAGGGCTGTTCGACTGTGTGGGCTCAGTCACCAACCAGGTCATGGCCATCTACGAGATGGGGCCCTGGGCTACCGCGGTGGAGCAGGCGCTGGTGCAAGAGCTGGGGACTATCATCGGCTGGGAACCGGGCGCTTTTGCCGGTCTCGTGACGCATGGCGGATCTCTTGCCAACCTCACCGCTCTCCTTGCAGCCCGCAACCTGGCTCTTGCCGGCGTCTGGGAAAACGGTCTCAGCCAGGCAACCTCGCTAGAAAAGCTTGCGAACGCCCCGCTTCCGGCTGCCGTGTCTCCGGCCGCAGGCCGAGGAAAGGCAGGTTCGTCCCTCCAGGCAGCCCCGGACCCACCCGTCCTGGTCGCCCACCAGGATGCGCACTACAGCGTGGCCAGAGCCGCGGGCATCCTGGGACTGGGTAGCAGGCAGGTCGTGCGCGTCGGCTTGGACTCCCGCGGGCGCATGGACCCCCGCCAGTTGCACCTGACCCTGACGACTCTCAAGGAACAAGGACGAGTGGTGGTCGCAGTCGTGGCCTGTGCCTGTGCCACGCCCACAGGCGCTTTTGACCCGCTGGAGCAGGTCGCAGAGGTCTGCCGGCACCACCACGTGTGGCTGCACGTAGACGCCGCGCACGGCGGCTCCGCCCTCTTCAGCCGGCACCACCGACATCTGCTGGCTGGCATAGAGCAAGCCGACAGTGTGGTCTGGGATGCCCACAAGATGCTTTTTGTGCCTGGTCTGTGTGCTTTTGTCTTCTACCGGAACAAAGAACACCAGTTCGAGGCCTTCCGCCAAGACGCTCCCTACCTCTTCGACCCGGCGGCTCCCGGTCTGGCCGAGTATGACAGCGGTCTTAAGACTCTCGAATGCACCAAGCGCGCAGCAGCCTTCGCCCTATGGGGAGTCTGGGCCTTGTTCGGCCGGCAGCTTTTCGCGGACCTGGTGGACATCACTTTCGACCTGGGCCGGGCCCTTTATGAGAGGCTGGTCTCTGCTCCCGACTTCGCACCTTTACACGAACCGGAAGCGAACATTGTGGCCTTCCGTCACGTACCCGCTGCGCTGAAGGACGCACCGCCCGCCCGGATAGGAGCCTTCCAGCTGGAACTGCGGCGACGCTTGGTCGAGTCCGGCGAGTTCTACATCGTGCCTTTGGTCCGCGACGGGGTGGGCGCGCTCCGGGTCACCCTCAGCAACCCGTTGACCACCGAAAGCCATCTGGACCAGCTACTTGAAGCCCTGCGGCAGCACGGACAAGGACTGTTGGCCGCGCAGCCTGGCTGACGGCACCCCCGGGGCACGCGTGGGAGTTGGTTGAAGGAGTTTGCAACGACCACACAGGGCTGTACCATCGCATCATGCACGATCGAAAGGATGAGGGGCCGATCATGACCAAGTGGGAATATGCCAACATCCGCACTTTCCGCTCGTGGGATAAGAAAGCCAAGCAGTTCTCCAAGTGGCAGGTCTACTACACCAGCCAGAAAACCAGCGTCCCCCTAGTGGAGGGCCTGCGCGAAATGGGCTCCATGGGCTGGGAGCTGGTGACGGCCCTGCCCACCAGCATCATCAGCGCCTCTACCGGTCGCGACGGGGGAGCTCAGGTCGAGGTGCATGAGACTGTGTTGCTTTTCAAGCGGCCGATCATGGAGAGCTCACCCGGACCG
>CAKZRW010000085.1 GCA_937148845.1 uncultured Actinomycetes bacterium | reverse complement strand
CGTGGCAGACCCAGGCGAAGCGGTCGATGGCTTGGGCGAGGGTGGAGAGGAAGTCGTGGAAGTCGGTGGGGGAGGTGAAGATGGGCTGGCCGGCGTTGCCACGGCTGGTGATGTGGTACACCGCACCGGGGTATTCCACGCCCAGGGGTCGGGCCATGGCCTGGGAGAGGGTAACCCAGGGTGACCAAAAGTAAAGGTTTGACCCCCTGTGAACGTGCTGCGGGAGAGGACGGTGGGGAGATGGTGAGTACGGCGGGCGCGGACGGCCTGGAGGGGGAACTCGATTTCGCGGCCGAGGACGTGTCGGTACAGGAAGAGGAGAGCGGCGAGGGCTTGGTTCTGGGTGGAGGAGGAGACGTGGAGGTTTACGGCGAGGTGAGTGAGGAAGGCTTCGATTTCGGCGGCGCCCATGAGGGAAGGATGGCGCTTCTTGTGGAAGAGGATGAAGCGGCGTACCCAGTGGAGGTAGGCGGTCTCCGTGCGGAGCGAGTAGTGCTTACGGCGGAGGGCGAAGCGCAGGCGATCGAGAAGGCGGGGTGGGTGGTTGGTCATGATGTCCCCCTAGTTGACGGCGGAGGTGAAGTGTTATAGGCTAATTAGTGGGGTCGGCGCCTGGAGCGCATGGCCCCTGGGGCGAGCGCGAACCCTGTATCTGACGGCGATTATACGGCAAGGTCGAGCGCGAATCACTCCCCCGCGCGGGGGATTTGGGGGGAGAGGTAGAATCAATTGTTAGCCCGCTCCGGAGACAAGATGTGCAATAAGGACGATTTCGATGTCATTATTATTGGAGCAGGACCGGCTGGCCTGAGTGCTGCGCGCACCGCTGCCCGTTCAGGCTGCAAGACACTTCTTTTCGAAACACTGGCACAGGCGGGAGATCTGGGACATCCTTGCAGTGGCGTCATCGCTCCCCTCCCCGGCTTTGTGAGTGGTCAACGCCGACAAGATGGGTTGCATTTCCCTGAGATAGAACTCAGTATTCCCTGGTCGCTGGTTGTGGGAAGCATCTCGTGCCAGCGCTACATCAGTCCGGGCGGCGTTTCTTTTCAAGCTACTTTTCCGGCACGGGACAACTTCCCAATTGCTGTGATAGACAAGTCGGGCGTTCTGCGGTTGATGGCAGAGCAAGCAGTCGCAGCAGGAGCCGAGTTGCGTTTTGGAACCAGTGTCACGCATGTAACTAGCCAGGATGGGGGCGTGACCGGGGTTCGGACTCGTCAGGGGGAGTTCGCTGCAAAGGTGGTGATTTCTGCAGAAGGCGTATCGCGCCAATTCACGGAAGAAGCTGGCTTGTATGATACTGTGACTTCAGGGAAAAGCTATGCCTTCATTGTGAGTGAGATTCTGGATGCACCTGCTGTAACTTGCAGCGATGTGGGACAGATTAGCACCCTGGGAAGACGCTACACCTCAGTCTCAACTCCATCGTTTGGGACGCTTGTTCTGCCAGCAAAGGGAAGAGCGCAAGTCTATTTCTCGGTCTTTGCCGACCAACCACACATCCATACAGACGAGTCGCTCTGGCACTACCTGCAAGAATACAAACAGCGCGATGCACGGATCAGCAGCCTGCTGGAAGGCGCCACCGCAATCCACCGAGCCGGGACGCGTATGGCTCTAAGACCAGTTCCTCGCCATGTGGTTAAAGATGGATTCATCGGTGTTGGTGATTCGGTCGGGCCGGGTGGGCATGTCGGTATTCTGCCGTCTATCTTCTTGGGGCAAAAAGCTGCACAGACGGCTGTTCAGGCTGTGCGTTCTGGCGATGTCTCCCAGAAGGGACTGGCGAATTATGAGCGGTTGTACCGCGGCCCATTGTCGCGTGGCTTGGATTTCGAGTACAGAATTATCACTGGCCTAGCAGACATGAGTGACGATGAACTTGATCGGGTCTGCCAAACACTGAGCCGAATCAACCTGGCACCGTTCTCTTTTGGACAGTGGCAGCCAATTGCGGCAGAAACTGTGAAGTGGATCGTAACCGGATTGCCCTTGATTCTGCGTGATCGGAAACTCCTCAGAAGGATGCTGAGTGGCAAACCTGCGGTCTAGCAACGGGTTGCAGCCGACACGTCCCGCTGCGCTTCGCGGCGCGGCTTACCCAGGCCGTTAGCCGCCTTTGCAGGAAACACGGAGCGCATATTATGGTGAAGAGACATCCTGTACCGCTGTTGGTTGTGATTGTGTTGACTACTTTGGGGCAAGCAGGTTGTGCGTCGCGCCGATCTCTAGGTATGGGGACTGCTAATCCTGAGGACATTAGCGTGACTTGGCAAGAGTGTGCAATTTCCCAGGGCTTCGATTGGAAGCAAGCCGAAACCTGCTTTGGTCATTCTATGCCTCTCTGGGACGAAAGCGAGAAGGCGAACTTTGGAAGTCGTCTTGACGATATGGAGAGTCTTCAATCCTTAGGGTCAGAACTTTAGGTTTTGATGCCCGCGGGCAAGGCAGGGTCGAACGTGGGGGCTTTCACAATCGGGGT
>CAKZRW010000084.1 GCA_937148845.1 uncultured Actinomycetes bacterium | reverse complement strand
GAACTTGACAAAGTAGCTCTCGTCCAACTGTGACCAGCCACTCTCCGGTCCCACCCAGAGCGCCACGGGAGGCCGTCCGCCGTCCGGGACTGAGTCGGGCTGGGGGCACACAATCTCGCCAAGAGTGTCTAAGACCTCACCAAGACTACGCGGGGCCTCAGGATCGAGCACCACGGAGCGGGCTCTCTTCCTTTCCAGCCACTCTTGCGCCGCCTCCAAAGAGGGAAGACACTCGACGGCAGGCACGCTGGTCTGCTTGCTCTGCTTGGCAGCCTCCCTGGCAATGCGTTGCCAGCGGGCGGAACGCTGGCTCGACCCCCGACCTGCACTCACTCCCTTGAGTCCGACGAAGAGAAAGAAACTGGCTCCTGCTTCGGTACCTTTTTCCACCACGTAGTCCAGGAGCGACGGTCTCTCCACCCTCTGGACCAATCCTACCGCGATCTGGTAGGAGGCTCCTGCAGCCCGGCCATATAGAGGGGAGTCGAGTCGGACTATGCACGGAATGGTGCTGGAAGCTACTGTCGCCGAGTAAACCGATCCCGTCATCACCACTTCGCAGAGGTCACCAGGGGCAAGTCGTAGCACCCGGACAGCATGATGAGAATCTTCCGGGGAAAGCTCGAGCAGACCACCAGTCTCAGGAGAAGCACCCCAGTGCCCGGGGCCCTCCACGAAGAAGCGGGGACGAAACCCTGCCATGACCAGAGCTCAGGGTCGGGTCTCTACCGCCGCTCCGCCCCCCGCTATGAGCTCGAGAGCAGCCTCTACCGTCTCGTCCCTGTCTTCGGTCAAAGGATCATCAGGAGCGACGACGTCGGGAGCGATCCCCTTCTTGTTGATATCCCGGCCCTTGGGGGTAAGGTAGACGGCGGTCGTGACTTTGAGCGCACCGTGGTTGGATAGATCGAGGACGGTCTGCACCAGGCCTTTGCCGAACGTGGTCTCACCGATCAAGACCGCGCGACCATAGTCCTGCAACGCACCCGCCACGATTTCGGAGGCACTCGCCGTATAGCGGTCAGTGAGCACGTAGAGGGGGATGCTCGGATAAGCCCCGCCACTGGCCTTGTAGACATGCTTGGGCGAGTGCAGGCCTTCGGTGCTCACCACCACGTCCTCTGCGGAGAGGAAGAGGCTGGCCACATTCACAGCCTCGTCGAGTAGGCCCCCACCGTTGCTGCGCAGGTCGAGTATGAGAGCGTCCACTCGATCGATGTTGACGGCCTGCTCTAACTCGGCTCTGAGTTTTTGGGAGGAGCCGACCGAGAAGGTGAAGAACCAGATGTGCGCGACCTTCTGGCCATCGGGCGCCGTTAGGATCTCGCGGTCGGTGACGGGTATAGCAATGGTCTTGCGCACCAGAGTGAAAGTCAGTGTCTCCCCACCCGGCGGCAAATACGAGAGATCAGCCCCCAAGGGTTCTGTGGTCACGGTAGTGGGCGGTGACTCCGTGGTAAGGGTAGTAGCAGTCACGGGGGGCCTGTAGATCTCGAGCACCACCGTGGTGCCCTCCGGGCCCTTGATGGCCCCTACCACCACATCCAGGCTTTTGCCGGCCACCGATTCGCCGTCGACCGAAACGATGATGTCGCCCGCCTTGATACCAGCCTGTTCGGCAGGACTGCCCCGGAAGGTGGAGACGATGGTCACGAGCCTGTCTTTCATCTCCACCACCATGCCCACCCCGGAATACGAGCCAGCAGCGTCTTCTTGAAAGGCAGCGTACTCCTCGGGATCCATGTACACGGTGTAGGGATCACCCAGTCCCGCCACCATCCCCTTGACAGCCGCCTGCTCAAGAGCAGCCGGGTCAATCTCGCGGTAGAAGCTCTGCCCGAGTTTCTCGAGTACCTCTCGCTGAAGGGCGAAGTCCCCTGCAGGCTGAGCGGTGGTCGTCGTCCCCGAGAATAGGTTGCGCAGGCTCCCGCCCACGTCGGGGCTCACTCCTAGGAAGAACCCCGCTGCGAAAATGAGGGCAGCGGCGACTATCCCCCCGACGGCGAGAAGTGCAGCTTGCGTCCTACGTCGCATGAATCAGACCTTGAGGAACCGCCGTAAGCCGAGCGCAGAACCCAGCGCCCCGATGACCACCCCTACCGCCAGGAGAACCAGACTCACAAAAAGCGTCGGCACTGCGTCCAAGGGGATGGCCATGAAGGGCATGCTCTCCCTGATCCTGCCTACCAGGAAGCTGTTGCCAAGGAGAACAACGACCACTGCCGCTGCCGCTCCGATGAGGCCGACCGCCACCCCCTCGATGATGAATGGCCAGCGGATGAACCAGTTGGTCGCCCCCACAAGCTTCATGATCTCGACCTCGCGTTTGCGAGCGAAGATGGAGAGACGAATGGTATTGGAGATGAGAAGGATGGATACCACCCCCAGCAGCACGATGAAGATGACCAGGAAGTTCCGGGCCTGGTTCGTGAAGTTGAAAAGCCTCTCGGCGACGTCTTTTCCGTAACGGACATCATCCACTATGGGCAGGCCCTCGAAACGAGAAGCCACCGTCTCCACCGTCTGGGGGTCGTTCAAGGTGATCTCGAAAGAAGCGGGGAGAGGATTGCCGCTGATGCTTTCGATAACCTCGGGACTGTCCTTGAAGTCCTCTTTTAGCCGCTCCCACGCGTCTTCTTTGCTTACGTAGAGGGCGGTCTTGACCTCCGGCCAGCTAAGTATCTCCGTCTGCAATTCCTGCACTTCGTCCATACTGGGGTCGGGATCGGTCTTCAAGTAGACGCTTATATTCACCTTCTGCTCGACTTCTTTGAGCAGAGCGTTTGTCGTGTATACGAACACGAGGACACCGCCCAGCACCAAGATGGAAAGGAAGACCGTCACCAACGCGGCGATGGTCATGAAGTAGTTCCGGCGTAGAGATCCGAGCGCTTCGGTGAGGAAGAAGTCAATCTTCCCCATAGCCGCCCCGCTTCTGGTCCCGCACTACTCTGCCCGCATCCAACGCGATAACCCTGCGGCGCATCCGGTCGACCATCTCGCGGTCGTGGGTAGCCATTATGACCGTGGTGCCCGTCTTGTTGATGCGATAGAGCAGCTGCATGATGCCCATCGAGGTCTCGGGATCGAGGTTCCCCGTGGGTTCATCCGCTATCAAGAGCGGGGGATGGTTCACAAAGGCCCGCGCAATGGACACCCGCTGTTGCTCACCGCCGGAAAGCTCGTGCGGATAACTGTCCGCCTTGTGACCAAGGCCAACCAGGTTGAGGATTTCGGCCGCTTTCTTCTTGGATGTACTGGTGGCGTTACCGGTCACGGTCAGGGCATACATCACGTTCTCGAAAGCCGTCTTGTTGGGCAGCAACTTGAAGTCCTGGAACACGCACCCAATGTTCCGCCGCAAGTAGGGAACCTTCCAACTCCGCAGGGTGGCAAGGTCCCGGCCTCCCACAATGATCCGACCGCGGTCGGGTTGTATCTCGCGGATGACTAGACGGATGAAGGTGGATTTGCCCGACCCTGAGGGGCCCACTAGAAACACGAACTCGCCCTTGTCGATATGCAGGGTCACCCTTTCCAGACCAACAGTGCTGGGAGGGTAGATCTTGGTCACCTCTTCGAACGTGATCACGGTCTCTCGCTAACCTCCGACTAACGGCACCTCGACTCTATTCTAGGAACTGGCGCAGATACCTTCCGCCCCTAGACACCACCGGCTCCTCACCCGGTTCGGCGGCCGAGCCTGCCTGTGGACCGCTGCCATACGTACTCACGAATGAAATCATCAATAGCGCCGTCTAACACAGCTTCGACGTTGCCTTTCTCCAGATTGGTTCGGTGATCCTTGACCAGCGTGTAAGGAGCAAGCACATAGGAGCGGATCTGGTTGCCCCAGGCGATCTCCTTCTGCTCACCTTTCTCCCGTGCCAGCTCCTGTTGCCTTTTCTCGTGTTCGAGCAGCAACAGCTTGCTGCGCAGCATCCGCATGGCTGTCTCCCGATTCTGGATCTGGGACCGTTCATTCTGGCACTGGACCACCGTCTTGGTGGGCAGGTGAGTGATCCGCACGGCCGAGTCAGTCTTGTTCACGTGCTGGCCCCCTGCTCCCGACGAACGGTAGGTCTCGATCCTCAAGTCCTTCTCGTCTATGTCAACCTGCACGTCGTCTGCAATCAGTGGGGTGACGTCCACTGAGGCAAAGGAGGTGTGACGTCGACTAGCTGCATCAAAAGGGGAGATACGGACCAGCCGGTGCACGCCCCGTTCAGTAGAAAGGAGCCCGTAAGCGTTCGGACCGTGCACGGTGAAGGTGACACTCTTGATGCCGGCCTCTTCACCCTCGGTGGCTTCGTTCATCTCCACCGTGAAGCCTCGCCGTTGAGCCCAGCGTAAGTACATACGCAGCAGCATCTCGGCCCAATCCTGGCTTTCCGTGCCGCCGGCCCCCGGATGGATGCTGACGATGGCATCACCCGCATCGAATTCCCCGGTGAAGAGGCTTTCCTCCTCCAACCGCTCGATGGCAGCGCCGAACTCGGCCGCAAGACGCTCAGCCTCCTCACCCAATTCCTCAGGGATCATCTCGTCCTCGCTTTCCTCGTCGGCGATCTCGAGCAGGGCAGTGAGATCGTCGAACTGCGAGGCCAGCTCTCCGTAGGCTTCCAGACGGCTCCGAAACCGACTGTAACGCGTGCTCAATTCCTGGGCTCGACTCTGATCATCCCAAAAATCAGGAGCATGCATCTGCTCCTCGAGCAAAGCGATATCCCGCTTGAGCGAATCCGGGTCAAAGATACTCCCTTGCCCAAAGGAGCTTCTCTCGGTAGACGTCCAAGAGCTCTCTAAACTGGGGAAGGGTGGGGATCTGCTTTTCAGTCTTCTCAATCATGTGCACGCGAGTATACCCTACACTGAGCGGGGACGGCATTCCGCCCACGCTACCGGTCAATGGCTTCCCACCCGGTGCCGAGCGTCGCCGAATCAGGCTCGGCGTCGACCCAGGCCCGGCGCTGACTTAGGTTTGACGTCGACTCAGGCCCCACAACAGCGCTTGTACTTCTTTCCACTGCCACACGGGCAGGGGTCGTTGCGCCCGACTTTGGTGACAGTCCGGGGAGTCACCACCGTGCGTGTAGCGGTCTGGGCGGCTTCATATGCTGCCGCTGAGCTATCGGTCAGCACCCCTGTGCGCCTGGCCGCAGCAGCTGTGCCGGCGAAATCCTGGGCCAGGCTGGCATCGCCGCCGCCAGAATAAGACAGTTGGCGAGCAGGGACAGCCTCCGAAGCAGGCTCCTCTCTCACGATCTCCAGGTGATAGAGATAACGCACAAAGTCGACCTGGATAGACTCCATCATCTCCTGGAACAGTTTGTAACCTTCGTTCTTGTACTCCACTAGAGGATCCCGTTGGGCCAGGGCGCGCAAGCCGATGCCCTCGCGGAGGTAGTCCATCTCGTACAGGTGATCACGCCACTTGGAATCCACGGTCCGCAGGAGGACCCAGTTGGCCAGTTGACTCATAGCTTCCCGCCCGAAGCGCTGCTCCTTGGCCTCGTAGACCTTGATGGCGTCTTCTACGACCATGTCCGCCAGGGTCTCCGCGTCCAGCTCCGCAGGATCGCCGAGGCTCTCGAGGGTCAGCGTAGTGGGGTAGAAGCTCCGCAGGGTGACGAGCAGCTCCTCGAGGTCCCAGTCCTCTGGGTAGCGGGAGACCCCGGTGAAGACAGCCAACTGGCTTCTCAGCACCCGCTCGATGATGCCAAGGACGTCCGCTCGCAGGTCTTCTCCACTCAAGATGCGTTGGCGCTGGCTGTATATGACCTCCCGCTGCTTGTTCATGACGTCGTCGTACTCAAGCACCCGCTTGCGGATCTGGAAGTTCTGCTCTTCGACCTTCCGCTGCGCCGCCTCCACCGACCGGGAGATCAGGTTATGCTCGATAGGAGTGTCCTCATCGATTCCAAGCCGGTCCATGAGACGATGGATGCGCTCGCCACCGAATATCCGCAGGAGATCGTCCTCGAGAGAGATGACGAACTGGCTGACACCGGGGTCACCCTGACGACCGGACCGGCCGCGCAACTGGTTGTCTACGCGACGCGCCTCGTGCCGTTCTGTGCCTAGTACGAACAGTCCGCCTTTCTCCACCACTCCCGGACCCAGCTTGATGTCGACCCCGCGACCGGCCATGTTGGTGGCGATGGTCACCGCTCCCGGCTGACCGGCTTGGGCCACGATGGCCGCCTCGCGCGCATGGTGCTTGGCGTTCAACACCTCATGAGGGATCCCCCGCCGCTTGAGCATCTCCGAAAGACGCTCTGATTTCTCCACCGAGATGGTACCCACCAAGATAGGCTGCCCCCGCTGGTAGCAGTCGGCGATAATCTCGACAGCCGCTTTGAACTTGGCCCTTTCCGTCTTGAAGATGAGGTCGTTCCGGTCTTCGCGGATCATGGGCGCATTGGTAGGGATGACCACCACCTCCATGCCATAGATCTCCCGGAACTCGTCGGCCTCGGTAGCGGCCGTGCCCGTCATACCGGCTATCTTCTCGTACATCCGGAAGTAGTTTTGCAGGGTGATGGTGGCAAGGGTCTGGTTTTCCTCTCTGATGCGCACGCCCTCTTTGGCCTCGATGGCCTGATGCAGACCTTCGGAGTAACGCCTTCCCTCCAGGATGCGGCCGGTAAACTCATCTATGATCTTGACCTCACCGTCCTGGACCAGGTAGTCCACATCACGCTTGAAGAGAGCCTGGGCGCGTAGTGCCTGCATAAGGTGGTTGACCAACTGCCCGGATAGGTCCTCATAGATGTTGTCGATGCCGAGCTCCCGCTCCACTTTGGCCAGGCCCTTCTCGGTGATGGCCACGGTGCGCTTCTTCTCGTCGACCTCGTAGTCTTCGTCCGCTCCTGGCTTCAATCGGCGGGCGATGCGAGCGAAGTCGTAGTAGACCTTGGCCGCTCGTTCTCCCGGGCCGGAGATGATGAGAGGCGTGCGCGCTTCGTCGATCAGGATGGAGTCCACTTCGTCGACGATGCAGTAGTAGTGACCCCGCTGCACTTGCTGGTCCAGCCGCAGGACCATGTTGTCCCGCAGATAGTCGAAGCCGAACTCGGTGTTGGTGCCGTAGGTGACGTCGGCTTGATAGGCCCGCCGCCGTTCTTCGGAGTCCATGCTGTTCTGAAGAGCAGCCACGGTCAGGCCCAGGAACTCGTAGACCGGCCCCATCCAGGCAGCATCCCGCCCAGCCAGGTAATCGTTCACGGTGACCACGTGCACACCGCGTCCTGTGAGGGCGTTCAGATACACCGGCATCGTGGCCACCAAGGTCTTGCCTTCGCCTGTCTTCATCTCGGCGATGGCGCCCTGGTGCAGCACGATAGCGCCCATCACCTGCACATCGAACGGTCGCATGCCCAGGGTGCGCCTAGCGGCTTCACGCACTACCGCGAAAGCCTCCGGCAGTAGGTCGTCTAGAGTCTCGCCTCGGGCAAGGCGTTCCTTGAACTCGTCGGTCTTGCTCCGCAGCGCCGCATCGGAAAGGCTGCTCACGCTAGGTTCCAGAGCGGACACCCGCGCCACCGTCTCCTGCAGCGCCTTGAGTTTCTTGCCCTCTCCGAAATGGAGGACCTTGTCGACTACCTTGAACATCAGCGACACCTAGAGTTCGGGGGCCGCGCCTTCGGCGCGGCCCCACAAGACATCACGACTCAGCTCTGAGCTTCGATCAAGCCGTAATTCCCGTCCCGACGTTTGTAGATGACCGCCGTCTCGCCGGTCTCCGAATTGACGAATACGAAGAAATCATGCCCGACCAGCTCTAGCTGCAGCGCAGCCTCTTCGGGCGTCATAGGCTTCACCAGGAACTGCTTTGTCTTGACGATGCGAGGGGCAACGTTCTCTTCCTCCACCACCTCGGGCTCTTCCAAGACTTGGAAGCCTTCGGCCATCAGGGTTTCCTTGTGCGCACCCTGCGACCGCGCGATCAACTTACCTCTGTATTTCTTGACTTGCCGCTCAAGCTTCTCGAAGACCAAGTCGATGGAGGCGTAGATGTCGGGGGAAGCCTCTCGGGCCCTGATGACCGGTCCCCTGGTGAAGATCGTGGCTTCGACCACCTGGTTATCGGCAATACTCGGGTTCTTCTCGGTCCACAACTCGACTTCGCACCGAGACCCGTTGGCGAGATACTTTCCTAGCTTGCCCAACTTCTCGCGGGCATATGTGTTGATAGCGTCTGTAAGTACGATGTTTCTGCCCTTGACCGTGAGTTCCACGCCGGTCCTACTCCTTGAACTCGTCTACTTAACGATCCCGGCCACTCCGGTAGCAGGCGGCCGCATCCTTGCTGAGAACAAAGAACGATACCACATGTACCCTCCCTAATCGTGGGTTTCCTCCCGGCCGCTCACCGCACGCGAGAAGGTGAACACATAGACCGGCAACCGTGTCCCTTCCGTGAGTACCTTGGCCACCTCCTCCACCGTCGCCCCCGTGGTAAGAACATCATCCACCAGTACCAACGCACGGAGCTGACCTTCGCGAGCCGCCCAGGCCCGCCTGACCAGCGAGAACGCTCCGCGTAGATTGCTCTGGCGCGCCGCCTTGTCCAGCGCCTTCTGCTCGCGAGTAGGCACCCGCTTCTCCAACAGCCCGGCTGTCGCCAAACCCGGCGGCTCAGCCGCCAGCTCGCGCGCCAGCAGCTCGGCCTGGTTGTAACCACGCCTTCTCAGAACCGCCGGATGCGAAGGTACCCAGGTCACCAAGGTTTCCGCGACCCCGGGTGTGCTAGCCAAGAGATCGGCGAAGGCCGGCCTCGCCAGACCGGCCATAGTACGAGCCAATACCTTCTGGCCGCCCGACTTGAGCTCCAAGACCAGACGTTGCGCGGCACCACTGTGTACGAAGGCGCTTCGCGCCCGAACATAGGAGACCTCCGTACCCAGACAGGCCGAGCAACGCCCGCCGAGCAACGGCCGCGGCCCTGGCTCACCGCAGCGCGGACAAGCCTCAGGCCCTATGCTCTCCAGCGCATCCCTACACTTATCGCACAAGTGAGTCTCGAAATCACCGCAGCCCACGCAGCGCGGAGGGAACAGCACGCTCAGGAGCGGGTCTACCAGAGTGGTCCACCAGCGACCGAACAACCCCCCTTCTTGCGTCCGCGGGGGACCAAAGTCTTCAGGGTGGGGCCGGCCAGCCGGCCTTTCAACAGCCGGCAACCGCGGCACCCCCTTGGCACTGCCAGCACAGCCCGTAAGGAAGGTCGGCTTCATGGCTTCTGGGCAACAACACCTTCGACCAGAACAGCCCCGTTCGGCACTGTACATCCGGGCAACAGCAGCGTGCGCATGAGATGCGCTCCAGCGCCCACTTTACAGCTACCTCCGATGACCACCGGCCCTTCTACAACCGCTCCGTCACCGAGCGTGCTGCCCCGCCCCACGATCACAGGCGGCTCCAAACGTGCCGAATCGGGTACCTGAGCCCCCTCTTCCACCCAGATCCCGGGGCGTACTTCTTCGCCCGGCAACTCCACCTGTACGCGGCGACTAAGGGCATCTATGTTGCCCCGGACATACTCGGCCAAGTTCCCCACGTCGCTCCAGTAGGCGTCGATGCGGTGAGCATGGAAGGGGATGTGCTGGCGCACGAGGGCAGGGAAAACACGACTGCCGAAATCATCGAACTGGCCCGCCAGGATGTGCGAGAAGATTTCGGGCTCGAAGACATAGATCCCGCAGTTGCATAGCCGGGACAGGGCTTCTTCCCGGGGCGGCTTCTCCTGGAAACCGACCACGCGACCGTCATCATCGACGACCAGCACTCCGTAGAGGCTTGGGTCAGCCACCTCTTTGACGGCGACAGTGGCGATAGAGCCGTTGCGACGATGTGCGGCGATCAAACCGGTGAGATCGATGTCGGTGAGGGCATCCCCGCTCATGACCAAGAATGTGTCTCCGCGAAGGAAAGCCTCATTGTTCTTGACCCCCCCGGCGGTACCCAACAGCTCGGGTTCGTAGGAATAGGTCAGCTCCATCCCCAGTTGGGTCCCCTCACCGAGGTATGAGGTGATGGCGTCCGCCATATGGTGCAGATTGAGCACGACTTCCCGGAAGCCATGGCGTCTGAGCAACCGCAAGATGTGATAGAGCGCAGGCCGGTTAGCAATGGGGACCATCGGCTTGGGCAAGAGATCGGTGAGCGGCCGCAGCCGCGTCCCCTTCCCGGCCGCCATGATCATGGCCCTCATGGACTCACCTCCTACTTGTTGAGCGCAGCAAGACTTCGCTCGAAGGGCGGAGTCGCCACTCCCCGCTCGGTTATGATGGCCGTGACGTGGGCCGCCGGCGTGACGTCAAAAGCCGGGTTGCGCACTCTGACTCCGAGCGGGGCCCACCGCACCCCCCCGAATCCAGTGACTTCGCTCTCGTCCCGCTCTTCGATGGGTATGGAGTCTCCGCTGACCAGGGAGAGATCTACCGTGGAGAAGGGGGCAGCCACGAAGAAGGGCAGCCCGTGCTCACGGGCCAGCACTGAGAGCGAGTAGGTCCCGATCTTGTTGGCGAAATCGCCGCTGGCGGTTATGCGATCAGCCCCCACAACCACGTGAGTGATCTCTCCCTGCCGCATGAACCACCCAGCCATGTTGTCGGTGATCAGCTCGCAAGAGATACCTTCCCGCATAAGCTCCCAGGCGGTCAGTCGGGCTCCCTGGAGAAGAGGTCTTGTCTCATCGACGAACACATGGAGTCTGGGATTCCGCCTATGGACCGAGCGTATTACCCCCAAGGCCGTGCCATACCCGGCTGTGGCCAAAGCTCCGGCGTTGCAGTGAGTCAGTATCACTGGTCGTTTGTCCTTGATCAATTCCGCCCCGTATTCTCCGATAGCCCGGCAGGCCGCAAGGTCCTGCTCCAGAATGGCCAGCGCTCGCTTCTCCATGGCCGTCACGATCTCCCCAAGATCGAGAGCGTCGACTTTCCACACGAGCTCCATCTCTCTGAGAGCCCAGGGCAGGTTATAGGCCGTCGGCCGAGTCGCGAATAAGCCCTTGGTCGCATCTTGAAGAGCAGCGCGGAAACGGCCTCTATCCCCCGCGCTCTCGCTCAGAGCCCTGCGAGCCGCTAGCACCATCCCCAGGGCAGCCGTCACCCCCAAGGCTGGCGCGCCCCTCACCGTCATGTCCTGGATACAGGCGGCGACTTCCTGCCAGGTGTGACAACGAACATGCACCTCCTGCAGAGGAAGTAGACGCTGATCGATCAGGACGACTGCTCCGTCTTCCCACTTTACAGGGCGTATGGCGTCCCCGGAGCCATTACCACTTGCCTGGTCGATGCTGTTCACCTTGCTCATAGCTCGGGATCCCCGCTTCAAGTCCCCAAGTGCCAGCTGGCCAGATACGCCTCCTGTTCGGGTGTGAGAGCGTCGATCCCGACCCCCAACGCAGCCAGCTTCAAGCGAGCGATCTCTGCATCGATCTGTGGCGGCACTGGATACACCTTCTTCTCAAGAGTGGCTGCGTTCTTAACCATGTACTCCGCAGCCAGGGCCTGATTGGCGAAGCTCATGTCCATCACGCTAGACGGGTGTCCTTCGGCGGCGGCCAGGTTGATCAGCCGGCCTTCTGCCAACAAGTAGATGCGCTTTCCTCCCGCCAGAGTGAACTCTTCCACGAACTCTCTGACCCGACGCCTTGACATCGACAGTGACTCCAGCGCCGGGATATCGATCTCTACGTTGAAGTGCCCCGTGTTGGCGACGATGGCCCCGTCCTTCATCGCCTCGAAATGCTCCTTGCGGATGACGTGGATGTCGCCCGTGGCGGTTACAAAGATGTCTCCGACCAGAGCAGCCTCGGCCATGGGCATGACGCGGAAGCCGTCCATGATGGCCTCGAGGGCACGCAAGGGGTCGACCTCGGTGACCACCACGTCGGCCCCCAGACCTTTGGCCCGCATGGCGACTCCTCGTCCACACCAGCCATACCCCGCGACCACAAAGACCTTGCCAGCGATCATGCGGTTGGTCGCTCGGATAACCCCGTCCACAGTCGACTGCCCAGTGCCGTACCGGTTGTCGAACATGTGCTTGGTCATGGCCTCGTTCACGGCGACGATGGGATAGCGGAGCACCCCGTTCTGCTCCATAGCCTTCAGCCGGATGACCCCCGTGGTGGTCTCTTCGGTACCCCCTATCACGCCCGCTGCCACCTCGGCCCGCTCAGAGTGCAGCATTCCCACCACGTCGGCGCCATCGTCCATGGTGATGTGGGGACGGAAGTCTATGACGCTCTGGATATGCCGGTAATAGGTATCGCGGTCCTCGCCCTTTATGGCGTACGTGTGGACCCCGTATTCGACTACCAAAGCCGCAGCCACGTCGTCTTGAGTCGAAAGCGGGTTGGACGCGCACAGCGCTACCTCAGCGCCTCCTGCCTGCAGGGTCCGCATCAGGCTGGCGGTCTCGGTAGTCACGTGCAGGCAAGCGCCCACCCTCACCCCCTCGAGCGGCTTCTCGCGAGCGAAGCGCTCACGAATGAGGGCAAGGACCGGCATCTCCTTTTCTGCCCACTCTATGCGAAGAAGACCAGCCGCAGCCAGACTCCTGTCTCTTATGTCGTGCCCCATCACTCGTCGTCTCCTTTTTCCTTCTTCCTTCGGATGTTCGTCTTGGTCCGTCACCACGACGGCTGCGACCCGCAGACCCAGGTGGGCGGCCACGATCACCGGGACTACCAACTCGGCGCTGGCCACTGACCAACCCAGCTCCACCATTACCTGCGCCTCAAAGGGCAAGAGTAGAAGATGGTCGCGTACTCCTGCCACCACGTCACGGCGCACTATCATACCTTCATATCCCTCCAGCCGAGCCGCGGCTGTTTCCGGCGCGTAGGCCCGGGCCAGGCTAGGAAAGCGGGGCCCGAGAGAGTCATCGTTCGGTCCCCGCAGGGGTGAGCGCCAGGCCAGATCGGCGTGATCGGTGACCACCACGAGCAGAGGCCTACCGCAGGCGATCTCGGCGCCAGCCCCCCGCATCCTCGCCCCACGGCACACGTATCCGACCAGCGGCCTTTCCGCAGCAAGGCTGTCGCGCAAGCAGACCAGCTCGGCCGCCGTGAGCGGGCGCGTGACGTCACGGATCTTAAGTTGGTCAAGAGGCACCACCTCGGCGCTGCTTCCGGCCAGTCGCTCCGCTACTGCCATCACCAGATGGTCTCGGACAGGGTCAGACCGCGGTGCAACCAGAACCTTCATCCCGGCGGAATAGCGATCGTCGAGAAGGCCACAGCCAGCATCTGTTCCTCGCTCAGCCAATAGGTGACCGTATTGGATACCCAGTAGAGCACTCCATCAGCCTTCCACCAGACCCTTTCCACCTTGTCGTGAGAGCCCACCACGGTGAAGACGGTGCCCTTATGCTCCACTCGGCGCCCCTTGCTGGCAGCGGGAGCTTCCGTCCAGGTGGTAGCTGTGATGCCCATGTAACTGTCGGTGCGCACACCCTCGGAGGTGACCCTCCGATACATGACCCGGAAGGCCGGCTTGGTACCGCTTCCGACCTTGATGTCATATGTCCCCCCGTCAGCAGGTCGGCGACCGGCATACTCAAACTCGGGAGGCAGGTAGGCTGGGGCCCGCACAGCAAAGGGCACCTTGTTGGCGATTTCGCGCCAGACAGAAGCGTCGGGAATCGTTGAGGGCGAGGCGTCGGCCGGAATAATGGGAATAGCGGCAGGAGTCGTCGACGAGGTCTCTCCGGATTGGCCATCAGTCGTTGCCAAGCTCTCCCCTGGGGTCGGGGCGGTCAAGAATTTGGAAACGGCCTTCTTGATCACCGCGTCTTCGAGCACCACGTAAGAGGAGCCACCGATCAGCTGGGAATCACCGAATACCGTGACTTGGCGGATGCGCTCTCCCTCCAGACCCACGGCCCAGTACGCCAGCTTGATCAGCTCGTTGGCTCCCAGATCGGTAGTGACATTATCGAACAGGGCTGAGACCAGACCGGGGATCTTCAGGGGCAGATTCCAACCCATGGCCTGCTCCCGTACAGCACTCAGAAACCGCTGCTGGCGGGCCATCCTACCCAAATCACCGTTGCGGTCGTGCCGGAAGCGCACATAATCCAGAGCATCAGCTCCGTGCAGCAGCTGATAACCGGCGGGCAGATCGATCTTCTCCCATTCTTGATTGTCGTTGAAATAGGTGCGGTCCACGTCGATGTACACCCCGCCAAGAGCATCCG
This sequence comes from uncultured Actinomycetes bacterium, assembly GCA_937148845.1. Lineage (GTDB taxonomy): Bacteria > Actinomycetota > Thermoleophilia > RBG-16-64-13 > RBG-16-64-13 > CAKZRW01. Next base: position 1,473 of record CAKZRW010000084.1, on the reverse strand, counting down.
TGAGATCCTCGAAAGCACTGAAACCGATCTCGAGGTAGTGGTCGAGGTCCACGCCCGTGAGCTTCTCTACTACCCTGATGGCCAGCGCCGGCCCCCCGAACGCATACGCCGCGTTGAGCCTGTTGAACCCGTGTCCAGGAATCTCGACGCGCAAATCACGGGGGAGAGAGAGGAGTGAGAGGTAGTCATGGTCGGGATCGATATGGACCAGCATAAGCGTGTCCGAACGGCCGAAGACGGCGTCGTCGTTGTTCCTACGGTCAGAGCCCAAGAGCAGTAGGTTCATGCCAGTGGGCAGCTCCTGGTCCTCGGTCAGAGTCTGGGACCCAGAATCCAGGTCGGCGGAAAGCGCCGTCCTCACCTCAGCCGACACCCGTCGATTGGCGTCAGACACCTGAGCGCAGAACCAGAGGTACGATCCGCCGAGCACTGCGACCACCACTACGACTAGCCCCAGGCCAGTCCACAATGCCGCCTGCAGCCAGCGGCGACGACGAACGGGCCGACCCTCGGATGGCTCCGGGGCTCCAGATACCTGGTAGACCGTGTAGCGCTTCTCAGAGCTCACTCTTCACCGCAATCGGGCCGTGGTCGATACGCTGCTGACTATGCTACCCCCTTCTGACCGGCAGTCGCGGCCCAAAGCCGGAGACGTCCCCAGAAGGACCACGGAACTCAGTAAGGCGCACTGGCCGGAGCCAGCACTCGCTCGACATCGGCATTAAGACTGCGCATCTTATCTTCGAGCCGCTCGTACCCCCGGTCGATATGGTAGATGTCGCGCAGCTCGGTGCAGCCCTCGGCCACCAATCCGGCGATAACAAGCGCCGCTCCCGCCCTGAGGTCCGGGCAGCGAACGATAGCGCCACTCAGCCTACGTCCACCATTCACCACCGCGTGATTGCCATCCACCCGGATGTCGGCCCCTAAACGAGCCAGCTCATCCACGAAACCGAAGCGATTCTCGAAGACGTTCTCGGTCACCATGGAGACCCCTCTGGCCAGGCAGAGAAGTACCATCATCTGTGCCTGCAGATCGGTCGGGAAGCCCGGGTAGGGAAGAGTGGCCACATCTACCCCCACGTAGGTGGAAGGATTACCGGTCGCTCTAATGGAACGAGTACCCTCTTGCACCTGTACCCCGACCGCTCGCAGTTTGGAAAGAAACAGATCCAAAGCGTGCGGGCTGATGCCGGTGACCTCCACCTCGCCGCCGGTCACCGCACCCATGATGAGGAATGTGCCCGCTTCAATGCGATCACCTATGACCGTGTGTTCGGCAGGATGTAGTTCCTTGACCCCTCTGATCCGCAGAGTAGAGCTCCCTGCACCCTCTATGTCCGCCCCCATGCTCATGAGGAACTTGCAGAGATCCACCACCTCAGGCTCCCGCGCGACGTTCTCGAGGGTCGTGGTCCCCTCAGCCAGCACGGCCGCCATCAGCAGGTTCTCGGTAGCCCCCACACTAGGGTA
>CAKZRW010000083.1 GCA_937148845.1 uncultured Actinomycetes bacterium | reverse complement strand
TCTGGTGCTGGAAGAGCTTACCGGGGAGAAGATTCCACCCTATCGCTACTGCATAGGCATGGTGGCACAGGGGATGCTCACCACCAGCGTCAAAGAGGACCGCGAGGTCGCCCGCTTTTTTGTGAAAGGCGAGCGGGTAGACATGGAGCCTCTGCCCTTCTTCGATTCCTTCGGACCCGGCGATGTGGTGATCAAAGGCGCCAATGCCGTGGATCCACAGGGCAATGTCGGTGTGTTGGCCAGCAACTCTCAGTCGGGTACCATAGGGGCCCTGATCAGTTTCGTGGCGGTGAGGGGACTCGCGGTCATCTTCCCGGTAGGCTTGGAGAAGATGGTGGCCTCAGTACCCGAAGCGGCCCAGGGGTGGGGCCAGCTCACCCTCTACAAGAGTATGGGGGAGCGGGTATGGCTGTATCCAGTGACGAGCGGGCTTGTGATCACCGAGATCCAGGCGCTGGGGCTGCTGGCGGGGGTCAAGGCGCGTCACGTGGCCAGCGGGGGGATTGGCGGCAGTGAGGGCGCCGTGGTCCTGCTGCTCGAGGGCTACGAGAAGAACATCGAGAAAGCCTGGGAGATCGTGAGCGCGGTCAAGGGCGAGCCTCCCGTGGCAGTGCCGCGGCACCAGTACTCGGCGTAGAGGGAGGCGGCGCGGCGCACCGGCCCGTGCGCCGCGCCGCCTCCCTTCTGTCTCGCGATTAGCTCCCCGGCCTGGTGCGCTCCTAGTTCCGTCGCGGGTCGGCTGAGGGCCGCTTGCTTTGCAGCGTGCGTTACCTACTCTGTCCAAGTGTAACGCACTACGGGTTTACCCGCCTCCACCCAAGCTTCCATAGAGCCGTCGTAGATCTTCACGTTGCGGTAGCCGAGAAGCTGGGTGAGCAGGAACCACCACGCGCTGGCGTAGCCACCGGCCCCGCAATAAGTGATGACTTCCTGGTCGCGGTCGGGGCCGATGACGCCCTCGGCCATGCCCCGGATCATCTCGACGGCGCGATAGGTATAGTCCTTTTCCCAGACCCAGACGATGGGCAGGTTCCGCGCAGTGGGGATGTGACCGTTCATCTCGGCTAGTGGGTCGTAGGAGACCCCGAAGTAGTAGTCGGGATCCCGGCCGTCGATCAAAACGGCTTTGCCGAGTCTTTCTTCCACGTACGCCGTCTCTACCCACCAGCTGCGGTCGGTGTTGGCCTGGTACTCAGTCGGCACGACCGCAGGCACCTCCCTGCTCAAAGGCCGCCCTTCGCGTTCCCACTTGGGGTGGCTGCCGGCAAGAACGGCCGTGTTCTCGATGCCCGCGTAGACCAGGGTGACCGCGGCTCTCACCGCGTCAGCCACGGCATAGGGCGGGGCCGGCGGCTCCTCGATCCGCCCCACGATGACCACCTGGGAGTCCGGGGTGAGCCCGCAGCGACCGAAAGCCTCGAACAGCTCTTCGTCAGGCGGCAATTCCAGTATGAGGTCGTCCGAGACTGCCCAGGCCGAGTTGAGGCCGAACGGCAGGGAGATGGCGCCGGGGATGTGACCGGCGGCGTATTCCTCCTCCCAGCGGATATCGATAATGGTCAGATCCTTGCGGCCCAGATTCGCCGCCAACCAGTCAGTACCCACGATCGGATCTATGGTTCGGGCCATCTGTACGCTCCCCCCTTTGTTCCCGGTGCCAGCAGTCAAGGTAGTCGGTCTTGTAGAGCCAAAGGACAGTCTAGAAGGGTATCCCGAGCCGGGCGCGAGGCGCAAGCCACGGGGCGGCCTTCCAGCGGGGCCCGGCGAAAAATCATACTTTCGGATAATTCCAAACCGGATCCCCCTCTGTTTAGATGCACGTCAGGGGGCATGTCGAGTCTGGCGGCTGGGCCTGCACGAGCAGTCCACCCTCGCAGCGGCAGAGGCCGCCGGCTCAGCCAGCACCGATCCCTTATGGACTGCCGGCCCTGCCGCTGGCCGGCATGCCCCGCTGTTTGCGGCCGACAGAAGGTGTGAGTTAGGGGGTAAAAATGCGGCTAGGTAAACGGAGACTTGGGACTCTTGTCCTGGGCGTGCTCTTTCTTGCGTTGATCGCAGGCCTGGTGGCTTGTGGTGGCGAAAAGAGCACGGAGAGCACAACGGGAACCACTCAATCATCGGGCGGAGCCGGCGCGACTGGTACCAGCGCCGCTGGCGGTAGTGGTTCAGCGGACGAGCCGGTTCTAAGGGTCGGCGCTTTGCTCAGTCTCGACAGCATCCAGGGCGTCGAGATGAAGAAGTGGCTGCAGCTGTTCGCCAAGCTCTACAACGATGCAGGCGGCTGGAAGATCGGTGAGACGACCTACAGGGTCGAGCCTATGTTCTACGACGTCGGCATGTGGGATGCCACCAAGAGCAGGTCCGCTGTCGAGAAAGCCGTTCTGCAGGACAAAGTGAAGTATCTAGTGTGCAACTGGGGTGACATCCCGGCAGAGACCCTGTCTGTGACCGAACCAAACAAGGTCCTGTGGCTGGGGCTCGACTTTGTCGATGACAGTGTGAAGCCCACCCTGAACTATGCAGTAAGGGCGCAAGGCCTGTTCTTTGCGCAAGGTCTCTTCTACTACATCTGCCAGGACTACATCAAGCAGGGAGCCAAGTCGGTGCTGGTAGTGTGTCCCGATACCCAGCAGGGGCACGTGGGAGCACAGCTCGTGGGCGCCACCGCTACGACCGCGGGCATGCAGGTACTAGACCCCATATTCTTTTCTGCGGACACTGCTGACTTCAGTCCTATCGCCACCAAGATCGCGAGCCAGAAGCCGGACGCGGTGTTCTTCTCCTACGTGGCCGGCGCCTCGCTCATTAACGCCATAGGCGCCCTCAAGGACACGGGCTGGAAGGGTTTCATCCTGCCGGGTGAACTCGACGGCGAGACTCTGAACAACCTCGTGGCCAAAGTCGGCAAAGAATACGTCGAGGGCATGGAAACCGGGTCCTATGATCCTCGTCCGGTTGAGAAGGATCCCCAGACCCTGAATTACATCGACGCCTATCAGCAGCAATACGGGGATTGGCACAGCGAGGGATGCTTCTGGATCGGCCCTTGGTTCATCTTTGAAGACGCCATCAATGCGACGCAGAGCACTGACGTCGACACCCTGGTGGCCTACCTGACAAGCTCGAAGAAGGGCGTAAGGACGCTGACCGGCTACAGCCAGCTGTTTGCGCGCCCCGACCTCCAGAACTACAAGACCGTGGACAGCGCTCCTGGCCACTACATCGGGGTTGTGCGGGACGGCAAGTTCGAGTACCTCGAGACCATTGCCTGCAAGGACCAGTACTTGTCTTCCATCAAGGTCTATGGCCTGAAAGATGTCTACCAGAAGTACTGGGACGAGTACGGATACCCGGAATTTCCGGACCAGCCCGCCCGGCTTGATTTCTCAGACCTTTGATCGGAAACGCGCGGTCTGACCTGGCGCCGGCCCCGATGGGGCCGGCGCCGGGTCCTAGCAGTCTCGAAAATGCCGGCGGAGCTGGTGTCGGGACTGGCGGTCTTGAGCGAGTCGCCTGAAAGTGAGTTTGTATGACTTTGCAGTTATTCTTGCAGATACTCGTCAACGGTCTGATGATCGGGGCGATCTACGCTTTGGTGGCCTCGGGTTTCACCCTGATACTGGGCGTCTTGCAAGTCTTCAACTTTGCCCAGGGGCAGTTCTACATGCTGGGTGCTTTTGCCACCTATGCTGTAGCTTCGGTGTTGGGCGCACCCTATGTCGTGGCCATCCTAGCCGCTTTGGCCGCAATGGCCCTGCTAGGCATCTTGGTTTACTTCTCGATCATCAAGTGGACACTGCGCTACGGCTTCTTCCATACCATGCTGGCGACTGTGGCATTCGGCACCATCGTTGGTCAAGCGGCGGTTCTGAAGTTCGGCTACTCAACAGCAGTCGTCGCTGCGGTCGTTGACAAGACTCTTGCTCTCGGAGGGGTAAGTCTCAACTCGGGGAAGTTGTTGGTCCTGGCAGGGGCATTAGTAGTGATGGGGCTCCTCTACTGGTTCATGCGGACGAAGATCGGTGTGGCCATGCAGGCTTGCGCCGAGAACCGCGAAGTGGCCTGTCTTCAAGGCATCAACGCGGGAAAAGTCTTCTGGGTCACCATGGCTGTGGGCTGCGCCCTGTGCGGCGTTGCGGGCGCCTTGGTTGTGCCCGTTCTGTCTGCCTCGACGAACATGGGCCAGTTGATTTTCCTCAAAGCCATCATCGTTGTCCTTGTGGGGGGCACGGGCAGTATGGCGGGCGCTCTGCTAGCTGCTTTTCTCGTAGGTATCGTGGAGAGTTTCGCTTTCCAGTATGTGGAGTCTTTCGCCCCGCTCGTCATCTTTGCATTGGTGGCCATACTGATCTACTTCCGTCCAGGCGGTCTCCTTGGCAAACCTCTACCGATTCCTGGCCAGTGAGCCGCATAGGAGGTTGAGTTGCGGAGAGCGATGTTGTTCAAGTCCAACAAGTGGTGGCTGATCCCCGCTTTTCTGCTAGCGGTCGCGCTCCCGTTCTTCGTTGGAGCCTACAGACTGCAGATCTTCATCTTCGTGATCACCTACTCCCTATTGGCTTTGGCCTTTCAGCTGACAATGAGGGTAGGTCTGCCTCGCTTCGACGTGGCGGCCTGGTGGGGAGTGGGAGCCTATACGAGCGGCATGTTGATGCTCAAGGCCAACATGTCCTTTTGGCTAACTCTGCCCATCTCCGTACTGGTTTCGGTCGTCCTGGGATTCGCGGTCTTCTCGGTCTCTGTGCGCCGGGGCATGATGGTCTTCATGATGTTTGGGATGGTCTTCGCGCTGGCTCTGCAGCAGGTGTTCGGCAGCGTGAAATTCTTCGGTGGGTGGGGAGGGACACCACAGCTGCCACCGGTCACCATCGGGTCATACGTCCTCAACGACAAGATGTGGATCTACTACCTGGGCATGGCCCTCCTCATCTTCAACCTCGGGGTATACCAGCTGCTTTACAAGTCTCGGATCGGCAGAGCGTGGAGCGCCATAGGTTCAGGGCTTCGTTTGGCCAGTTCTCTAGGGGTGAATGTGGTGGGCTACAGGCTCGCCAATGTGCTCGTGGGCAATGCCTTTCTTGCACTTGCTGGCAGTTTCAGCGTCGTATACCAAGCCATGATCATTCCGACGACCTACGGTTTTCAGCAGTCCATCTACGTGATGATGTATGTGGTCATAGGCGGACTCGGCTTTGCCATGGCTGGTCCTATCGTAGGAGCGCTTGTGCTTACGCTCATATCGGAGAGCATGCGAGCTGCCCAGCAGTATCAGCCGATTGTCACTGGGGTCATCACTGTCCTCATCATCATGTTCGCTCCCTGGGGGCTGCTCGGAGTCTTGCGCAGTCGAGTCGTCTCGGTCTTGCAGCGATTGCTGTCAAGTCGCGCCGCGCTGCCCGATATCCCTTCCTCACTCGGATCCCCTGCCAGCGTGACAGCAGAGGAACCAGGAAAGGATGCCTGAGATGGCGCTGTTGGAAACCCGCGGTCTGAGCAAGTCGTTCGGCAGGCTGGAGGCTGTCAAGGACCTTGACTTGACAGTGGAACAAGGGGAGCTGCGCGGACTCATTGGTCCGAACGGGGCGGGCAAGTCGACGGTATTCAACCTCATCACGGGGTTTGATGTGCCCACCAGGGGCACCGTGTGGTTTCGAGGAGAGAACATCACCAATGTGCCCGCCCACAAGATCGCGCAGAAGGGCATATCACGCGCGTTCCAGCAGTCCTACTTGTTCATGTTTTCCACAGTTCTGGAAAACGTTCTGGTCGGATGTCACATGAGTTCCCGGGCTGGGGCACTGAGGGAATTCCTCCACACGCGCAGTGCCCGCATGCGCGACCGCGAGGCTCGAAACAAAGCCATGGAGATCCTTGATTTCATGGGGATGGCCCACCTTGCTGACGAGCCGGCCAGCAGTCTTTCACACGGATATCAGCGGTGTCTTGGTGTAGCCATGGCCCTCGCCTGCGAGCCGACGCTTCTTCTTCTCGACGAACCCGTCACAGGTATGAACCCCACTGAGTCAGCTGAGATGGTGGAGAGGATAAGGCGGATACGCGAGAAAGGGATCACCGTAATCCTGGTAGAGCACTCGATGGAAGTGGTCATGAACGTGTGCGAACGCATCACCGTCCTCAGTTATGGGCAGAAGCTGGCGGAAGGCTTGCCCGCAGAGATCCAATGCAACCCCTTGGTCGTTGAGGCCTACCTGGGCAAAGAGGAGGCTTGAGTTGCTTCTACAAGTCAAGGACCTGTGGGTGCACTACGGAAGAGCCGAGGCCCTCAAGGGGGTTTCGATCGACGTCCCCGAAGGCTCCATCGTTACTCTGCTCGGCGCCAACGGAGCCGGGAAGACCACTACGCTACGCACGATATCCGGTGTCAAAAGGGCAACGAGCGGCGAAATCTGGTTTGAGGGTAGTCGCATCGACTCCCTGCCACCGCACGAGATCGTGCGCAGAGGTATCGCCCAGGTCCCGGAGGGGCGTCAGCTGTTCCTGTCGCTGACAGTAAAGCAGAACCTTCTGATGGGGGCCTTCCTGCTCAAGAAGAAATCGGAGTTCATGCACAAGGTCGAGGAAATGACCGAGCATTTCCCCAACCTGAAGGAGAGGCTGGGTAACCGGGCATCAGATCTCAGCGGCGGCGAACAGCAAATGGTGGCCGTAGCTCGAGCCTTGATGTCGAACCCTCGGGTTCTGCTGATGGACGAACCCAGTCTGGGGCTGAGCCCGATCATGGTGAAGGAGGTCGCCGAGATCATCAAGAGCGTCAACAGCATGGGTGTCACGGTGGTTTTGGTCGAGCAAAACGCGCGTATGGCGCTCAGGCTAGCTGACACCGCGTACGTACTCGAGGTAGGCCGGGTGGTTCTCAGCGACAGGGCTGGAGCTCTGGCTCAGGACGAAAGGGTCAAGGCCGCCTACCTGGGTGGTCGCTGCTGACAAGCCGGGGAAGCTATAGGCCCTTATCCCAGGCTCAAGGCAATATACAAAGGAGGTTAGCGAGTCATGTACGTAATCGATCAGGAAAGATGTGTGAAGTGTGGCCTTTGTCTCTCGTGGTGTCCGTCTGAGGCGATTGTTGGTGAGAATCCCAGCCGCTTCAGGCACTCTTTAGTATATGAAAAGGTTTATATAGATCCGAATAAGTGTATTGAATGCGGGCTTTGCGTTTCTGAGGAGAGACCGTGTCCGTTCTATGCCATATATGACGATAAGGTCGGCTTGCCTGTCCTTGAACCTGCGGATGGAACTAAGTACTCAAAGTATATATACAAGTACAATCCGGAGGCAGATAACTACTACGCCCGCTTTTTTGGGGAAGAGTACTACCGTGAAGACAGCAACGTAAAGCAGATGATCGCAGAGCTGCCGTGGAAGTGGATAACACGCATAGACGGCGATATCATGCCCAATTGCAACTTCTACGTCGCGCACTGGGTACTTCCTCACGATGAACCACTCATGTCGGTGGGACATCCTCCTCATATCCATAGAGACCCGGAAATCATCATGGTCATCGGCGGAGACCCTGAGAATCCCAATGAGCTGGGTGCCGAGATCGAGATGTGCTTCGGTCCGGAGATGGAGAAACACATAATCAACGAGACTTGTCTGATCTATATTCCGCCTTATTTCGTCCACTGTCCGTGGAAACCCCTCCGAACCTGGAAGCCATGGATCTTTGTCGAGATCAACCAGGGTCTTCGTCACACCGAGAAGGTCTACAACCAGATGCTGCCCAAGGACGTGGTTGAAGCGGATCCTGCTCTCGATTTCTTCCGAGATGACGGGTTCGAAGGCTAGCAAGGCGGTCAAGGCTGGGGGCCTGTGTTGAGTAGCTGCTCTAGCCCCTGGACTATCCCTCCGTTTGAGAGCAGGAACAAGGGGCGGTCGCCGGGGGCCGCTCCCTGGTCTGTCGGACCTAGCCATGACTAGGGTGGGAGGAAGGTGGTGCCATATGTCTATGGAAGGCAAAGTGCAGACCGTCCTTGGGCCCATTTCGCCAGAGTTCCTGGGTCTGACCTCCAGTCATGAACACATACTGTCCGACATGTCGCTTTACTTCGTCGAGCCTGAAGCAGCGGGCGAGAGGGGACTAGCGCGTGAACCCCTCTCGCTTACCAACCTGGCCTGGGTAAGAGTCCATCGCTTCAGTCACCTCGAGAACATGAGACTGGATAGTAGGGAGCTTGCCATCAAGGAGGTGTCGTTCTTCGCGCGTGCAGGCGGCGGGACGATTGTCGAGATGAGCTCCCGGGGTCTGGGTCGGGACCCGGTGGGGTTGGCCGCCGTGGCCCGAGCAACCGGGGTCAACATTGTGATGGGTTGCAGCTACTATGTGGGAATGTCACATCCACCCGGGCTGGCGACGCGGGGCTGCGCTGCCATCGCTGACGAGATAGTGTCCGAGCTCGAGGCTGGCGTCCCCGGTTGTGGCGTCAAGCCCGGTGTGATAGGCGAAGTGGGATTCTCTGGACTCGAGCCTGAGAAGGAAGCCAAGGTGCTCCGGGCCTCAGTCCTGGCTCAGCGAAGGACAGGGGCGCCCTTGGTGGTTCACCCCACCTTTGGAGATGAAGCCCTCCTTGACATCCTTAACATGCTGGTCGACTGGGGCGCCGTTCTTCAGCGAACGCTCATATGCCACGCCGATGTGTTCGCCTACTCCCTGTCAGCCTGTCAGGAGGTACTTGCCGCCGGGTGTTTCCTTGGCTTTGACAACTTCGGGAATCTCGCCTACCCGCACGACTACCTCGGCAGAGTCCTGAACATGACCGGAGACCTGGAAAGACTCCGGCGGGTGCGCGAACTGATCGACGGGGGGTACCTCAGCCAGATACTGGTCGGTGGTGACACTGTGTTTCGCGACCAATTGAAGTCGTACGGGGGCTTCGGGTACGCCCATCTGCTGGAGAACGTCATCCCTCTGATGCGTTCCTGTGGCTTTGCAGAGGAAGAGATCCGAGCCATTTTTCTTGAGAACCCGCAGAGGTTCCTGACTTTCGGGCCGCCAGTGGACTAGCTGAAGCTGTAGGGACTCCGGACTCTTTGACCTTTGCGTGGCAGTCACGCCGGTACTAGAAGCGAGTCAAGGTTTGGTGTTGGACATGTACCGAGTAGACGAGAGCAAGTGCATCAGATGCGGGCTTTGTATCCTCGAATGCCCAGGCGGTGCCTTCCGGGGCAGGGGAGAACACAAAGTCAGGCACTCCACTGTGTATGAAGAGGTTTGGATCGACTCCGGGCGCTGTATCGAGTGCGGGATGTGTGTCGACGAACCTTATTGGTGTCCTGCTAGCGCGGTGTATCGCGAGGGTACGGCCAGGGCCGAGGAGGCTTTGGGTGACGGAGCAAAGTACGCGCGCTACATCTACCACTACGACGTGGAGCGGGATAGCTATTTCCAGCACTCTCTTCAACAGGTGGAGGAGTATGAGCCAGCGCTTTTTGAGCGAATCGGCTCCCACCTGGCCGAACTGCCCTGGAAATGGGTGACCCGGTTGGACGAAGACATCATGCCCGGAAGCCAGTTCTACATCGTACGCTGGACGCTACCTCATGCGGAGCCGACGCAGGATGTGGGACATCCGCCGCACATCCACAGAGATGCCGAACTGCTGTTCGTGATCGGAAGCGACCCGGAGAATCCGCAGGAGCTTGGTGCCGAGATAGAGTTCTGCCTGGGGCCGGAGCTCGAGAGGCACATCATCAACAAGACCTGCGTGATCTACATACCACCGCGTTTCATCCACGGGCCGTGGCGTGAACTAAGGACTGACAGGCCGTGGCTCTTCATCGAGGTGAATCAAGGGCCGCGCCACACGGAGAAAACCTACAACCAGCTGTTGCCACCGGAAGCGGTAGAGCGGGATGACAATCTCGACATATTCATTGACAAGTGGCCGGGGCTGCCGAAATTGAGCCCACCTTCCGGGAGCGAAGGGTAGTCGCTGGAGGCGAGCGAAGACGAGGCGTCGGCCTGTCCGATCCGCAGTCGGGGCTGCCGCCCGGTGGGTTTGGGTTCGAGCCTCGAGCGGTCTTTTGTGCATCAGCAACAGCCCGTCTCCACAGGCGCGGGGTGTCACGGTCCAGACCTCTCGGTAGGAGTAGCAGGTCGGTGCAGCTGCATTGCATTGATCGCCGCCAGGAAGCGTTCGAGCTCCGCTAGAAGACTCGCTGGTTTCTCCTCCATCACCAGGTGGCCGGCTCCAGTGACGGCTACAAAGCTGGCGTTCGGCATGAGGGCCGCGACTCTCGCACTGTCTTTCGGGCTTACCACCCGGTCCGAGTCGCCGCTGATGACCAGGGTAGGCGCTGCTATCTCGCTCAGCTTTTCGGAAAGGTCCCCGGGTTTGGCAGCCACGATGATCTCCCACAAACCGCGGTCCCAGTTATCTGCCCGAAGCGGTTTCTTGTAGCCCTCTCGAACTGCCGGGGTCAGAAACGAGGGATCGGCGTATGACTGCTCGAGCAGCCTCTCAAGGGAGCCGACCAGGCGGCGTACGAGCAGGGGACCGAGATGCCGTATCTGGGGAAGCTTGAGAAAAGGCTGGAGCCAGGAGGGCGGACCTTCTCCGGAGACAGCGGGCGCCACCAGCACCAAGGCGAGCACCCGCTCCGGGTGAGCCAAGGCCACCTCCAAAGCGACGGCGCCCCCAGCAGAATGACCCACAAGCACGGCTTGGTCGAGACCTAGTCTGTCCAGCAAGCCCAGAGTAAGCGCTATCTGGGCTGGGGCCGAGTAAGGACTCATGCCCTGCCATTCCCCAGGGAGCGGCCGCGCAGTCAGTCCGAATCCCGGCCTATCGAAGGCCACCACGCGGTGCGAGCGAGCCAACTCCGGAAGCACCTCTCTCCACGAGAAGGTGCTGCCTCCGAAGCCATGGAACAGGACAAGGGGTGGGTCGCGGTCTCCGGAGTCCTTGTAGTGTACGGAGAGCCTGGCGGTTCCCACTATCTCGCCCAACTCGACGAAACGGCTGTCCGGTTCCGCCAGGAGCTGAGGCGGGAGAGTGTCCTTGGCGGGCCCCACGGGGACAAGAAACGGTCCCAAGAGAAGGGCTAGGATAACGAGGGCCACAACAGCAAGGATGGTAAGGCGAACTCTGCTCGGTCGCTTCATAGCCGGGAGGTTACCCCAGAACGACGGCCAGTGAACAGAATGAGTTCAGTCGCCGTCCGAGGGCGAGGCCAGGCGACACCGTCGTTATCGAGGTGAGAAGGCGCGGCCCGGCCCCGGGAGTGGCTGGGCCGCTGCTGCGGTCACTCCTGGTAGGGGAATTGCCTGTCCAAATCGGAGATGATCGCCCTCACCTCATCTGCGACGGCCGGTTCCAGACTGGCGAGTATCTCCTCAGTGTAGGGCTTGACCCTTTCCGCCCACCGGCTCCGCTCAGCCGCCGGAAGCGGGTACACCTCCATGCCCAACTCGGCCAGCTTGCCGAAGTTCTCCCTATAGGCTTCGACCATTGCCTCGTTGAAGGCCTCCTGGCCTTCCTCACCACACTGGTCCAAAATCTGTCTGACGTCAGCGGGCATCTTGTTGTAGACGTCGAGGTTGATCCACAATCCCAGGCTGGTCGGGGTCAAGTAGACCTTCGTCAGGTACTTGGCGATCTCATACAGCTTGAAAGTAAGAATCATAGAGCTGGCTTCCGGGGATGCCTCTATCACCTTCTTTTGCATCGCCTGGTAGGCCTCGCTGAAGTCAATGGCTACCCCGGATCCCCCCAGCTGCTTGACAATATTGGCAGTGATGGGGGATATGGTTTGGCACAGCAGGCCCTTCCAGTCCTCGAGGGTCTTCACCGGCTTGACGCTGATGATATCCAGACCTTGGAGGGTGCCTACCAGCAAGCATTTCATGTTGTACTTGCTAGTTGCGATCTTGTCGTAAAGAGCGCGTGTCTTCTGGGTATAAACAACGTCCGCTTCTATGCTGTTGACAGCGAAAGGCAACTCTGCCAGATTGAACACGGGATCGACGCTCCCAAAAACGCCGATGGCCCAGTCTGCCATCTCCACCGCACCCGTCTGCACAGCCTGGAAGCTCTCGCCCATCGAGACCAG
>CAKZRW010000082.1 GCA_937148845.1 uncultured Actinomycetes bacterium | reverse complement strand
TACTACCTGGGTCTGGTCATGGGCGGCCCGCGCAAAGCCCGCTTCTTCCTCGGCTACCGCAAGACTCTCGGCATCATGACCAAGGCGCGCGACCCACTGACCGGGGCTATCCGTCCCGATGGGTCGGTGTCAAAGCCGCTGGGCGACCCAGAGCTCAAGCTGCTGGCCCGGGGTCGGGAGATCGCTACCCGCATCCTGGTCCGGGCCGGCTGCGATCCTGACACCATCCTCACCACCCCGCCCCGGGGAGCCCATCCGGGGGGTACTGTCCGCATCGATGACGTCATCGACCGAGATCTCCAGACCGAGATCTCCGGTCTCTACGTGTGTGACTCCAGTGTCATACCCGAGCCCATGGGATTGCCTCCCGTGCTTACCATCATGGGCCTGGCTCGCAGACTGGTGGCCGAGACGCTGGAGAAGGCATCGTAGATGAGCGGGGAGTCCCAGGGCTGTCGACAGCAAGGGGCGTTGATGGAGCACAGGGAAGAAAGAGGAGAGGGGGACGAGATGTCGGCCTACGAAGTCTTGATGGAGCCTCTCAAAGTAGGACCTCTGACCGCCAAGAACCGGGTAGAAGCGGCTCCCACCCTCTTGTGCGTGGCTCACGCAGACCAATCGGTGTCAAGGGACATCGTGGAGTTCTACCGCGTCCAGGCCAAGGGAGGAGCAGGCATCATCACCGTGATGGAGACGGCCATCGATTCCGACCGCGCCATCACGCAACCCACCCAGCTCAATTTGGGTAGCGACTTCTACATCCCTGCTCTCACCCAGGTGGCCGAGGTCATCAAAGCGGAGGGGGCGCTTGCCTCCATCCAGCTCAACCATGGTGGCCGCCAAGCGGTGAGCGAGCTCAACGGAGGCCGGAATCCCATCGGGCCTTCCGCTATGCGCGGCGTGTTCACCGAGGACCGCCGCCGGGGCGAACAGACGGTGGAAGAGATGACCCGGGAAATGATCGAGGAGGTCATCGAACACTTCGCGGCTGCTGCCTTCCGAGCCAAGACGGCGGGGTTCGACATGGTCATGATCCATGCCGGTCACGGTTGGCTGATCTCGCAATTCGTCTCGCCGGCTGTGAACTCCCGTACCGATGAGTACGGGGGCAGCCTAGAGAACCGGTGCCGCTTCGGGCTCAGAGTGGTGGAAGCGATCCGGGAACGTTGCGGACCGGATTTCCCCATCGAGTGGCGCATCAGTGCCAGTGATCTGGTGCCGGGCGGCCTTGAGATAGAGGACGCTGTGGAATACGCGAAGATCATGCAAGACAAGGTCGACCTGTTCCAGGTTTCGGCCGGGATGATCGGGGTCCCCGAGACCTACCCCTATACCCACCCCTCGACCTATCTACCGCACGGCGAGAACGTGGAGCGTGCCGCTCAGATCAAGAAGGCAGTCAAGACGCCGGTAGGGGTGGTGGGTGCCATCCTCGACCTGGATGAAGCGGGCGAGTGGGTGGCGGCGGGGAAGGCTGATTTCGTGGCTTTGTGTCGGGCTCTCCTTGCTGACCCCGCCCTACCCAAGAAGACTTTCCGGGGTCGTAAGGCCGACGTACGGCCCTGCGTGCGCTGTAACTCGTGCCTTACCCGGGGGGCTCACAGTCTGCCGGTGCGCTGCGCGGTCAATCCCATCGCGGTGAGGGAGGACTACTACCGCTGGTTGCCGCCGGTAGCTCCCGTGAAGAAGAAAGTGGTGGTAGTAGGAGGGGGCCCTGCCGGCATGGAGGCGGCCATGGTGGCAGCGTCGCGGGGTCACGAGGTAGTCCTGTTCGAGAAGGAGTCAAGGCTGGGCGGTAATCTCCGGGCGGCCTCTGGCCCAGAGTTCAAGAGCGACTGGAAGTGCTTCTTGGACTACCTGCTGCGAGAGGTGCAGAGGTCCACTGTCCGTGTGCTGCTAAACACGGAAGCCACGGCCGAGCTGGTGCGGGCGGAGACGCCTGACGAGATTATCGTGGCTGCCGGCGCTGAGCCGGTGCTGCCCGCACTACCGGGACTGGACCTGCCTCAGGTGTTCACGGCCGGCTATGTGCTCCAGGGTGGCGAAGTCCCGGGCAGCCGGGTCGTGGTGGCTGGTGACGGCGGGATGGGTCTGGAGTCGGCTCTGGCTCTGACTCGTCGGGGCAAGCAGGTGGAGGTCGTGGGGCTTCCTGGAGGCTCGGCGGGTGACCAGACGGTCAACTTCGTGGACATCGTGGTCTTGGAAGATCTTCTGGAAGCGGCCGGCGTAACGCCTCGGCGCGAGGCGGTGTTGGCAGAAGTGCGGCAAGGCTTGGCTGTGGTGCATATCAAAGAGGACGGCGGTGAAGAACGGCATGAGGAACTGCCCGCAGACGCCGTCGTCGTGGCGCCGACACTGCGTCCGCGCACTGAAGTGGCTGACCGGTTCGCTGATCTTGTCGAAGAGGTCCGAGTCATCGGCGACTGCAAGGCGCCTCGCATCCTGTTCAATGCCATTCACGAAGGCTTCGAGGCGGCCATAGAGTTGTAGTTGCGGGCGGCGGCCGGGGCCCTCAGGAAGCTCCCGGCCGCCGCCCGGCCGGAAAGGAGGCAGACGTGGCTTACCAACTGGAAGGCAAGCGCCTGCGTGACAGGGTCGCTCTCATCACGGGGGGTGGAGGTACCAACAGCCTGGGTCGGTCCATAGCTTTGCGCTTTGCCGCTGAGGGCGCCAAGGTCGGGGTGCTCGACATCGACGGGCCCAGTGCGGTGAAAGTGGCGGAGGAGATCACCGCGGCGGGGGGAGATGCCCTGCCCATCACCTGTGACATCGTCGACCTGGCCCAATGTGAGGCTGCAGCCAAGCTCCTGGCTGACACCTACGGGGGCAAGATCGACATCTTGGTGAACAACGCCGCTGCTTTCCGGGGCGTCATGTCCAAGGAGCCTTGGAAGCGCTTCTACGAATGGACGGTGGAGCAATGGGACTACGCTCTTGACGTGAATCTCCGGGGCATGTGGTTCTGCGTGCGGGCGGTCTACCCCTACATGAAGCCGCAGGGTTACGGCAAGATCATCAATATGACTTCGGCCACCTTCTGGGAGGGCGTCGCCGGTTTCATCCATTATTATGTGTCGAGCAAAGGGGGGATCATCGGCTTCACTCGCGCCTTAGCCCGCGAACTGGGCCCGGAAGGGATACGGGTTAATGCCATCGCTCCCGGTTGCACGCGGACCGAGGCCAACTTGGAGCAGACCCGACAGGCGCCGGAGCATTGGGAGAACGTCCGCAAAGGACAATGCCTGCCTCAGCGCAACTTAGAGGCGGACGATATAGCAGGGACGGCCTTCTTCCTGGCCTCTTCGGACAGCGACTGGGTTACCGGTCAGACCATCTTGGTAGACGCTGGTCTCCGCCACAACTAGGAGCGGTGGGCACTGCCAGAGTCCGCGTGGAGGTCATACCCTGCCGGCAAGAGGTTCGCCTCATCCGACGCCTTCCGGTCGATCGTTCATGCCTCTGGTCGCTTCCGAGGTGCCGCCTCGCTCAATATCAAGTCCATGATGTGGTCGGCATGCCCATCGCCGAGGTATTCCTTCATGCCCATCATGCAGGCGATGTTCTCAGCCCACAGTACGGTGTAGAAACCCCAGGCCAGCCGGTCAGGGTCGACGTCGGAGCGGATGGTGCCTTTGGCGATGCCGTCTTCGATGATGCCGCGGAGCCGCCGATAGGCGCTACGGTGAGTTTCTGCCACCGCTTCCCGCAGTCCCACCTGGGGTCCAGCCGCTATGAACTCGAACCAGGGTAGAGCCATGAGGCCGCGTTCTGCGGCCATCTCCTGGGCGTGGATCTTGCCGATCTTGCGCAAGCGGGTAAGGGCATCCGCTTCCGGTTCGATGTCTATGAGGGCGTACATCTCGTTCAGGATGGCTTCCAAAGCTGCGAGCAGCATCTCGCGGCGAGACGGGAAGTAGACATATAGGGTGCCCTCGGACACGTTGGCCGCCTGAGCGATGCGGGCGACAGTCGCTTCGGGCACGCCGTGCTCAGCTACGACCTTGAGGACGGCGGCCACGATCTGTTCGCGCCGCACTTCAGGTGGGAGTCTGCGGGCTCGAACTTGACGAGGCACGTCATCCTCCTTAAGAACCTATTGACAGCACGAATATCCAGTCCTTATAGTACATGTTATTGAGTGCCTGCTCATTAGGGGGCGCCGGTGGGCGGCAGGGCTGCTCGACCGACGCTAGGAGCAAGAATACGCGGATTGGAGGAATCGTGACAGAGGTCAAGAAGGCTGCCGGATCCCAACCGCAGTACGGCATAGTTGTCGACAGGGATGTCTTTGTGCCCGCTCGGGACGGCGTCAAGCTGGCGGTCGACATCTATCGCCCTGACGCACCGGGCAAGTTCCCGGCCATCCTTGCTCTCTCGCCGTACGGCAAGGACACCCAGATGTTCGACACGCCGCCGCAGCCGTTCGGGAAGTCGATCTTCGAGGCTTCCATCGAGGCCGGCAACGCCTACTACTATGCTGAGCGCGGATACGTATACGTGATCGGCGACCTGCGCGGGACCGGCCATTCCGAAGGCATCTACGAGGGCCTTTTCTCGCGGCACGAAGGCGAGGATGGCTACGACATCGTGGAGTGGCTGGCCCAGCAACCCTGGTGCGACGGCAACGTGGGCATGGGCGGCATCTGCTACTTCGCCTCCATGCAGTTGCACGTGGCGGCGGAACAACCGCCTCATCTCAAGTGCATCGCTCCCTGGGAGATCTTTGGGGACGATCTCTACAACCACGGCCAATACGAGGGCGGGGTCTTCAACATCTTCTTGTATGGACTCTACACCGGGACCTACCCTGCCCGCTGTGGCTACGCTCCCAACGACGTACGCTCCGCCATGGAGATGAGCACGCCGCCGGAGGAGCTCAAGAAGCTGGTTGAAGAGGCGATGCAGGACCCCGATCTGCGGCAATACCCCTACCTCCTGCATCTTCTCCAGTACCCCAAGAAGAACCCCATCCTCTTCGACTTCATGCTCAACAAGCTTGACGGTCCGTACTACCGCGAGCGCTCCGTCTCGGAACGCCTGGACAGGATAAAGGTGCCGACCTATGTAGGCGGACCTTTCTTCAGTTTCTTCTCACAGCCCCAGATGAACGTGTTCAACCGGGTGCGCAACAACGTGCCCACCAAGATGTACCTGTACACCGACATGGGTACGCGGCCTTGGCGGGCCAATCACGACGAGCTCTTGCGCTGGTACGACTACTGGCTCAAGGGCATCGACACCGGGATCATGGATGAGCCCACCGTCCGGTACCAGACCACCGGCATGACTACTTGGCAGTCGGCGGAGAGTTGGCCGCTCGAGAACACCGTGTGGACCGACTTCTACTTCAACAGCCTCGGGCAACTGGGGCCGGAGCCTGACTACTGGAACGACGAGCCCGACGCTTTCGTACAGCAGCCTCTCTACGTCACTGAGACGCGCAACCGGGTGACCTACGTCAGCCCGCCCTTGCCCCACGATCTCCAGGTGACGGGACCGCCGCGCATAACCTTCTATGCAGCCATAGACCAGGACGACACCTGCTGGCGGGTGGAAGTGCGGGAAGCCGATTCCGATGCCATCTACCCGCTGGCTTCCGGATGGTTGAAGGCTTCCCACCGCGCCCTCGATCCCGAGCGGACCACGCCCTGGGAGATCGCCCACGACCACACCAAGGAGGTACCCGTGGTGCCGGGCGAGATTAACGAGTACGTGGTCCAATTGCGGCCCATGTCACACCTGTTCCGGGCGGGCAAACAGATCAAGGTGGAGATCTCCTGCATCGATGTCCCCACCGACCCGGAGACCTACGACGTGATGTGGCACGTTTGCAAGAGCCGTACTTGTCTGCACAAGATCTACCGAGATGGTCGTTACCCGTCGCGGGCCTCACTGCCGGTGATCCCGCGCAAGAGCTGAACCTGACTGCCCGTTCCCCTGCTGGAGCCCCTCACGCCCGGAGGGGCTCCTTCGTTTAGGTCGGGCCCAGGGTCAGGAGCAGCTGGTTTCGTCGGCGGTTATCATCTTCGGTGACCACTACTACAAAGGAGAGTCAGCAAAATGATGCTCGAAGGCAAAGTGGCGATGATCACTGGGGCGGGGGCTGGCATCGGGCTGGCCATTGCCACGCGCTATGTCAGAGAGGGAGCGAAGGTCTGCATCGCAGGCCGGAAGAAGAACAAGCTCGATGAGGTGGTGGCCTCTCTTCCGCCTGGCACTGCCATCGCTTGCCCCGGCGACGTCTCCAAGCTGGAAGACGCCAAGCGCATGGTGGAGACGACCGTGGAATTCGGAGGCAAGATCGACATTCTGGTCAATAACGCAGCCATCGATCCGGGCGGGTCGGTCGTGGATGTGGATCCGGAGATCTGGCATGCCGTGATCGAGACCAATCTTACCGGCCCCTTCTACACCATGAAGTTCGCTATCCCCCACATGATCGAGAACGGGGGCGGCTCCATAATCAACATCTCCTCACTAGCCAGCGTGCGGTGCATCCCTACCATGGCTCCCTATTGCGCTTCGAAAGCGGGACTGAACCACCTGACCAACCAGGTCGCCTTGGACTTCGGCAAGCACAGAATAAGGGCCAACTCCGTGCTACCGGGACCGGTGCGCACTGAGATGAGTGAGCATTCCCTCAAGGGTATGGCCGAGGCCATGGGTTCAGACATGGACGGGGTCTTCAAGCAGCTCACCCGCTTCTTGCCTTTGGAACGGGCCGCCTCCCCGGATGAGATCGCGGGCATCTGCGTCTTCCTGGGGAGTGATGACTCCAGTTTCGTGACGGGAGAGACCATCCTGGTGGATGGCGGTGCTTCTATGGTAGACCCCTGCGGCGCTGCACTCAGCCTTACCGGGGCTGCGGGCTGGGGAGCCGCGCCCCGCTGAGACCTGTAAGCTTGCGTGAATCTGGCGCGGGGCAGGCCCGCTGCGCGGGAGCCTCTTGCGCGGCGGGCCTGCCTTGCTGGCGGCGTGCCTGGTGGCCAGGGAGTTCGGGGGAGAGGGTCCGGTTGACGCCACCCTCGGTATTAGTTAACCTATTAACTATCTTGCTTCTCTGCTTCGGATTCGGCATGTAACTTGAAGACCCTGTTCTAGGCCACAAGGAGCGCAGACCATGTCAGCCTTCGACCCAGCGGATTTCGAGGTCCTCTATCCCGGTGTTCTCACGGAGAGAGAGAAGGAGCCGGTCGCCAAGTTCTTGGCTGCCAACCGGGCTCTCAGGGAGCGGGGCCCGGTGGATGTAGAGGCGCTCGTCTCTGGTGCCTTGCCCTCCGATACACCGGGGATCGGGCCTGTTCTCCCGGTGACCGAGGCCATGGTCCGCTACAACAACCAGAAGTACGACCCCGACAACCCGCTCTTGAACGACGCGGCGTACGCACGCTCACTAGGCTATCAAGACATTCTGGCCATGCCTTGTTTTGGGGCGCACGACGACACCTTCATGGCCCCCTATCCACCGGAAGCAAGGGATACCTTGCTGGTCTCGCAACTGAATCACAGCGTAACCAACTATCGGCCTGTCTATCCGGGTGACACTCTTTATCTGGTGATCGACGGGCGCGAGGTCATAGATCGGACTCCTACAGAGGGCTCTGCCTATCGGCACCTGGCCATCCACTCCACAGGCAGCGTATACAACCAGCGGGGAGAGAAGGTCAATGACACTGTCTGGCGCGTGATGGAGAGCGTCAAGATCTATAGGGAAGGCAGAAGGCCAGCCCGGATGGGTTTCGCGGAGACATGGGAAGCGCCCGCTTGGACCAGCCGTCCTGCCCACTACTACACGGACCAGGACTGGGAGTTCATCCGCGATCTCTGGGCCAAGGAGAGGAGGCGAGGCCCGGTACCGCTCTACTGGGAGGAGGTCCAGGTCGGCGACGAACCCACGTGGACCGCCGACGGGCCTATCCTCGAATCTCTCGCCCCGACGGCCCCCTACGGGATGGGAGCGGGCGGCAGCCGGACCCTCAGGCGGGAGATAATGGATCCCGCGCTTTTCAAGACCTTGGTGCGCGACGAGAAGACCGGCATCTATTTGACCGCGCGCCGCGAGGACTACGTGCCACCTGTCCCCGACGGGGTGAAGCCCTTCTACATGATCGACCCCGAGGGCACGCATGGCGCAGTCGACACCCGCGATATCCACAAGCAGGGGGATGACCGGGCCGTTCTCATCAATTTCCTGGGCCGCGACCTGGCCATTCGTCACCTGAACAACTGGATGGGGGATTACGGGTGGCTCCATAACATCCGCTGGGGGATCATGCCCCCTCCGGCGCTGGCGGCTCTGGGCAAGGTGGTCCCCGCCGACCCGGAGGCGGAGTATTTTCTTGGCAAGGTCCCGTACATGGATGGCAAACAGGTGCTGGCTCACGGCCTCACGGGTGACCTAGCGATAGTGAAGTCGTACGTCTACGATAAGTACGTGCGGGATGGGGAGTTCATGGTCGATCTCGCCTGGTGGATCGAGACCATCGAGGGTGACATCTGGCTGGCCGGGGGTGCTACTGTCAAGCTGCCCTCGCAGCGGCTGGGTCTGGGCTGAAGAGGCGAAAGAGAAAGGGCGAAAGGATGAAGGCCGCGGTCTACGTCGGCGACAAGACCATCCGTATGGAAGAACGCCCCCTCCCCGCGCCTGGGCCGGGCGAGGCGGTGGTCGAGATAGCCCTCTGCGGCATCTGTGGCACTGACCTCCACATCTACTTCGAGGGCATGTTGCCGCCCCCCTTCGTGCCTGGCCACGAGAACGTGGGGACCGTGTATGCCTTGGGGGAAGGGGTCGAGGGTTTCGCTGTCGGCGACCGGGTAGCAGCCGGCCCTCCGGGATCCTGTGGGCGCTGTTACTACTGTCTGCACGGCCGTCCTTCACTCTGCGTGGATGGTTTCGAGCAGACCAACGGGCTGCGCCGGGATGGGGGCATGGCCGAGTACATGTTGGTGAAGGACGCACGCCAGATGCTCTACCGCCTGCCCGACAATGTCTCTTTCGAAGACGCCGTCCTCACCGACACCATGGCCACAGCGCTGCGCGGCCTGGCACAGTCAGCCTTTCGCGTGGGGGACAACGTGGTGGTTTCAGGAGCAGGGCCGATCGGGTTGTCGATCATCCAGTTCTTGAAGTTGGGTGGGGCTCGGCACGTCACTGCTCTGGAAGTAGTGCCGGAGAAGCGCCGCCTGGCAGCTGCGATGGGGGCGGATGTTGTGCTCGACCCCGACGACATGGCTGAGGACCTAGCGGCCTGGCTGGTCGAGCTCTACGGGGGAGTGGGTCCGGACTTGGTAGTCGAGTGTGCGGGCAAGGCCCGTTCGCTTGAGCTTTGTCTTCGCCTCCCGCGGGCCGGAGGCCAGGTGCTCAATCTCGGCGCCGGCGGGGAGCCCGTCACAGTAGTGCCAGCCATGCTCGCCCTCCGCGAGATCAGCTTGGTATCCAGCCTGGCCTACACTGCCGACGAAGCCAAGCTCTGCTTGGACTATCTGGCGAGTGGGCGTTTCTGTACGGAAGGTCTGCTTTCCGATGTGATCCCGCTGGAAGAGCTGGTGGAAAGAGGGTTCGAGCGACTGGTAGCCGACCGGTCTTTGGTGAAGGTAGCGGTCGCCCCATGATCCCGGTACCCCCTGATGATCCCGAGGGTTGGGAGCCGCTGCCGCTCCCTCCGGTCATGGAGGGGGTGGACCCCCAAGTCTTGGAGGCCTTTCACGCCTTCCACAAGGTGGTCAATACCTTCGAGCAGCTCATGATCAAAGACCTCTCCGAGGAGGGGACACAGCCCAGCCAGATAACGTGTCTCCGCTTACTGGCCGAGCGGGACGGCATCAGCCAGAGGGAGATCGCCGACGCCCTGCGTATCTCAAGAGCGCGGGTGACGGCGGTGGTGAGGGCCCTCGAGAAGCAAGGCGCTATCCGCAGAGAACGCGACGGAGCCGACGGGCGCATCACCCGGGTGTACCTCACGGAGCTAGGGCGGGAGATCGACCGTCGCAAAGGACGGGTTCGGGATCAGCGCATCAACCAGATCTTCGCCGACATGGCACCGGCAGACCGAGACGAGCTACGCCGCCGTCTCGACGACCTCACGGCCCGTATCGAGCGCGTGCTCAAGTCTGGTTGAGACCGCTGCACGTCGCGGCTGAGGCATCCAGCCGGGCGGCTGTGCGGGGTGCATCCCAAGACCCTTGACAGGAGGGAAGGCGGTCTGTCAGACTACGTAGAGCGAGCGCTCTATCTGGACACTAGGGAAGAGGCGGTGAGGGAATGCAAGGCAAGGTAGCCATCGTGACCGGCGCCAGCCGCGGTATCGGCAAGGCGATTGCTCTGGGCCTTGCCGCTCACGGCGCCGCGGTGGTAGTGGCTGCTCGCAGCGAGTCGCCTCCGCACGAGAGGCTGCCGGGCACCATCTACGAGACCGTGGCGGCTATCGAGGCTGCCGGCGGGCGAGCCCTCCCGGTCAGGTGCGATGTGACCGACGAAGCGAGTGTCAGCGCTATGGTGGAAAAGACGCTTGCTGAATTCGGCCGGATCGACGTCCTCGTGAACAATGCAGCCGTCGATTTTCCCAGCCCCTTGGTGGACATGCCGCTCAAGCGTTGGGAGATTGTGCTCAAAGTGGATCTCACTGGCCCCTTCTTGTGCACGCGGGCCGTTCTCCCCGCCATGATGGAACATCGGCGGGGCAGCATCATCAACATCACCTCCCAGGCTGGCTCGGAGCGAGGCGGCAAGACGGTGGGCTACAGTGCTGCCTACGCTGCCGCCAAGGCAGGTCTGGATCGCTTGACCTGGGCCACGGCAGTCGAGGTAGAGGAATACGGCATAGCTGTGAACGGCTTGAAGCCGGCCGGAATCGTCGACTCCGAAGGGATGCGCATGTGGGCCAGCGAGGAGGAAAGAAAGCAGTTCGTCCCTCCCGATACCATGGTGGCCTGTGCCCTCTTCTTGGCCCGTCAGGACGCCCGTACATTGACGGGGATGGTGGCCACCGATGAGGAGTACGTCGCCCGCTACGGCTTGGTCGTCCCGAGCGTCGGGGGTACGGACCCCGGCAGCGGTAGCAGGCGGGCGGCAGGGAGCGCGGATTCACGATGAAGGCGGTCGTCTACCACGGTCCGGGTGAGCTCCGCGTGGACGATGTCCCGGAGCCCGTGATCGTGGAGCCGGAGGACTGCCTGGTTCGCGTCACTATGGCCAGCATCTGTGGCAGCGACTTGCATGTGCTTCACGGCCTCATGCCCGAGATGCGACCAGGGACCATCATCGGTCACGAGTTCGTGGGCGTGGTGGAGGAGGTCGGCGCGGCCGTCGCCCGTTTCCGAGCCGGGACTCGGGTAGTAGGGCCGGCCGCTGTGTGGTGCGGGCGTTGCCGGGCGTGCAGACGCGGTCTTCCCATGGCCTGCGAGAAAGGAGCGATCTTCGGGAGCGGTCCGCTCTTCGGTGACCTGGCTGGGGCTCAGGCCGAGCTGGTGCGGGTGCCTTTCGCTGACACTACTCTGCAACCTATCCCCGAGGATCTGCCCGACGAGCAGGTGATTCTCGCCGGGGACATCCTGCCGACTGGCTACTCGGCTGTCGTGGGGCTGAACCCGGGGAGCCGGGGAGTCCAGGCGGGCGACACCGTCGTGGTGTTCGGTGCCGGCCCGGTGGGGCTGTGTGCGGTGGCTTCTGCTCGCCTCTTCAACCCCGCGCAGTTGATTGCGGTGGATATGGAACCCTACCGCTTGGCCCTGGCCAGAGATCTGGGAGCTAGTGCCGTCATCGACGCTTCCCGCGTGGATGTGCGCAAGCGGATCTACGAGCTGACTGAGGGCTGGGGAGCGGAATACGTGATCGAAGCCGTAGGTCGCGAAGGGAGTCTGCGCGATGCGGTGGCGGTGGCGGCGCCGGGGGGCTGCCTTTCGGTGGTGGGAGTCTTTCAGCGACCTACGGTCCTCAATCTGCCCCGCATGCTGGCCAAGAACGTGTGTTTCTGCATCGGCATGGGGGACCTACGCAACATCCCCCGTCTCCTAGAGTTGGTCGGAACCAAGAAGCTGGACCTGGGTCGTCTCGTTACCCATTGTCTGCCTCTCCGCGAGGCTGTTCACGCTTACGAAATATTCGCCAAGCGGGTCCAAGGGGCCGTCAAAGTGATGCTGATACCGGGAGAGGGGTGAGGCATGGAGACTGAGGAACTGCGGGAGAGGGTGCGTGAGCTGGAAGCCACAGTGGCCGAGCTCAAGCGCAGGGTGCAGGTGAGCGAGGACATCGAAGAGATCAAGAAACTGCAGTGGACCTATGTCAACGCGTTGATGGCTACTGACTGGGACACCTGCGCCGCCTGCTTCGCGGAGGACGCTCTAGTCGATGTGTATCTGCATGAGCCTGTCCGGGGCAGGGCAGCTATAGAGCGCTGGTTTAAGGAGGAGCTGTCCAAGACCCACGCCGGCAAAGAGGGCGACGTCTGCATCCATCCCCTGATCACGGTCGAGGGGGACAGAGCCAAGGGGAACTGGCTGCTTTACCTCATGTACTTTTATCCCCGTACAGGCCAGTCGATGTTCTGGGTCCAAGGCTACTACGACATGGACTACGTGCGGGAGAGCGGCCGCTGGAAGATCGCCGTGATGCGTTGGCATGAGACTATCGGCCTTCCTGGCGGTGGGCCGCCCACGGGTCTGTGGTGAGAGACAAGAAGGGGGCAGAGAGAGTGAAAGAGATTCCCAAGAGGGATGGGGTGGTACCGGTGGGCAGCACCCAGCGGGAGCTGGAGGCCATGCAACAGCGGGTGGCGGAGCAGGACCTCCCTGCGGGCCCTGCGGACCGAGAACTCACCGAGATGAAGCAACGGCAGATCGTAGAAGGGGCCAGCGCCGTACTTTTCGAGAAGGGCTTCCATGGCACCTCCATCCGCGACATAGCTGCCGCTTGCGACATGTCCATGGGGCAGCTTTACCACTACATCTCGTCCAAGGACGACATCCTTTTTCTGATGCACCGTTACACGCAGGAACAGTGGCATCAACATCTGGCGGCCGCAGGTTTCGACCAGATCACCGACCCGGTGGCGAAACTGGAGCACGGGCTGCGCATCTCGATCAAGTACCTCTCGCAGAACCGCAAGCTGATCCAATTCATCTTCACTGAGAGCAAGTATCTGGACCGCGACCATCTGCGGCGGGCCCTCGATCTGGATGACAAGAACGTGGTCGGCTTCTATCGCCATCTGCTGTCGGAGCTGCCGGGCCTGCGGCTTTCGGGTCGCGAGGCCGAGTTGGCTGCCAACCTGGTGGCCTTCATCTGCACTTTCCTTTCCCTGCGGGGCTGGAACCTGCATCTGCGGGGAGAGGGTGACGTGGATGCAGCTATCGAGTTTCTGATCGATTTCATCTTCCGCGGGCTCGGTATCGAACGTAGAACTCAAGACCTAGGAGGCTCATAGCATGCTTATGGTCCGCAAGGCCGCTGTTCTCGGGGCCGGCCGCATGGGGACCGCCGTGGCGGCCCACCTGGCCAACGCCGGCATCCCCACTTTGCTGCTCGACCTGGTCCCTGGAGAGTTGACCGAAGAGGAGCGGAAAAGGGGCCGCGACCTCAGCCACCCAGCAGTGCGCAACCGCCTTGCCGCTGATGCTATCGCCGCAGCGCTCAAGGGTCGGCCTGCCGCGTTTGCCCATCCGGAACGCGCGGCGCTTCTCACCCCTGGCAACTTCGAAGATCACCTCCCAAGTCTGGCCGAGGTCGATTGGGTGATCGAGGCCGTGGTGGAGAAGCTCGACGTGAAGAAGGATCTGCTCGCGCGCGTGGCCGGGTACGTGGGGCCGCGGACCATCATTTCCACCAATTCTTCAGGGCTGTCTGTCAATGCCATGGCGGCCGCGCTCCCTGAGGAGATCAGACCACGTTTTCTGGGCAGTCATTTCTTCTTCCCGCCGCGTTTCATGTATCTCTTGGAGCTCATCCCGGGTGAGAAGACCGATCCCGCCGTGGTGGCGGCGCTCAAGGAGTTCGCCGAGCTGCGGTTGGGCAAAGGGGTGGTGCTCTCCCATGACACTCCCAACTTCGTGGCCAACCGAATAGGTATCTTCTCCACTGTATATGCCATCAATGTCATGGAGAAGTACGGCCTTACCATCGAGGAAGTGGATGCAGCTACCGGGCGAGCTTTGGCCCGCTCGGTGACAGCGACTTTCGGCACTTCCAACCTGGCCGGGACCGACGTACTAGCCTACGCTGTGGCCAGTCATTACGAGACCGCCGTCAACGACGAGATGCGGGAGTGGTGGCGGCTGCCGCAGTGGGTCCTGGATATGGTGGCCAGAGGCTACTTGGGAGAAAAGACAGGCGGAAGCTTCTTCCGCGAGAAACGGACTCTGGTCATCGATCCGGCGACGCTCGACTACCGGCCGTGGCAAGATCCCCGCCAGCCCAGCCTGGCCGCGGTCGCCGACATCGCCGACCCCGGGGAAAGAGTCAGGCAGTTCCTCTCTTTTGCTGACGAGGCGGCGCGTTTCGGCTGGGATGTGCTGGCAACCACTTTCCTCTACGCGGCTAATCGGATTCCGGAGATCTGTGATGACATAGCCCAGATCGACCGGGCCATGCGTTGGGGCTACGCTTGGGAGCTAGGGCCCTTCGAGCTGTGGGACGCTCTGGGGGTGAGGGAGACCGTCGCCCGCATGCAGGCGGAAGGCCGCCCGGTACCGGAATGGGTGCTGCAGCTCGCCGCTTCCGACTCTCCCTGTTTCTACAGGCAGGAGCGGGGCGCCTTGGCGGTGTGGGGACCCGGTCAAAGGACGCATAAGCCACTCCCGCCCCGGCCGCGCCGGGTGGTGTTGGCTGAGCTGAAGCAGGTCGGCAAGGTGCTCGACGAGACTCCGGCGGCCGCACTCCTCAACTTGGGGGACCGGGTGGCCTGTGTGGAGTTCCGCACCAAGGCCAACCTGGTCACCGAGGATGTGCATCGCTTCTTGGAGCGCACCCTGGCTGCGGCGGGGACAGATTTCGATGCCCTGGTGATCGGTAACGAAGGTCCGCACTTCTCCGGGGGGGCGGATCTCAGATGGTTGCTGGCGCGCATAAAGGCCGAGGACTTTGCGGCCATCGAGACGACGCTCCGCTATGTCCAGCAGGTAAGCATGAGCCTCAAGTACTCTCCCATTCCGGTGGTGGCTGCTCCTCAGGGCCGCGTGTTGGGCGGCGGACTGGAGTTGTGTCTGCATTGTGATCGGATTCAAGCCCACCTGGACGTGAACATGGGCCTGGTCGAGACCGGGGTGGGGCTCATCCCGGCTGCGGGCGGTCTCAAAGAGACCGTGCTTCGTACCATGGAAGTGGCCAAAGGAGTGAGTTGGCCGTTCCCCAACCTCATGCCCGCCTTCGAAGCGGTTGCGCAGGCCAAGGTGACCGGCTCGGCTTGGGAAGCCTTCGACCTGGGCTACCTGCGGCGGGGTGACGGCGTGACCATGAACCGCGAGAGCCTCCTCTACGCGGCCAAACAAGTGGCTCTCGCTTTGCTCGAGACCGGCTATCAACCGCCACTGCCGGCCCTGGTCAAAGTCATGGGCGCTGACGGCGTGGGCAATTTCCGCAGCGTCCTCTACAACATGGGGAAGAGCGAGTTCATCTCGGAGTACGACCGCTATCTGGGCGAGAAGATCGCCTGGGTGCTTTCGGGCGGAGACGTCGACGGGGGCAGCGAAGTGGACGAATGGCACCTGCTTGCCTTGGAGCGGCAGGTCTTTCTCGAGTTATGCCGGCAGCCCAAGACCATCGAGCGCATCGAACACATGCTGGCCACCGGCAAGCCCCTTCGCAACTAGTCGACGCGGACTGCACGAGCAAGGAGACAGTGCATGAAGGAAGCAGTGATAGTGAGCGCCGTCCGTACCCCGGTGGGCAAAGCGCCTCGGGGTGTGTTCCGGACCACCCGTCCGGAAGATCTCGCCACCTTGGTGATCAGGG
This sequence comes from uncultured Actinomycetes bacterium, assembly GCA_937148845.1. Lineage (GTDB taxonomy): Bacteria > Actinomycetota > Thermoleophilia > RBG-16-64-13 > RBG-16-64-13 > CAKZRW01. The sequence continues at coordinate 40,531 of CAKZRW010000082.1, read as the reverse complement.
CTGCGCTTGAGCGGGTGCCGGCCCTCGACCCGGCTGAGGTCGATGATGTGATAATGGGCTGCGCCTTCCCGGAGGCAGAACAGGGTCTCAACATCGGGCGGAACGCCTGGCTCCAGGCAGGCTTGCCGCTGGAGGTCCCGGGGGTCACCATCAACCGCTTCTGCTCCTCGGGGCTGCAGGCCATCGCCTTCGCCGCCCAGGCCATCATGTCGGGCATGGCAGAAGTGATGTTCGCCGGCGGGGTGGAATCGATGTCGCGGGTGCCGGGTGGCGGTAACAAGCCCATGTTCCACTCGGCCATCATGGACGCCAGTCCCGATGCTTTTCTAAGCATGGGGCTGACCGCCGAGAACGTGGCCGAACGCTTCGGTGTGACCCGCGAGGAACAGGACGCTTTCGCGGTGCAAAGCCACGCCCGCGCTCTGGCCGCTATCGATTCCGGGCGCTTCTGTGATGAGATCGTGCCGGTGCCGGTCACCCACCGCGGGCCCGGTCCGGATGGCGCCATCGTCGAGGAGACAACCCTGGTCACGGTGGACGAGGGGCCGCGACGGGGGACCACCATGGAAGTCTTGGCCAAACTCAAACCCGTGTTCCGCAAGAACGGCACGGTCACAGCGGGGAACTCCTCGCAGACCAGCGATGGAGCGGCTATGACCATCCTCATGTCGGCGGAGAAGGCGGCCAAGCTGGGTCTAGAGCCCCTTGCTCGTTGCGTAGCCTTCGCTGCCGGTGGTGTCGACCCGGGGGTGATGGGCATCGGACCGGTGGTGGCTATCCCCAAAGCTCTCAAACTGGCAGGACTTTCGGTAGATGACCTGGACCTGGTCGAACTCAATGAAGCTTTTGCCAGCCAGGCCGTGTATGTCATCCGCCATCTGGGGCTCGACCCGGCCAAGACCAATGTCAACGGCGGAGCCATCGCGCTAGGACATCCCTTGGGGGCTACTGGGGCCAAACTCACTGCTACCTTGCTCCACGAGATGGAGAAACGGCGGTGTCGTTATGGCCTCGTCAGCATGTGTGTGGCCGGTGGCATCGGGGTTGCCGGCATCTTTGAAAGACTGTGAAGGAGGGACTATGGTTCTCGGCAAGTACGCGGTCGACTACGAGGAGCGGGTCAACTACCCTCGTCTGCGGGTGGAGAGGCTGCAGCGGGCCCAAGACCAAATGAACAAAGACGGTCTGGGAAGTATCGTGACCTGGGACGAGGCCAATGTCCGCTATCTCACCGGTTACTACATCACCACCCCCAACCGGCCGCTGGAAGCCCAGTTCGTTTTCTGTGCGCGCAACGGCCAGCCTCATCTGGTAGGTGGCAACAACCAGGAGAGTCTGATCGAGAAGATGCCCTGGATGGAGGGCCGCATCCATCCGCCTGCCGGCATCGCCAAGATCGCGGCTTTTACCCCAGATGACCCGGTCGTGCAGAGAGTGGTAGACCAGATCTTCGATTTCATGGTGCAGTATGGCGTAGAGAAAGAGCCTCTGGGCATCGATGGCACTACCTTGTCCTACATCTATGCCGAGGCTTTCAAGAAGCGCGGGGTGGAGGTAGTGCACGCGAAACCCACCATGGACATCGCGCGCATGATCAAGACGCAGGACGAGATCGAGCTCATGCGCATCACCTGCGCCAACTCCGAGAAGGCCTTTGCCGCCATCGCTGACGCCATCCGGCCCGGCATCCGAGAGTGCGACCTGGTGGCCATCGGCCTAAAGGCCCTCTATGAGGAAGGAGTGGACCACACCGAAGACCTGGTGTGCTGCTCCGGCTCGAACACTAATCCCTATGGTTGGTCGTTCACTGACAAGCCCATCCAGGTGGGCGACCTCATCTACGTCGATGTGGATGGGGCTTCCTATCAGGGTTACAAGTCCTGCATCTATCGGACCTTCTGTTGCGGCAAGGCCAGCCAGGAGCAGAAGGACCTCTACGAAGAGTGCCGGGCCATGCTCTACGACGCTATCAACACTATCAAGGATGGGTCTACTGACTGGCAGCTTCTCGACAAGTGGCCGGACAGCCCCGAGTACTGGGGCTACAAGACCTGGGCTGAAGTCGGTCCCTACGCCATCGGGCACGGTCTGGGGCTCAGCCTGCACGACCGGCCCTTCTTCAACCGCATGAACCAGGTGGCCGGAGTGCCCGAGCAGACTTTCCGCGCCGGTATGGTGCTCGCCATCGAGACGTACGCCGGGCGCAAGGGCGGCAAGCACGGGGTGCGGCTGGAGGAGAACATCCTAGTGACCAAGGACGGCTACGAGCGGCTGAGCTTGTGGCCCATAGATGAACTGATGGAGTGCTGGCGGCCTTATAGATAAGGTGCACCCTGCGGGGAAGTGAGGCGATCATGGCAGATCTTTTCAGACTGGACGGCAAAGTCGCGGTGGTAGTAGGTGGTGGGGGCGGGATCGGTAGGGCTCTGGCTCTGGGGTTGGCTCGCCAGGGGGCCATGGTCGCTCTCGCCAGCCGTAACCTGGAGAAGCTCAAAGAGGTGGCCGCTGAGATCGCGGCTGACCCCGAGGTCCACACCCGGGTAGAAGCCTTCCAGATGGATGCCACCGACGAGGAGAGCGTGGCCGCTGGAGTGAAGACCATCGTAGAGGCTCTGGGGACCGTGGACATCCTTGTCAACGCTCAGGGTCAGAACATCAAGCAGCCTTTCGAAAGCTTCCCGCTGGCTGACTGGGACACGCTCTTTGCCAACAACGTGAAGAGTGTGATGCTCACCTGCCGGGAGTTCGGCAAAGTCATGCTGGGCAACAAGAAAGGCAAGATCATCAACATCTCCTCGGTGGCCGGCGACCGGGGAGTCCCGCTGGCGGGCAACGTCGGTTACTGCGGCAGCAAGGCGGCGGTCAGCAACATCACCCGCATGCTTGCCTACGAATGGGCTAAATACGGCATCAACGTCAACGCGATCGGGCCATCGGTGATCTTCACCCCGGGAATGCGGGCGGCTCTGCCTCCCGAGGTCCTGGCTGGTGCGACTGCGCTTCACCCGCTGGGCCGGGTGGCGGAGCCCGAGGAGCTCATCGGCACCTGCGTGTACTTGGCCTCGGCTGCTTCCGACTACGTCACCGGCCAGGTGGTGTACGTCGATGGCGGCCGGACCTGTTTCGCATAGCGGGGGGCTGTGACGGACTGCTGTCGGGGCGGTGAGAGGTCGAAACAAGACTGATGTCGAAGCGGCAAGGAGGGCGCCGGTGGAGCTGAGAGACGTCAAGAAGATCGCGGTGTTTGGAGCGGGGACGATGGGACCGGGCCTGGCCTTGGTCTTCGCGCTGGCGGGCTACCCCGTGAGCATTTATTCGCGTAAGAGGGAGACGCTGACCCGAGCCAGGCAGGTCATGGACTCTGCGCTTGTCACCCTGGCGGCGCATAGAACCATCGCAGCGGAAGAAGTGGAGACCGTCTCGGCTCGCATCGACGCGACTCAGTCGCTCACCGCGGCCGCCGACGAGGCTGACTTCGTGCTGGAAAGCATTGTAGAAGACAAGGAAGCAAAGCGTGAGCTGTTTTCGCAGTTGGCTGAGCTTTGCCCGGAGCGCACCATCCTTGCCAGTAACACTTCCAGTCTGAACATCTTCGAGCTTCTTCCCGAGAGCATCCAGAGGCGCAGTCTGTGCGCCCACTTCTTTACGCCAGCCCACATCATCCCCTTGGTAGAGGTGGTCCCTGGCCCGGGCACGGCTGCGGAGGCGCTGTCTTTGACCGTGGCTCTCATGCAGGCTTGCGGCAAATCTCCTGTGGTCATGAAGAGGTTCGCTCCTGGCTTCATCGTCAACCGCATACAGCGGGCCATAGGGGAGACGGCCATGGACATGATCGAAGAAGGCCTGGTCGATCCCGCCGATATCGACCAGGCCGTCAAGGCTTCCTTGGGTGTACGGCTCCCTGTGGTGGGGGTGATGCAGACCTTTGACTTCCAGGGGCTGGACATGCTGCTCGCCTATCAGAAGAACGTAGACAAGGTGTACACGTTCGTGCAGGCGCTCGTGGAACAGGGGTCGGTGGGAGTAAAGGCCGGGCGAGGGATCTACGACTACCAAGGGCGGAGCGAGACGGAGGTTCTAGCGAGGCGTGACGCTCTGTACCTCAAGATGCTCGATCATCTACGCTCCCTGGGTGCGTTCGAGCCGGTGTGATAAGGAAGGACTTGATGGCTAGGAAACGTTTCCCGAGGCTCCTTGAGCCAGGCCGCATAGGCAAAGTGACGACCCGCAACCGCATCTACAAGTCGGCTGCCGGCATGATGTCGTTCTCCGACACCGAGACGACCATGAACGAGAACACCCTCGGCTTCTACGAGGCGCTCGCCAAGGGGGGCGTGGGCATCATCTCGGTCGAAGCCCCTACCATCGACTATCCCCAAGGCTGTCGATGGCGGGAACGCTACCGCATGGATGACGATCGCTTCATCCCTGGCATCAAAGAGCTGGTGGACCTCGTCCACGGCTACGACTGCCCGGTCTTCATGCAGATGGAGCACGACGGGCCTTGGCAGAACCCGCTCTTCAACAACGCGCCCCCCACCTTTGAGGGACCGCCGATCGGGGCCTCGGCCGTGAACATCCCCACCCCCGGGGACTTTCACCGCGATGTGATCCGTCCCCTCACTGTTCCCGAGATAAAGGAGATCGTCCGCAAGTACGTCGACGCTGCCGAACGGGCCAAGAAGGCCGGTTTCGACGGGGTGGATATCAATGCCGGTAGCAGTCATATAGTCCACAACTTCTTATCGCCCTTCTGGAATCGCCGCGAGGACGAGTACGGCGGGACTCCCGAGAAGCGGGCGCGGTTCCTGGTGGAGATCATCACCGGGATCAAAGAGCGTTGTGGGACAGACTTCCCCATCGTGGTGTGTCTCAACGGCTTTGAGACTGGATACCCGATCGGGGTCGACGACAAGAACTGTCTCACCCATGAGCTGGCGCTGCTCTACATGAAGTACGCTGTCGAAGCAGGGGCCGACGCCCTCATGATCCGGAGTCACTGGCTGGGCCTGCATGTGCCCGGCTTTCTCCCCGACTACCTGTTCTTCCCCGATGCCCAGGTGCCCCTGGACAAGATGCCACCCCAGTACTACGCCAAGAAGCGGGGTCGGTCGGCCATGCGCTTGATGACCGAGGAGGCCCGCAGGCTGTTCAAGGTCCCGGTCATTCTAATCGGCTATGTGACTCCCGAAGAGGGCGAGAAAGCCCTGCGCGAGGGCAAGGCCGATTTCATCGGCATGAACCGTCCCCTCATCTGCGACCCCGAACTTCCCAACAAGCTGCGCGAAGGCAGACCCGAAGACATCGCGCCGTGCACACGCTGCGGCACCTGCCTGGACCAGTCGGAAGGCTTCCTAAGGCACTGCCGATTGAACGCTGCGGTCGGTTTCGGGCGCTACCGACTCCCGGAGCTTACCAAGAAGAAGAAGGTGGTGGTCGTCGGCGGAGGTCCCTCGGGAATGGAAGCGGCCCGGGTCGCCGCCCTACGCGGGCATGAGGTCACCCTGCTTGAGAAGAGCTCGCGGTTGGGGGGTCTCTTGCCGCTGGCCGCTCTGATCAAAGGCACCGAGCTAGAGGATCTACCTGCCCTTGTCCGTTACCTGGAGAGGCAACTGCAAAGCACAGGCGTGAAAGTCCGGCTACGGACCGAAGCCACCCCCCGTCTGCTCGAAGAGATGAAGCCCGATGTAGTCATCCTGGCTACCGGGGGTGTGCTTACCGCCCCCGAAGTCGAGGCCACCAATAAGGCAAGAGCCAAGGTACTGACCACCCCCGAGCTGCACCGACGCGTCAAGCCCTATCTCCGGCTGTTCGGGCCGCGATTCCTAGGTCGGGCTACCCATTACTACCTGCCCGTGGGCAACAAGGTGGTGGTCCTGGGAGCGGGACTGCACGGGATGGAGGTCGCTGAGTTCCTCGTGAAAAGAGGCAGGAAGGTCACCCTGGTCGAGTCTTCGGACACTGTCGGTGAGGGGATGCTCGACTTTCGACTGGGTCTGGCCCTGGAGTGGTTCAGCAAGAGGGGGGTCGAGATCGTCGCGGGAGCCAGAGACATCCGGGTGACCGAGAAAGGAGTGGTCTTCAGGGACCAAGAGGGCAAGGAACATATGGTCGCGGCTGACACGGTCATCCCCACGGCGCCCCTTCAACCGAACCATGAGCTCTACGAGAAGCTGCAGGGCAAGGTCCCCGAGCTGTATCTGATCGGTGATGGCAACAAGGCAGGCATGATTGTTCATGCCATACGGTCTGGATACCAGACTGCTCGGGCTTTGTGACCGATTCTGTGCTGTGACCAATTCTGCGAGGAATGAGGAAAGGGGAAGGTGATGGTGGAACAGGCAACCGGACTCCCGAGCTACGAGGAGTTACTCGAGCGTCTAGCCAGAGCCGAACGCAACGCTCAGATTGCCCGAGACTGGGTCGAGATCTCCAACCTGCATGGTCGTTACAACCACCTGGTGCTGGGCCACTTCTGGGACAGGATAGTCGATGAGCTGTTCGCCCAGAAGACGCCCGGGGTCAAGGTCGAGATCGTGGAGAGCGGGGTGTTCCACGGGCTGGAAGGCGCGCGGCGGGTCTTCGTGGACATGCTGGGGAAGCTGTACAACTATGAGGGCAACTGCGCTATTCACGAGCTGACCACGCCCGTGATCCAGATCCAAAAAGACATGAGGACGGCCAAGGGCATGTGGTACCACATCGGCCTCAATACTTTCTTGGATCCAGTCAAGGGGGTGATCCCCATCTGGCAGGTCATCAAGTACAACCACATCTTTGTCAAGGAAGACGGTCAGTGGAAGTTCTGGGACTTCCGGGCCCATCTGCTGATCCGTAGCTCCTACGACAAAGGCTGGGTGGAGGAGCCGGTTATCCAGGGCAGCCAGATCCAGGGGGCGCAACCTAGCGATGCTCCGACACCAGACGAACCCACCAGTTTCCACGAACCCTACGGGGGCCGGTACGGCAACCATTCCGGGCTTCCCCTTCCGCCGGAGTATGTGGATCTGGACGACTGTTGACAAAGGGACCTGGGGCTGCCAGAATGGCATAGAGCGAGCGCTCTATCAATCACGGGCACTTGGGACGAATGAGCGACTAGGGAGAGTTTTCGGTGGCGCTAAAGACTGCGGAGCAGTATATCGAGAGCCTTAAAGATGGCAGGGTGGTCTACTTCAACGGCGAGCGGGTGCCGGACGTCACGGCCCATCCGGTCTGCAAGATAACCAATGACTGGGTGGCCATGGACTACCTCCTGAACAACGACCCGCGTTATCAGGAGCTTCTCACCGACCTTGACGAGGATGGGGAGCGGGTCAGCTTTGCGCTGCAGCCCCAACGCACCCGTGAGGACCTGCTGCGTCTGCGCGAGGTGGTCAAACTGTGGGCGCGCGTCTGCTTCGGCAAACCTACCGGGGCCAAGTTCGTGGCCAAGGACGGGCTCAACGCTGTCACTGTGGTGGCCCGCCGGGTGGACCGCAAGTACGGGACTGACTACGCCGCCGCTGTAGAGGCCTACCGCAAGTACCTACAGAAGAACGATCTGGCCTTTGCTATGGGGCTGACCGATGTCAAGGGAGACCGCGCCCTGCGGCCTTCTGAGCAAGTGCAGCACAAGGACTTCTACGTCCGCATCGTTGAGGAGCGGCCGGATGGCATCGTGGTGAGTGGTGCCAAGACCCACATCAGCCAAGCGCCGGCCTGCAACGAGATCCTGGTCGCACCCTGCCGGGCCATGCGGGCGGAGGATGCAGCTTATGCGGTGGCCTTCGGCATCAATCTCGATGCTCCGGGTATCACCATGATCTGCGCCCAGCCCGAGATATCTGCGGAGGCCGACCTCTTCGACCATCCTCTCTCCAGGTCCGTCTACATCAACGATGCCACCATCATCTTCGATAACGTGTTCGTCCCCAAGGAGCGGATCTTCCTCAAAGGCGAGTGGGAGTTCGCTGGCGATGTGGCCTACATGTTCGCCAACTTCCACCGTTTGAGTGCCGAGACATACAAAGCCATGGAACTCGAGCTCTTCACTGGGGCAGCGGCTCTCATGGCCGAATACAACGGCATCCTCAAGAAGCCTCATGTTCGCGAGAAGCTGACTTGGCTCGTAATGTACACCGAGGCAGTCGAGACCTTAGGAAGGGCGGCGGTGGAGCACTGCGTGACCGAGGAAGGCACCCAGTTGGTCTACCCGAATCCCATGATTGCCAACATCTGCAAGTTCTACTTTGCGGACAACTGGCATCAGGCCACCAAGTACATCCAGGACATCGGCGGCGGCATCATCGTCACGGCGCCCTCGGCCAAGGACTATTTCAACCCCGCCACTCACGACTTCATGGAGAAGTACTTCGCGGGCAAAGCCGGAGTGCCCACCGAATACCGGCTGCGCATGGCCAAACTAATCCGCGACCTGACGTCGTCGTATGAGGACGTTCTCACCATTCATGCGGAAGGCTCTCTGGAAGCGCAGAAGCTTTCCATCGCTGAACTAGCCGACTGGGCACGCTACCGGGCTGCGGCCATGCGAGCGGCGCGCATCCCCGGTTCCGAGAGTCATCCTCTGTTCGCGGAGCTGCCGCCATTCCCGCCGCAGCTTTGACGGGCAGCGGGAACCCGGGGCGGTTCGGAGAACTTGACGGCCTTATGAGCGGACTTTACAATCGCCAGTCAATACCACTAGTCTTAAACAAGACCAAGGTAGGGAGAGCGCAGGTAGGGGGCACGGGGCATGACGGCTGAGGCCGACCGTCTGGATACTACCGAGGAAGCCGCTGAGTGGGCCGAGATGCTCATCCGCGAGGCAGTGGGCTACGGCAGCACTGCTCTCGACGAGGCCGCGGCTAAGACGGTCCTCGCTGCGTACGGCGTTCCCGTCCCTGCCGGGATGCTTGTCGGCGATGAAAAAGAGGCGGCGAAAGCAGCAGAACGTCTGGGTGGGAGACTAGCGGTCAAGGCCGTCGGCGAGAACATCCAACACAAGACCGAGCGGGGACTCGTGCTACTCGACATCGAGGGCGCAGAGGCCGCGGCCGAAGCTTTCAAGCTGCTCCGCAAGCGGGGAGGGGCTGACTTTGTTGGCGCCCTGGTGGAGCGGATGGTCGGGGGCCAGCGTGAGTTTCTCGTGGGCATGAAGCGGGAGCCCGTGTTCGGGCCTGTGGTGGCGTTCGGTCTGGGTGGGATACTCACCGAGATCCTGGCCGACGTGGTTCTAGCAGTCGCTCCTCTCGACGAGAGGGAGGTCAGCGAACTGCCCCGACTCCTACGCGGTGCTGCTGTGTTAGACGCCTTCCGTGGAGAGCCGGCCGTGGACAGGCGAGCCCTGGGACAGGTACTGCTGGCAGTCTCTCGCCTGGCCATGGACTATCCCGAGATTGTGGAAATCGACATCAATCCGCTTAAGATCGAGGGCGATCGTCCGGTGGCGGCTGATGCTCTGATCATTCTGGACGCTGGGAAGCAAACAGCTCCTCGGGGCCAGACAGTCTCGTTCGTCCAGGGGAGACCTTCGCCGAGCGGTGTTCCGCCGAGCGGGCGGCAAGGCGCGACTTCGAAGTCGGGTTTGCGGTTGCCCAAGCCGGAGCTGGCTGCGGTCCTTTCCCCGCGCTCGGTGGCTGTCATAGGGGCCTCGGATGACATCGCCAAATGGGGTGGCTCGGCCCTTCGCAACCTGTTGGACGGTGGCTTCCCCGGTGCCGTCTATCCGGTCAATCCTCGTGGCGGTGTGTATTTCGGTCTGCCGGTGTATCCCAGCTTGGCCGACTTGCCGGAAGCGCCCGACCTGGCGCTGCTGGCGGTCGGTGCCGGTCAGGCCGAAGTTGTGCTGGAGGAATGTGGTCGCAGAGGAGTGAAAGCGGCGATCGTCTTCACGGCGGGTTACTCGGAGACGGGGACAGAGGGCGCTGCCCGCGAGCGTCATTTGGCGGAGATCGCTGCCGCCCACGGTTTGACTCTCATCGGGCCCAACTGCATGGGGGTCTTATCCAACGAGAGCCAGCTGCATGCCACTGGTCTCGTGGCTCTCCATCCCCCTCCTGGCAGGCTGAGCTTCGTCTCACAGTCGGGCAGCATGGGTCCGACGGTGGTGAGTCTTTGCGAGCGTCGAGGCATCGGGGTCGACAAGTTCATAAGCGTGGGCAACGAGGCGGTGGTGAGCGCTTTTGACGTGCTCGATCACTTGGCCGACGACCGCGCTACTCAGTGCGTGATGATGTATCTCGAAGGCATAGACGACGGCCGACATTTCTTGGCCACGGCGCGACGGGCCACCGCGAAGAAGCCGGTAGTGGTGTTGCGCGGTGGGGTTACCGAGGCGGGCAGTCGTGCTGCCGCGTCGCACACCGGTGCTTTGGCAGGTTCGGCGGCGGTGTTCGCAGCCGCGGCGAGACAAGCGGGGGTCGTGGTGTGCCAGACCGCTCAGGAGCTGGTGGACTTGGGCGCTTGCCTCGCTTACTTGCCGCTACCTCAGGGTCGCCGGGTAGCAGTGGTGACCAATGGGGGCGGGCCTGGCGTCCTGGGGGCCGACGCGGTGGCCCTGAACGGGCTGACCTTGGCGGAGCTTCCGCAGAGTTTGATCGACGCTCTTGATGCCCTGTTACCTCCTTTCTGGAGTCGGCGCAACCCTCTCGACCTAGTAGCTGCCGGGTTCGGCGAAGCCGGCTGCAAAGCCCTGGAGCTTCTGGCGGGCTACGAACAGGTGGATGCCATCATGGCGCTCAACTTCTTGGGCGTCCCCAGCACCCTGGGCGAAGCACGCCCGCGGCTTGCCAATGGTGAATACCACGGATTCACGGACTGGGAGACCGCTCTGTTGCGCCTGACGGCTAAATTGATGGCAGAGACGGGCAAGCCCATCATCCACGTGCCTGATCATCCCGTGTACGACTCGACTCTCGGTATGGGCGAGCCTTGGGTGCCGGTCGTCCTAGGCTCTCCCTGGGCGGCGGCCCAAGCCTTGGGTCGGATGGCTTGGTATGCAGAGAGGAAGTCGAGCCTGGGGAGCGGTTTCGCGGCTTGACGCATATGGTTTAAAGGTCTATTGTATTGGCCAATTGACAGCGCGATTAGACGGTAAAGGGGGCGCTTCTTGAGCGACTGGAATGGGGTAATCCGGCTCACCAGGGCTACCTCGTACGGGGCCACCGGCAAGGGCAGGGTCCTCCATGGCTAAGTGGGTGCAGCTGCTCGTCACCGGGATCACCATGGGCTCTATCTATGCGCTGATCGCGCTAGGTTTCGTCACTATCTATCGCTCTTCGCGGATTGTGAACATGGCTCAGGGGAGCTTTGTGATGTTCGGTGGGCTCTTGACCTTCAGCATGCTGATGGAGGTGGGTCTGCCCTATTGGCTGGCGGCTATCTTGGGCGTCATTCTCGTGGTCATCGTGGCCGTGCTTATGTGGATCGTCGTCCTCAAACCGGTGCTCAAGATCTCTCTGGTTTCCATGATCCTCTGCACCGTGGCTCTCAGCCTTCTCTTCGAGAACCTGTCCTTGGTCAAGTACGGCGGCTACACCAAGACCCTGCCCGCGTTCGGCAAGGAGAAGACCTTCGAGGTCGCCGGAGTGTTCATCAGCGCCCAGAGCTTCTACATCATCGGCATCACTGCGGCTGTGCTGGTCCTGCTCTACTTCCTCAACAATCGGACCACCCTTGGCAAGCGCATGACAGCTACCGCTACGAATCCGGTGGCGGCCAGTCTATCCGGGGTCAAGGTCGCGCGGATGATCACCATCTCTTTCATCATCAGCGCCGCCATCGGCGCCATCGGCGGCATAGCCATCTCCAATTACGTCGGGGGCATAAGCTATGCCTCGGGCGGTATCTACGGGATGATGGGCTTCATAGCCGCCGTCCTGGGCGGCTGGGGTTCTAGCAGCGGGGCAGTAGTGGGAGGGCTGGTATTGGGCATCGCCCAGGCTCTTTCCACTGGGATCGTACCCGCCGGTTACAAGAACGTCGTGGCTTTCGTCATTCTCTTGATCGTCCTCTACTTCAGGCCGCAAGGTCTCCTGGGCATGCGGGTTCCGGAAGGAGAGATGTGATGGTGACCACGACTAAGGCGCGAGCAGAGGCGAAGACGGTGGTCGGGCGTCTAGTGGCGGGCTGGACCGGTTCCCGCGTCGTCACGGTGGCGAAGCTTCTCGTCATAGTGGCCCTATTGGTGTTCCCGTTGATCTACCGGGCTGCTTCGGAGAGCAACTACGCTCTCAACGTCATGACCCAGGCCGGTCTCTACGCCATCGTGACCATGGCAGTAGGCCTAGTGCTGGGACAGGCCGGGCAGCTCTCCTTCGGGCATTCGGCCTTTTATGGGATCGGAGCCTATGTCTGCGGACTGCTGATTCTGAAGTTCGGGGTCAACACTTTCCTGGCCTGGTTGGCCGGTGCGGCAGCGGCCGGCTTCGTGGCCTTGGTCATAGGACGACCGGTGCTCAAGTTGAAGTACTTCTACCTAGCTTTGGCCACAATCGGGCTGGGTCAGATCTTCCTAGCCGTGGTGTTCGAATGGAAATGGGTGGGTGCTTCCAACGGATTCGGCCCGGTCAAACCCTTGAACCTCTTCGGTTTCCAGTTCAACGATCATCTCCGTAAGTACTACCTGGTATGGGTGGTGGCCATTCTCATCCTTCTATTCCTGTCCCGCTTGCTCAAGTACAGAGTAGGCCGGGCCCTACGCGGGCTGGCAGTCAGTGAGATCGCCTCCTCGACCCTTGGGGTGCGCAATGCCAACTGGAAACTGCGTGCCTTCGTCTTCAATGCCGTCTTCTGCGGAATCGCCGGTGGCCTCTTCGCCTTCGTCTATGGGGCCGTATCTCCGCAGAACTTCTCTTTCTCTGCCTCCGTGCTGCCTATCGTCATGATGCTGGTCGGTGGCGACAGGACCATCTGGGGCAGCGTGGTCGGTGCCATCATCATGACCTGGGTGGTGAACGGCTTCTCCGGCAGCATGCTGCAGTACAACGGCACCGTTTATTCAGTAATCATGATCCTCTTGCTCTTGTTCCTGCCGGTCGGCATTCTGGGCCTTCGGCCCAAGATGGCCAGGCGTCTCTGGTTGAAGATCAAGGGCGAGACTCTCCAAGAACTGCCGGCTACGGCTGGGGCGGGAGCGTCAGCAAGCGATGACCGGCTTGGCGAGGCCGGCGCGGGAGCGGTGGCCTCCGGCGACCCGCAGGCGTCCGGCGCTGCTGAGGCTGCGGTGGTGGGGGGCAGACTGCGCGAGGATCTCGTGCGCCAGAGGGCAGAGTCTGGTCTAGCCGCGGGGAGCCCGCTGCTTACGGTCGAGAACGTGTCCGTGCATTTCGGAGGGCTGAAAGCGGTCAGTCAGGTGTCGCTCCAAGTGAAGGAAGGCAGCATAACTGCGCTCATCGGTCCCAACGGAGCGGGTAAGACCACTTTGTTCAATGCCATCAGTCGGCTTCAGCCCCTGACGAGCGGACGGATTTGGTTCGGTGGGCAGGAGATCACCCGACTGGACGCTGCTTCGACTGCGCGCCTGGGGGTGGCTCGCACGTTCCAAAACCTGCGCATCTTCGTGAACATGAGCGTCCTGGAGAATGTCCTGGTCGGTTGCCATCGCCACGAAAGGTCCGGATTCTGGGCAGGGGGTCTTGGTCTTCCGTCGCAGCGTAGAGAGGAGAGACGCTCACAGGAACGAGCCATGGATGCCCTGGAGCTAGTGGGGCTGAAGGACAAGGCCTTCCTACCTGCTTCGAGCCTCCCTTATGGGCAGCAGCGCCTGGTAGAGATCGCGCGCGCCCTTGCTTCTGAACCCAAGCTTCTGCTTCTGGACGAGCCGGCGGCAGGCATGAACGCGAGTGAACGGGAGCATCTGGTATCGCGCATTTCTGCTATCCGGGATGCTGGGGTGACGGTGCTGCTTGTGGAGCACGACGTGGACCTGGTCATGGACATCTCCGACGAGGTGAACTGCCTGGACTATGGCAGACTGATCGCCTGCGGCCTACCGGAACAGGTCCAGAAGGACGAGAAAGTCATAGCGGCCTACCTGGGGGTGGAGCGCGGCGACGTGGATCTCTGCGCGACCCGGCACTTGGTGGACGGGGAGACCTGCCCTGTCCCCGAAGTACTCCTGGCGGTGGAAGACCTGGTGACGGCTTATGGTTCCATTGAGGCTCTGCACGGGGTCTCCCTCACCGTACACAAACGCATGGTGGTCGCCGTGCTGGGTGCGAACGGAGCAGGAAAGAGCACTCTACTCCATACCATCTCGGGAATCGTCCGTCCGACCAGCGGCTCGATTCGATTCGAGGGCACAGATATCACCAAGTGGGCCCCTGACAAGATAGTGAGTCTGGGAGTGTGCCAGGTTCCCGAGGGGCGCCAGCTGTTCCCGACTCTCACCGTGGAGGACAACCTCATTGTGGGGGCAACAGGTCGCAAAGATCGGAGCTCTCTGAGGGAAGACATGGCCTATGTTTACGAACTCTTTCCAATCCTGGGCGAGAGGCGCAGACAGGAGGCTGGCACCCTCTCCGGCGGTGAACAGCAGATGTTGGCCATAGGCCGGGCCCTCATGGGAAAGCCGCGTCTTCTGCTTCTGGACGAGCCGTCCATGGGTCTGGCCCCGCTTGCTGTGGAGCGCATCTTCGAGGCGCTTTCTCAGCTCAACAAGGACGGGCTGACCATGCTGATGGTGGAGCAGAATGCCGAGATGGCGCTCTCGCTCGCTCATAACGCGGTCGTGCTCCAGACAGGGTATGTGACTCTTGCGGGCACGGCCACTAAGCTCAGGCAAGATGACCGGGTACGGGCCAGCTACCTGGGTGGCCGCGGGTAGCTGGAGGCGATGGTCAATTGCATAGAACGGGCAAACAGGGGCAATTAGCGTCAAGAAGGAGGAGGTAGTAATGAGGAAGAGGTACTGGGTAGTCCTGGGGCTGGTCCTGATGTTGGCTTTGACCGTTTTCGTCGCTGCTTGCGGCGAGACCGAGGAGACCACCACAACTGGGGCCCCGACCACCGCACCCACCACGGCTCCGTCCACAGAAACCACGAGCGGGCCCTCAACGGAGACGACCGCAGCAGCCACGCCGATAAAGATCGGGATCGCCATCTCGCTGACAGGCGACAGCGCGGCCCCTTGCGGGCAGATCAAGCAAGGCTTCGAAGTGGAGGCCAAGTACATCAACGCAAACGGCGGCATCAACGGCCGGCCGGTCGAGCTGGTGTTCGTCGACGACCAGTCGAAGATGGATACTGCCGTAGCTGCCATCCAGTCTCTGATCGACCAGAAGGTAGACGTCATCATCGGCCCGTTCCCGCAGTGGACCCAGGCGCCGACCCGGCCTTTGACCGAACAGGCTGGCATCCTGCACATCACCTTCGGTCCGCCTACCCTGGCCGAACTGAACGAAGACCAGACGAAGTACACCTACACCTTCGCGCCGGCTACGGGTCCGGACGGGTGTGCGGATGCTTTTGCCCGGGAGATGGTCGCAGATGGCAAGAAGAACGTGCTGGCTGTCGGGGACAACATGGTCATCAGCCAGGAAACGCTTAAGATTCTCGAGAAGAGTCTGCCGGCTCTGGGCATCAATTTCACATTGATGACCGACAGCTGGGGCTTGGGCGAGACCGACATCACGCCGATCGCCAACAAGATCGCAGCTAAGGCTAAGTCGGTGAATCCTGACGCCATCATCCTGGCCAGCAACCCGGTACACGTCAACCCGATGATCAAGACGCTCAAGAGCCTCGGGGTGACCGCTCCTGTCTACAACCAGGGGTCAGGCTCCCATCCGTTGCCGATGTTCGCCCCGGCAGGCAATGATCCCGCCAATGTGGCTGGGAACTTCACTATTGGTCCGGCCATCGTGGATCCCACCAAGATTCCCGATGAATATCCGGCCAAGGCCGAGCTGGTGGCCTTCATCGAACGGTGGCGAGCTGACTATGGCGACAAGGAGCCGTTCGCCAGTCTGTTCCTTGGCTTTGCGTACGACACCATCCACCTGGCTGAAATCGCCATCAAGAGCGCCGAGACCCAAGATGCGGCCGGCTGGGCAGCCGCCATGCTCAAGGTGGATTGGTGGGGCGCTCAGGGACATTACGTGTTCTCCCAGACAGACCGTGTGGGTAACCATGGCGGGTTCCTGCAGTGGCAGTACACTGTAGATGAGGGCTTCAAGTTCGTCCGTGACCTGAACGCTATCGACTCCACCTTGCTCCCGGAGACGGTGGCTGCGGTCCAGGCTCTGAAGTAGTCTGGTCGACGGTCAGCACTGACCGAGCGAGGCGGGGCGGCCCGCGCGGAGGCGCGGGCCGCCCCGAGTCTTTCGCGCAGCCTTCGTCGCTCTATCGAAGTCTCTGCAGCCGGCGAGGACGAGCCTCCGGGGAGACAAGCGACTCGTCGGTACCGTGACCTGCTACCATTAGCGTATAAAATGGACAATCCACTATACCAACGGGAGGGCCCATGGGTGAGCGGCTCAAAGGCAAGGTGGCAGTGGTTACGGGCGCAGGCGGACTGGGCATAGGACAGGCCTGCGCCCTCCTGTTCGCACGCGAGGGTGCGGAAGTGGTAGGGTGCGACGTGGATCCGGCGGGCGCGGAAGAGACCCTCGCCATAGCGCGAAGCGAAGGCCTTTCTTATGAAAGCTTCGTGGCCGACCTCACCGAACCTGTGGCCCATGATCGCCTCATGGCGTTCGCCGCTGAGCGGTTCGGGGGCATCGATGTCTTGGTTACTGCGGCGGCCTTCGTGGAGTTCGCGCCCATCGACAAGATGGACTACGAGAGCCAATGGAAGCGGACGCTCCAGGGGGAGCTCGACCTGGTTTTTCTGTCCTGCAAAGCGGTCTGGCCGTACATGGTAGCTCGCGGAGGAGGTTCCATCATCAATTTCGCCTCGGCCAACGCCTACGTAGCCCTGCCAGGGGCAGGGGCGGTGGCCCATTGTGCGACCAAGGGCGGCGTGTTCGCCATGACCAAACAGATAGCCTCTGACGGGGCTCCCTACAACATTAGGGCCAACACCATCTCCCCGGCTCTGATCGTTACTAAGCACACCAAGCACCGACTGGAGAACGAACCGGGTTTCAAGGAACTGGTCATGCCCAATTTCATGCTCAAGCGCCTAGGACGTCCGGAGGACGTGGCCTGGGCTGCGGTCTATCTGGCTTCGGACGAATCGAGTTGGGTGACTGCGGCAGACATCAAGGTCGACGGCGGAGCGACGGGCTTCTGATCCATTGAGGACAGTAAAGGAGCAAGCGGTGGGTCAAGAAGACAGCGGACCAGGCGGCCTGGACCAGCGGCATGGCCTGGAACTTCCCCGGATGGAACTGCGCACGGAGTTCCTTTACCGGGCTCATATAGACGTGGAGAGCTTCTACGAAGTGGGCCAGACCTTCCGCGGTCAGCGGACTATCGTGCGGGTGAAGGGGGGATGGTTCGAGGGACCCAGGATGCGGGGGGAGATTCTTCCCGGAACCGGGGACTGGTTTCTCGTGCGGCCGGGAGGAGTCGCCGAGGGCGATGTGCGGAACACCTACCGTACCCACGATGGTCACGTCATCTACGTGAGCTATCGCGGCATCCTCAACATCCCTCCGCAAGTATGGGAACGTCTGCGGGGCGGCGAAGATGTACCCTACACGGAATACTACCTGCGGGGACAGCCCATGTACGAGACAGCTGTCGATTCCCCTTATGCCTGGCTCAACGACATCCTGGCTGTAAGCGTGGGTAAGCAAGAGGCCATGGGGGTCACTTACGACGTATACCAGGTCCTGTGATTCCACATCATTCTCTGCGATCGCAAGCTACTCGGAAGGAGGCTCGGATGCTCAAGTTCATGCTTGCCGCCAGACGACGGCCGGACACCAGTCAAGAGCGGTATTTCTACGAGTGGGGGATCATCCACGTCTCCTTGATGCTGCAGACCCCCTCGGTCATGAGCAGCTTCCGGCGCTACGTGCAGCACTACTCTGTCAGCGGCGTCGATGACTCCATGCTCATCTTCCCGCTATCGCCTATGGCTTGGGACAACATGGCCGATCACGTTGTGGATGATTACGAGGCTATCGGCATCCCCTTCAAAGATCGGGACTACCCGCAACGCATGCAGCCGCACAAGTTCGGCGACGATGCTTTCGCGGTCGAACTGCTTGACTGGGAGACCGTTTACGAGGAGCCAGGGTTCTACGCGGGCGGGGTGAAGCTCATCCACTGGCTGCGCAAGCGGCCGGAACTCACGTACGAGCAGTTCAATGTGGCTTGGCGGGACCACGCCAGGAAGATGTTGGCTGTCGTACCACAGGGCTTGATCCGCAAGCTGGTCATCGACAAGCACGTCCCCATGGACCCAGCTATCTTCAAGGGCACCCTCTTCGAGAAGGGCAACGTCGGCTACTATGCGGGAGTAGAAGAGATCTGGTTCCGAACGGTAGAGGACGTAGCCCTGCTGCGCCGCGACCCGGCTCTATACGAGCAGCTTCGCGACAGCTATCGGTCGTTCGTGGCTGATCAGGATACCTTCTGCATGGTGACCACGGAGCGGGTCGTCTACGACTACATCACACCCGGCCACATATCGCCCAAGGCTTCGGTGCTGATCCCCGGCACTCTCGAATACGAAGTCGACAAGCAGGGCTACTCTGGCTGGAACATTCCCGGCTGGGACAAGGACCTATATCGTTGACCGTGCCGTCGGCAGTCCGCTGGGCGCCGGGACCCGTTCGGCATTCATGAGTTTCGCGGAATACCGGCCTGTTCTAGAGCCCGGTCGACCAAGGTCCTCACCAGCCGTAGGTGCTCGGCCATGGCTCGAGAGGCACCCTCGGCATCGCCGCGGCGTATGGCCGCGATGATTTGAAGGTGGGAGTCGTGGACCTGATGGGGCCGATCTTCCAGACGATCGAGCGAGATGGGCAAGAACAGCTCGCCGCGGACCTGCATCATGGCACGTTCGAGGCGCGGGCTGCGTGCAGCCCGCGCAATGGCCCGGTGAAAGTCGATGTCCGACCGGAAAAGTGAAGTCCAGCTTTCCAGGCCGCGCTCTTCTGCCACGATACGTTCCATGACGGCCAGCTCTTCCTCGGTCCGCCGTTCTGCCGCGAGGGCCGCCAGCCGGGTCTCTATCGTTGTGCGGAACTCGAAGATGTCAGCGAGCTCGTCTACATGCTGTCGCATCCATTGATTCCAACAGCGGAGAAGAGTGTCAGCATCGGCTACGCGGGAACCGCCTCGGGAGCCGCGGGTAGTGACGATGTAGCCGGTGCTCTCCAGGGCTTTCAAGGCTAGACGGAGAGTCATACGCGAGATTCCGAGGCGGGCTCCTAAGTCGCGCTCGGGAGGCAAGCGGTCGTTAGGCCCCAGTTCGCCGGAGAAGATAAGGGCGCGCAAGAAGCGGACGGCGCCGTCACTGGCAGTCTCTGTGGTAAGGACCGCTCGCTTGTCATCCCCGACCTCAGCGACAGGTGACCGGGTGGTTTGGCCGGCTGCCCTCTCGCTTTCTGTCTCCATCTTCGCTCCTCGCTCATGGGCCTCTGGCTTACTCACTATACCAAACCCGAGTATGAGGACCTGGCAGAGTCTCTGGCTCGCTAGACTACCTGGGCCTAGTCCGCTCGAAGTGCGCGCATTGAACAATTTGGTTCAAACATCTAGTATATAGACCAAGCCAGCTCGGCCCAAGTGACTCGGGAGCGAGCCATCCAGCAGCAAGACGACCGCGAGCAAGCCAACCACGAGTGACGAGGACAGCGATCATGGTGGGAAAACCAGCGTTTGCCAAGAACATCGAGCAGATCGGGTATCACGACCTTGACCAGAAGCCCGGCTTCCAGATGGCGATGCAAGAGGTGGACGGCCGCTACTACCTCTACAGCGCGACCTTCAAACACCCCGGTTGGCACATCTTGGATGTCACCGATCCCACCACGCCTGAATACGTCAAATTCATTCCTGGACCTGACCTGCCTGGACAAGGGACACCTAAGATCCAAGTGGCCGGCGGCCTCATGGTCACTGCCTTGGGAGGTACGCTGCCCCGACTGCACGGCACGGAATGGGGAGATCCCTTCGAGCAAGGAGTCATCATCTGGGACGTCAGCGACCCGGTCAACCCCAAGGAACTCTCTCGCTGGCATTGTGACGGGATGGGTGGGGTGCACCGCTTCTACTTCGACGGCGGTCGCTACGTCCACCTCTCAGCCACCTGTAAAGGGTTCCGCAACTTCATCTATCGCATCCTGGACATTGCTGACCCCAGACACCCGTTGGAAGTAGGGCGTTGGTGGTACCCCGACCAGTGGCTGGCAGGCCAGATAGAGCCCCCACACGGCCCTGACTACGACCCTGAGATGGCCATGCTGGACAGTGCGGTGATGCACGGCCCGGCCTACCCCAAGGGGGACTTAGTGTACGTCAGCTACATGGGTGCGGGTATGGTGATTCTTGACATCTCTGACATAACGCTGCCGCGTCTGATAGGGCAGCTCAGGCATCACCCGCCTTTCGCCGGCAAACTGGCGGGAGCCCGCTGCCACACGGTGATGCCTCTGTCTCAGCGTCCCTATGCGGTGATGACCAGCGAGGGCGAGCGGTACTCCGTGTTCAACGAGGAAATGACCCGTCGGTCTGGTGCTCAGCCGCTCAACTTCTTGGGCATGGTCGACATCTCCGATCCCACGGACCCCACTCTGATCTCAGTGTTCCCCTATCCGGAGATCCCCCAAGGGTGGCCCTACAAGAACTTCAACGAGATTCCGGGGGTGGGGGCGGGCCCGTTCGGACCTCACAACATCCACGAGCCTCACTACCACCCGGCCCTGGAAGATCGAAACGATCGCATCTATTGCTGCTACTTCCACGCCGGACTGCGCGTGTACGACATAAGTGACCCTTATGTACCACGAGAGATCGCCTATTTCATACCGCCTGATCCCCCTCGGTGGCTGTTCACTGATCGTCAAGGCAACAACATCTTCCCGGGGCCGCGTCTAGCTACTACCGAGGATGTCATCGTCGATAATCGCGGCAACATCTTCATCGACACTTGGCACGATGGACTCTACGTGCTGCGGTGTACGGTGTAGACTGCTGTGGCTTGACGGCCTGTCTTGACACAAAGATTTAAATAGCTATCATATAGACCAATGCCCGCGACCGATGGGAAGGGGGCGACAGGCTCGCCTACCGCCTGCCCTCGGTCCAAGAGAGAGGGAGGCCCGAAGGAACATGAACGACCCGCTGCACGCCGTGGACTCTCGGCAGCTCATAGAGGAGGCGCTCCGCCAGGGTAGGTCGGCGCTGGACGAGGTGTCTTCCAAAGCTTTGTTTGCGGCTTACGGGATACCGGTCCCCCGGGGACGCCTGGTCAAGGATGAACAGGAGGCGGTGACCACCGCGGCCGGTTTGGGCGGCAAGGTGGTCATGAAAGGGGTAGCTGCGGACATCCACCACAAGACCGAGGCAGGGCTGGTGGTCTTGGGAATCCCTGCTGGGGCAGCAGAAGAAGTGGTCCGGATCTATCGCTTGCTCCAAGAACGGGCGGGAGGCAGGCTGGAGGGGGTCCTGGTTGAGCAGATGATCGCTGGAAATCGGGAATTCATGGTGGGGATGAAGCGCGACTCTGCGTTCGGTCCGGTGGTGGCCTTCGGTCTAGGAGGGGTCCTTACCGAGGCGCTCGCGGATGTGGCACTGGCGGTGGCTGCGGTAAGCGAGTCGGAAGCGCTCGAGCTGCCCACCCTCATCCGGGCCAAGAAGTTGCTGGGCACCTTCCGGGGGTACCCCGAGGTGGATCGGAACGTCTTGGCCAAGATCATCCAGGCTATCGGGCAGATGGCCTTGGACCACCCCGAGATCGCCGAGATCGATGTCAACCCGCTTCTCATCGAGGGGCACCGACCGGTGGCGGCTGATGCCCTCATCATTCTGGGGGAGCCGGCCACGGAGCCTGCGCGTAGCTCGTTCGTACCCGACCTCAAGCCACTTCTTGCTCCCCGGTCTATGGCTATCGTGGGGGCGTCTGGGGACATCACCAAGTGGGGCGGTTCAGCTCTCCGCAACATCCTGGATGGCGGCTACACAGGCACCATCTATCCCGTGAATCCCAAGGGGGGCGAGTTCTTCGGTCTCAAGGTCTACCCGAGCCTCGAAGACCTGCCCGAAGCTCCTGACTTGGCCCTTCTGGCGGTGGGGGCTCACCAGATCGTACCCATGCTCGAGCAATGCGGTCGCAAGGGTATCCGGGCCGCGATCGCCATAGCGGCTGGCTTCTCCGAGACTGGTGAGGCGGGGGCAGAAGCCGAGCGGGAGATCGCCCGGGTGGCCAGCGAGAACGGGGTCACTTTGATGGGTCCTAACTGCTTGGGTCTCCTCTCGAACGAAGTGAGCCTCCACGCCGTCGGCTTCGTAGTCCTTCACCCTCCCAAAGGTACCCTCAGTTTTGTCTCCCAGTCGGGGAATCTCGGTACGCAGATCACCATGGGTTGCCAAAGGCGGGGGGTAGGCATCGACAAGATGCTGAGCGTCGGCAATGAGGCCCAGATCGGGGTGGTCGAGGCGATCGATTATCTGCGGAGTGATCCGCACACCGCTTGCATCATGGCCTACGTGGAAGGGATCGACGACGGGCGACGCTTCTTGGAGGTGGCTCGGCGCACCACGGCGGTGAAGCCGGTGGTGGTTCTGCGGGCGGGTCTCACTGAGTACGGTAGTCGAGCAGCAGCCTCGCATACCGGGGCGATGGCTGGGTCAGCGGCGGTATGGGAAGCGGCAGCAAGGCAGGCGGGGGTAGTCACCTGCACGAGCATACAAGAGGTGGTCGATCTCGGCACCTGCTTGGCCTACAATCCCACGCCCAAGGGGCGCAGGGTGGCGGTGGTGACCAACGGGGGCGGCGCGGGCGTCATATGTGCGGACGAAGTGGCTCGCCACGGCTTGGAGCTGGCTGAGTTCCCGTCCGAGCTCTACGCAGCTCTGGATGAGATACTGCCTCCGTTCTGGAGCAAGCACAACCCCCTCGACATGGTGGCGACGGGTGGTGGCGACGTCGCTCCTCGCGTACTCAGACTCGTCGCCGAATGCGAAACGGTGGATGCTGTGATAGTACTGTCCTGCCTGGGAGTGCCGAACAGCGGGAGCGAGGACCGTCCCGTCGGCGCCGACGGTGAGTATTTGGAACTGAGCGCTTGGGAGAAGGCCTTCTTGGAGTTGGTGGCAGACCTCATGGAGACTACGGGCAAGCCGATCATCAACGTTCCGGACCTCCCCTTGCGCAAGTCAGTATATGACCTCGGGCGTCGGTATCTGCCTATCGTGCTTGCCACGCCTCAGGCTGCGGCCAGAGCTCTCGACCGGATGGAATGGTACGGCTCTCGTCGTAGCGTAGCCAGCCCCCTTTCTTAGCCGGAGGACTACATGACCAAGACGATCACGGAAACAGAGAAGGCAATAGAGATCCTTTCGGGAAACGAGGCCATCGCCCGGGGAGCCTGGGAGGCGGGAGTCAAAGTCGGGACTGCGTACCCGGGGACGCCAAGCACTGAGATCCTGGAGGAGCTCAGCAAGTACGAAGGTGTGTACTGCGAGTGGTCGACCAACGAGAAGGTGGCTATGGAAGTGGCCGTCGGGGCCTCCATGGCTGGGGGGCGGGCGATCGTCTGCATGAAACATGTAGGGTTGAATGTCGCTGCGGACCCCTTCTTCTCTTCCTCGTACATAGGTTTGGAGGCCGGCCTGGTGGTAGTCTCGGCCGACGATCCGGGGATGCACAGTTCCCAGGATGAACAGGACAACCGCAACTACGCCAAGTTCGCGCGGGTGCCGCTGCTGGAGCCGGCGGACAGTGGCGAAGCGAAGGAGTTCGTGAAGGCGGCCTTCGAGATCTCGGAAAGGTTCGACACTCCGGTACTTCTGCGTACCACGACCCGCACCTCGCACTCAAAAAGCCTGGTAGAGCTGGAGGAGCGGACGGAGACCGAGCCGGTGGTCAAGCTCAAGCGCAATTGGACCAAGTACACCATGATGCCGCAGAACGCGTTGGCCCGACATCCCTTGGTGGAGCAGCGGGTGCGCGACCTCGCCGAGTATGCCGAGGACTGTCCCTTCAACCGCATCGAGATGGGCGATCCGCGGGTGGGAATTATCACGTCGGGCGTGGCCTATGCCTATGCTCGAGAAGCGATTCCCGGGGCCAGCTTCCTCAAGTTGGGTCTGACCTTCCCCCTGCCCAAGAGGCTGATCGCCAGCTTCCGTTCCCAAGTGGAGAAACTGTACGTGGTCGAGGAGTCCGACCCCTTCCTGGAGGAAGCGGTACGGCTGCTGGGTATCAAGATCGACGGCGGCAAGGAACTGAACACCCTGCTCGGAGAGATCGGTCCCAGGTTGATCGCTGAGTCGTTCGCCAAGGCCGGTGTGCCGGGGGTGAACGAGTCTCTACTGGCCGAAGTACAGCCGCCCGTCGAAGGGCTGCCAAACAGGCCCCCCACCTTCTGCCCGGGGTGCTCCCATCGCGGCGTGTTCGCCGTACTGTCGAAATTGCGGTTGTTCGTGAGCGGCGACATCGGCTGCTACACTTTAGGCGCACTCGAGCCGTTCAACTCGGTGCATTGCAGCACCTGCATGGGCGCCAGCATCAGCATGGCCCACGGCATGGCCAAGGTGCTGGAGGTGGGTGCAGCCGATACCAGCCCAGCCGATAGTAAGGCTGACCTCCGTAATAAGCCCGTAGCCATCATAGGCGACAGCACCTTCTTCCACTCGGGCATCACGTCGCTCATCGACGTGGCTTGGAACGGGGGTAAGACCCTCAACATCATCGTCGACAACTCCACCACGGCTATGACCGGGGGGCAGGAGACCCCGGGAATGGGTCGCACTCTGCGGGGAGAGCCGGCAGCCGCGGTGGACATTCCGGCGCTGTGCAAAGCCATCGGCATCAAGCGTGTCACGACCGTCGATCCCTACGACCTCAAGGAGGTGGAGCGGGTCCTGCGGGAGGAGTTGGCGGCGGACGAACCCTCGGTGGTCATAGCCAAGGCTCCTTGCGTTCTCGAATACCGGATCAAGTGGGCGCCCTGTAGGGTGGACAGCGAGGTCTGCATAGGGTGCAAGCACTGCCTCAAGGCGGGCTGCATGGCTCTCAAGCTGGTGGTGAACGCTGCCGGTGAACGCAAGGTGGAGATCGATCAGGAGCTCTGTGCCGGCTGCGGAGTCTGCGCACAGCTCTGCAAGTATGGTGCCATCGTCCGGCCGGAAGAGGCCGAAGGAGGAAAGGCCTGATGAACGCTCGTCCCAAGATCGACATGCTCCTGTCCGGCGTTGGGGGCCAAGGTGTGGTCCTGGCCAGCTATGTCTTGAGCCACGTAGCCATCGCTGAGGGGTATGACGTCAAGCAGAGTGAGGTCCATGGCATGAGCCAGCGGGGGGGCAGCGTGACCAGCCATTTTCGTTTCGGCGAGAAGGTATGGTCCCCGCTGGTTTCCCCGGGCACTGTAGACATCCTGATGGCTTTTGAATCACTGGAGGCGCTGCGCTACCTTCATTGGCTCAAACCGGGGGGGTTGGTCCTCTATAACTCAGTGCGCATCAACCCCAGTCCGGTGGCAGCGGGTCTGGCTACTTACCCCGAAGACATCGATGGCCGGATCAAAGCGGCTTGGCCGAACGTACACTGCGTGAACGCCAACAGCTTGGCAGCTCAGGCGGGGACGGTGAAAGCGGCCAACGTGGTGATGTTGGGAGCGGTCTCCTCCTACCTACCGTTCGCCCGGGAGACTTGGGAAGCGGTGATAAAGAAGGCTGTACCGCCCAAGAGCGTGGAGGTCAACCTCAAGGCGTTCCAGCTGGGCGTGGAGAGTGCCTCTGTCAGGACGGAGTGCACAGCCGTGGCCTCTTGAGCTACCCCCTGACGAGTTACTCGCCTTGTGAGGTGCCCCGTGACCACGTCGGTCGTGACTGAGCCCGGCTTTCCTCTCCGGCCAGACCACGTCGGGATAAGCGTAGGCGACCTCGAGGCCTCGATCTCCTGGTATCGGGATATGTTGGGTTTCGAGCTGCTACGGGTGCTCGACGTCCCCGACGGGGAGGGTAAGGTGGCCCTCTTGCGCGCAGGCAGTTTCTTACTCGAGCTTTTCGCGGTACCGGGGGCAGCGCCGGTTCCCGAGGAGCGCCAGCACCCAGTCACTGACCTGCGGACTCAGGGCGTCAAGCATATGGCCTATGCTGTTGCCGATCTAAGAGGGCTGATCGCCCGTATGAAGGCTCGGGGCGTCGAAGTAGTGTGGGAACCAGTGGTACACGATGACACCCTTTGCGCCTTCGTGCGCGACAACAGTGGCAACTTGGTGGAACTGGTGGAGAGAACATCCGGAGGCCAAGAAAAGTAGGGAAAAGCGGAAGTCCTATATCCATATCGCGGTATACTGATACCAGCCTGGGGAACGGCCGCGCGTAGGCGCGGCCGTTCTGGACTCAAGACAAGGTACGACTTCGGGCCGAGGTCGAAACTGAAAGAAGTCAGGGAACGAGGCTGGAAGAAGTCAAGAGGTGAGACTAGAAGATATCAAGAAGATCGCGGTCATCGGGGCAGGGACCATGGGTCCCGGTCTCGCTCAGGTCTTTGCGGCCGCCGGCTATGAGGTGTCCCTGTATTCCCGCACGCAGGAGACCTTGGAAAAGGCCCAGTCGGTCATCAAGACCAATCTGTCCACCTTCATCGAGCAAGGCTTGCTGGAGCAGGCCGCGGTCCCTGCCATCCTTGCTCGCATCAATCCGACCCGCTCGCTGGACGAGGCGGGCTACGAAGCTGACGTACTTGTGGAGACGAGCGCCGAGGACCGCGAGGTGAAGAGGGGTCTGTTAGCGGTGCTCGACGGCATCTGTCCCCTGCGCACCATCTTCACCAGCAACACCTCTTACCTCAACATCTACGAACTGGTGCCGGAGAGGCGACTAGCTCAGACCGTGATCGCTCACTGGTTCGCTCCGCCTCACATCGTCCCTCTCGTCGAAGTGGTCAAGGGAGAGTCGACGACAGCCGACACAGTCGACCTTGTTTGTGACCTGATCCGGAAGGTGGAGCATGTCCCTTCGGTCATGGAGAAGTTCGTCCCGGGCTTCTGCGTCAACCGTATCTTGCGCATCATCGGCCGCGAGGTCTTCTTCTTGCTCGACAACGGCTACATGACTCCGGAGCAACTCGACATCGCGGTCAAGGCCAGCATCATCCCGCGAGCGATGGTGCTCGGTCTTGTTCAGCGCTACGACTTCACTGGGCTCGACCTCAGCTACGCCAACCTGCAGAACCCGACCTTTGTGGAGGCTCCCCTCGATAATCAGCCACGCAGTCTTAAGGAGCGAGTGGAGCGGGGTGAGCTGGGGGTGAAGACCGGTCGCGGGTTCTTCGACTACGACGCTCGGCCGCTCGAGGAGATCCTGCGAGAGCGCGACGTTGCCCTTATCAAGGTGTTCGAGCAGGTCAAGGACCTCATATACAAGCGCATCTAGGGAGCCCAAAGCAGGCCCTGGGGTGCTACGAAAGGCTCTTTGAGAACAAGGAAGGAGTGAAGGGTGAAGCTGCCCGCTGGCAAGGTGATCATAACGGCCGCTCTCAACGGGGCTTTCGTCACCAAGGACATGAACCCCAACGTGCCCGAGCAGCCGGAGGAGATCGCCCAGGCGGCAAGGGAGTGTTACGACGCTGGCGCCTCGATCGTGCATATCCACGCCCGCGATGGGCAGGGCAGGCCGACCGGGACCAAAGAGAAGTTCGAGGAGATCATGGCCGCCGTCCGTGGTCGGTGCAGCGAGATCATCATCCAGTTCTCGACTGGGGGTGGGGCCAACCTGACCATCGAGGAGCGGGTGCGTTGTTTGGAGGCGAGACCGGAATCCGCTTCTCTCAACATGGGCACTTTGATGCGTCAAAGCGGGCCCTATGCTGGAGTACCCTTCTCTAACCTCACCAAAGACATCGAGGCCTGGGCGGCCAAGATGAAGGAACTGGATATCAAGCCGGAGATGGAATGCTATTCCCACGCCATGTTCCGGGACGTGAGAAATCTGATTCAGAAGGACCTGGTCAAGCCGCCTTACTACGTCAACCTGGTCTTGGGCATGCCCTACCAGGGAGCGGTGGAAGCTACCCCCGAGACACTCATGTCGATGCTCCAGTTCTTGCCCACAGGCTGCTACTTCAACACCACAGCGGTGGCGGCAGCGCAGCTACCGCTCACGACGATGGGGATGATTCTGGGCGGCGCCATCCGGGTGGGGCTGGAGGACAACATCTACTATGCCAAGGGCGTCTTGGCCAAGAGTAATGCCCAGCTGGTCGAACGCTCGGTGCGTCTTGCTCGCGAGCTCAATCTGGAGCCGACCACGCCGGCAGAAGCCCGGCAGATTCTCGGCATAGTGAAGCGGTGAACCCGGAACGCTACCGGGAAGCTCGATCGTAGTGACTGAGATCAGGTAACGATAAAGGAGGGGTTTGGCCATGGTAGCGGACGATCTTTTCTCGCTTGAGGGCAGAAACGCCGTCGTGGTAGGTGGGGGCGGTGGTATCGGGAGAGGCATCGCGCACGGGTTCGTGAAGTACGGGGCTCAGGTAGGGCTGGCCGACATCAATCCGGCCGCGCTGGAAAGTGCCGCTGGTGAAATCCAGGCGGCTACCGGCAAGACCGTGAGGACCTATGAGGTAGACACTGGATTCGAAGAGAGCGTAAGAGCCCTGGTGGACAAGGCGGTCGCCGACATGGGTCGGGTCCACATCCTAGTGAACGCCCAAGGCTATAACTTCAAGGCTCCTGCCACCGAATTCCCGCTCGAGGAATGGGACAAGTTATTCGCTGTCAACGTGCGCGGGGTCATGCTGTGCTGTAAACACTTCGCTGCGCATATGGCCGAGCAAGGCGGAGGCAAGATCATCAACTTGTCGTCTATCCGGGGGGCACGGGGCGCCTTAGGGGGCAATCTGGCCTACTGTGCCAGCAAGGGCGCCGTTGACATGATCACCAGGCAGCTGGCTGTGGAACTGGCCTCCAAGAATGTGCTGGTCAACGCCATCGCCCCGATCATCACCATCACACCGATGACCGAGGAGCGAGTGAAGCTCGAGGCTGATCGTTATGCCAAGGTACTGGCCAATGTGCCCATGGGGCGTATGGGGAAGGTGGCCGACCTGATCGGACCGGCTGTCTTCCTGGCCTCGGCTGCTTCCGACTTCGTGACCGGGTCCATCATCTATCCCGACGGCGGGACCATGGCCTTCGTGTAGTCTCGGGGGAGTCTTTCTACAAGCCACTGGCGGGAAGGGCTGGGGGCGCGGACCACAAGGTCCGCGCCCCCAGCCTCTTGTCTGGCCGGTCTGTCCTCCGGCCCCGTTCTTAGAGTAGTGGAGTAGCCCTCCAGTCGGCTAGGTGTCCTGCATTCCTGAAGTCTCCTGGGGGACGAAACCGTAGTCTTCGGTGTGGAAGACGTGCTCGGTCAGCTCCTCTGGCTTGGCCTTATATACCTTGCAGAGTAAGCAGGTGAGATCCGGAGAGCCGTACATCGGGTCTAGATGGTTGTTGTTGGTCAGCACGTTCGGGTTGGAGATGAACAGGCCGTGATAGCCCTGCGGAGGCTCCTCTGGATAGAAGCAGTTGGCGGTGGCCATCACCACGCCCTTCTTGATGCCGGGGAACAGCCTGATCTTCTGCCGGATTCTTCCCCGTGGAGATTCGATCCACACGATGTCCCCGTCCTCCAGGCCGTACTGAGCGGCCGTCTCGGGGTGTATCTGTGCGGTCGGGAACTCCATGAAACTCCGCAGCCAGGGGATGTTCCGGTACTGACCCAGGAAGTAGAAGGGCTGGCGATAGCCGCTTGTCAGAACCAAGGGATATTCCTTGAACAATTCGGGCGTGGAATACGGGCTTTCCCCAGGTTCCCGGAAGGCGGGCAGCGGGTCATAGCCGAGGGATTCCAGGTGCTTGGACCAGAACTCGAACTTGCCGGTCGGGGTGGGGAAGCCGCCGCCCTCCCGCCAGTAGTCCGTCTTGTACTTGTAGTACACCTGGTCGGGACCCCAGCAACCACTCACCAGACGCTCACTGAAATCTTTCCACTTCATGGTTCCGCCCATGCCGCGGCGGACCTGATAGTCAAGGCACTCCTCCAGGGTGTCCCACCAATACTGCGGCGCTACCCGGCGGCCTATCTCGTTGAAGATCCAGGCGTCGGACTTGGCTTCTCCCGGCGGATCGACCACCTTGTTGTGAGCCTCGATCATGAAGCGCGGATGCATGTCGTAGACATCGTCGATCTCCAGCCAGTGCGCAGCCGGAAGCACGATGTCGGCGGCCTCGGCCATAGGCCCCATGAACTGGTCGCAGTGCGCCATGAACTCGACTTTCTCGATGGCCGCGACCACTTCCTTGGTGTTGGCCATATGGACGATCTGCTGCCCGCCCACGCTGAACCAGACTTTGATGGGAGCATCGCCGGCCAGGATCTTCTTGACCATGGTGTCGGGGTTGCAGGTTCGCGCGGCGCCCATCTTGAACTTGTCGGCCCCGATGATCTTGCTGCGCATCTCATCGGTCAGAGGTATCTCCAAGAAGAAGTCCTCGATGAGACCGGTGTCGGGAAGCACCCAGCTGATCATGCTGCCTGGCCTCTCGATGTTGCCCACCAGGCCCATGAGGCAAGTGATGGCTCGCAGGGTGTGGCCGCAGTTAGCCTGCCGCTCCAAAGAGCTCCCCACCTGGATGCAGCCGGGGGTGTCGATGGCCCACATGCGGGCCGCTTCTATGACCTGCTCCTTGGGGATCCAGCAGGTATCAGCCACTTTTTGCGGGGTCCACTCCTTGACCCGTTCGCGCAATTCGTCGAAGCCGTAGGTCCAGTTCTCGACGAACTCCTTGTCCCACAGCTCTTCTTCGATGATCACATTCATCATGCCCAGGGCGAGGGCACAGTCGGTACCAGGGCGGGGCTGGATCCAGAGTGTAGCTCGGGTGGCATACGCCGAAGCGCGGGGGTCGATGATGATGAGGTTCTTGCAGTAGTCGAGGGAGTTGATGAACCAGTAGGCCATCTCAGAGTCGGCGCTCGAGATCTCGAGCTGCTTGGCCCACATGATCTGGGTCTTGGGGAACACGCCCCCCCACCCGTGATAGTCACAGTAGAGGCGGCCGTAACCCGTGACCAGGCCGTAGAGGCCAAGGCGCGGGCTATGGCAGACGTATCCTGGGGTGATCACGTTGGCGGTGCCAATGGAGCGGGCCAGTCGGTGCGTGTACCGGTTGTAACCCCGCCCCGTCCCCTGGGAGATGGCGATAGCGTGCGGGCCGGGATCGGCAATAGCGGCCTTCATCTTGTCCGCGATGGTGTCCAGGGCCTCGTCCCAGGAGATCCGCTTCCAGTTGCCCTGGCCTTTCTTCCCCACCTGTTTCATGGGGTACTTGAGCCGGTAGGGGTTGTCGATATGCTGGATGCTAGACAAACCCTTGGCACACATAGTGCCGCGGGTAAGAGAGTTGGGGTTGCCCTCGATATGGACGACGATCCCGTCCTCTTTGGTGACCTTTACCCCGCAGCCGCCATGGCAGCTCTTGCAGGTTGAGTAGACGATCTCTCTGTTAGCCATAGTTTCTCCTTAGGCACATGCCTGCGGCTAGTAAGCCTGCGTCCTGGGCAGAAGGGGTCGGTATATGCCCACCTTGAGCACACCGTACTTGAGCGAGAAGGCGCCGATGGTGTGGCAGACGATGGCGAACACCAGAAGACCAGCAGTGGCCTCCTTCCCCGTGAAGTAGCTGGCGACCGAGATGGCGAAGGGCACGATGATGCCCAGGATGACGATCCCCAGCCAAAAGACCCAAGCCAGATGGCCAACGATCAGCTCCTTGACCGATAATTCGGCCGTGATGGACTGATAGTTCGCATTGACCAGGTAGGCCACAATCAAGAGCGCATTGATGATCAGCATGATGCGGGTGGCAGATTCGGCTGTAGCGATTACATCTTCGCCTGTGACCAGGCCGACTCCCATGATGAGGGCCAGACCGTCAGCGATGCCCATGAGGAGGAACACGATCGGCAAGAGTCCAGTGTTCCAGAAGGGTACGCTCTTGCAATAGCTCATAGCGAAACCGCAGTAGATGGAAGTCATCACGCAGAAGATGCCGGCCAGCACCATGAATGCGTAATTGGCGTCCATGACCCCCGAGTCAAAAGCGGCCCTACCATAGGCCACCAGGCCTTGTAAAATGAGCTGTACCGCGGCGAAGCCCAGGTAGATCATGGTGAACACCACGCCGCGGGAGAACCAAGAGGTCCGCCAAGCGTTGCTGAAGGGCGGGAAGGCTCTCCAGAAACGCCAGGGCTTCCCAAGGTAGGCGAGGTGCAGCGGCAGTTTGAAGACTGCGATCATGATCCAGCCAAAGATGCCGGCCCAGAACGCTGTGATTGCGAAGTCCTCTTTTAGGGCGAAGAAGACCGAGACCAGGTAGAGGCCCGTCCCTAGGGCCGAGAAGACCTCGGCCAGCCAGACCAGGACACCCTTGCCCTGGATCCACTCGGCCTGGGCCATGGGCTTGACCATCCACTCGTGGGTGACCATCCATTGGCGGGCTGTTCTTATGTTCATGTGCAATCCCCCCGGCTACTCGTAGCGTTTGGCGAGTTTCTCTTTGACGGGTTCGTACACCGAGCTCAGATGCTGGATGTGGCTCCCGGTCTGAGCCTCGATGGGGGCCTTGTTGTCGTTACCGCCCAGCTTGTAGTCGATGTAGAAGACCGAGGGGTCGGTCCCGTACTCTGGATGAAGGACGAAGCCGCTCTTCTCGCGGATGAGTCTGGAGACGTTGCTGTTGGGGTCATCGAGGTCACCGAACGTGAGTGCCCGGGCCTGGCAGGTGTTGACACAGGCGGGGGTGGCCTCGCGGTCGATGCCCGGTTTCAGGCCCTTGGCCAGGCCGGCATCGATGCGCTCCATGCAGAAGTTGCACTTCTCGGTGGTGCCGCGCTGATGTGGATAGAGCTTCTCGCCTTTCTTCTCGAAACCTGTCTTGGAGAAGCCAGGGAAGTATCCTGGGTCCCGCTTGCGGGAAACGTAAGTGCGGTTCTGATAAGGACAGGCTATGACGCAGTACCGACAGCCGAAACACTTATTCGAGTCGATGGCTACGATCCCGTCCTCTCTCTTATAGGAGGCCTCGGTGGGACAGACGTCCACACAGGGGGCCTCCTTGCACTGGTTGCATCGCACCGGGTAAGTGGAGACGTCGACCTTGTAACCCTCGTCGGTTTCGACAGCGATGAGCCGAGGCCAGGTCACCCGGAGCGGGAGGAAGTGCTCGATGCGGCAGGCTGCTACACAGGCGTGGCACCGCATGCACTTCGCGAGGTTGATGACCATTCCCCATCTCGTCATAGCCCCCTCCTAGGACACGGGAACAGGTAAAGAAAACCTGCTTGATGATAGCATAGAATGATAGCATGAAGAACACAGAGTAATATTGAAATAACGCAGAGTGGAATATCAGCCGGCTGCTATGCGTATGGTGAATGCAAGCGGGGCAAGCCTACGTAATCAGGCGAAATTGGTATCTAAATACCACCTTCATGCTACCATCGTCGCGCAGTGGGCGCCGTCCTGATATTTTCACAGAAGTCTGGAGCGGCAGTGGCAAGACCACGGATCAAGGAAGATCGGACCCAGCCCGGTTCGAACGATAGCGCCTTTCTGGTGCGGGCCCTGGCTAAGGGGCTGAGCATCCTGGGGCTGTTCGACGCCGAGAACCGGGAGTGGACCCTGGACGAGATAGCCGAGCAGACGGGCCTGCCTCGCATGACCGCCTACAGAATGATCCGCACGATGGAATCGGCGTTGTATCTCGTCCGTGACCCGGTCACCAACCGCTACCATCTAGGCCCTGCTCTCCTGGCCACTACCTATCTGTCCGAAGGCTATGCCCACCTGGTGGCTATCGCCCGACCGTACTTGCGCGAGTTGGTCGAGAAGACCGGGGAATCGGCCACCCTGGCGATCGAGGTGGACGGAGTGGCGGTCAGTGTGGACGAGGTGGACACCCAGCGCCCATTCCGGCGCGAGGTGGCCGTGGGGCGCATCATCGGAGACACAGCCAATGCCAACGGCAAGGTCTTCGCGGCTTTCAAGCCGGCAGCAGAGCGCGCAGAGATCCTGGCTCAGCCCCGGCCGCGCGCCACCCCCAACACCATCACCGATCCCGACGCTTTGGCAGCGGAGTTGGAGCGGGTGGTCCGCGAAGGGGTGGCCTTTGATATAGAGGAACGTAACATAGGTACGTGTGCCGTAGCGGCCCCGGTACGTGACCAGCTGGGCAATGTGATTGCTGCTATCTCGGTCGTGGTGCCCACCGGGCGCTTCGGTCCGGAGGAAAGAAAGGGCTATGCGGAGGCGGTAAAACAAGCCGCCGACTCGCTCTCGGCGTTTCTGGGTTACTCTCGCCGGGAAGACCCGGCAGATAGCGGCAGAGGCAAGTAGTCGAAGTAAGGCAAGCGGCTTGAGCGAAGGGGGAGGAACCATGATTCCTGGTTATGCTGGGAAGCTGCTGTTCGTGGACCTGACCACGGGGGCGATAACTGAAGAGGCACCAGACCCGGGCTTCTACCGCAAGTGGTTGGGAGGTGCCGGTCTGGCGGCGGCCGTGATCATATCACGGACGAAGCCGGTCATCGATCCCTTGGGGCCGGAAAACCTGCTTGCTTTCACCACCGGGCCGCTCACGGGGACAGGCGTTTACGGAGGGGGGCGTTACACGGTGTCGTGCAAGTCGCCACTCACCGGGACCTGGGCTGACTCGAACTCGGGTGGCACCTGGGGTCCGGAGCTCAAGTTCGCGGGCTACGACGGCGTGTTTGTGAGTGGCGTGGCCTCGTCGCCCGTGTGTCTCGTCATCGACAAGGGGAGCGCCTCATTGCTGCCCGCCGACGACCTGTGGGGTAAGGACACTTACGAGACCGACGATGCCCTGCAGACGAAACTGGGCGATCCCGGCAGTTGGGTCATAACTTGTATCGGCCCTGCGGGCGAGAGATTGTCGCGGCTGGCCGGCATCGTCAACGAGAAGGGCCGCATCGCTGCTCGGTCAGGCGTGGGGGCGGTGATGGGGTCCAAGAAACTCAAGGCCATCGCTGTGCGCGCTCCCAAGGGGGCCCGCATCCGGGTGGCTGACAAAGAAGGTCTGCGGGCCATCCAGAAACGTTACGGCGAGGAGCTCAAGAACAGCAAGTTCCACCAGGGCCTGACCGCTGCGGGCACTGGCGGAGGCACCAGCTTCCTGGTCAAGATCGGCGACTGTCCGGTGGAGAACTGGAACACCACTGGTCTTGACGCTCTACCCACGGTGACCAAGCTTGACGCTGCCAATATGGACGTCTACAAATTGCGGGCCTACGGGTGCCATAGTTGCCCAGTCCGCTGCGGGGCTCTGATCGAAGTCAAGGAGGGGCCCTTTGCGACCGCGGGTGAGATGCACCGACCCGAGTACGAGACCTTAGCGGCGTTGGGACCTATGTGCCGGAACGACAACGTCGAGGCTGTCATCAAAGCCAATGAGCTCTGTAACCGTTACGGCATCGACACCATCGGGGTGGGCGGGACTGTCGCTTTTGCCATGGAATGTTACGCCAACGGTGTCATCGACAAGACCGATACCGGAGGTCTAGAGCTCACCTGGGGCAACGCCGAAGCGTTGGTCGAACTCACCCGCCAAATAGCTGCCGGCGAAGGATTCGGGGCTTTGCTGGCAGACGGGGCCAAGTATGCGGCCGACAAGATCGGTAAGGGCAGCGAAGAGTACGCCATGCACGTGGCGGGCCGAGCTGTCCCCTACCACGATCCACGCCTTGCCCCCAGCATGGGCACCCACTTCATCGCTGATGCCCAGCCTGCCAACCACAACGGTCCCCAGGGCATGGGGATGTTGGAGCAAGGTCGCTCGCTGGGCGAGCATCCCCTGCTTCAGTCCGACGCGAAGGAGGTCTTCGGGGAGTGGGACAAGAAGGGCGAGCTCTACGCTCGGGGGGCCGCCTATTACCAGCTCCTGAGCTCGGCCGGACTGTGCGGTCTCTACGCCCAGTTCTATGCGCCGCCGGTGGTGGAGCTCTTGGCTCCCGTCACAGGCTGGGATATCGATTGGCTGGAAGGCATCACCCTGGGCAAGCGCATCAACACCATGCGCCAGGCTTTCAACGTGCGCGAAGGCGTCGACGTGCGTCAGCTTCGGATACCGAAGCGTTTTGAGAGACCTTTGGTGGCAGGACCGGCTGCCGGGGTCACGCCGCCCCCGTTCGAGCTCTTGCGGGAGAACTATTTCGCGGCCATGGGCTGGGACCGGGAGACGGGTGTCCCCACCAAAGAGACACTCGCCGGTCTGGGGATCGATATTTTCTAGAGCTCTTCCGCGGCTGCCCTCGCCAGCGTGGTTTCGAGGAACGCCTGCCAGGCAGCAAGGATGGCTTGCACATCTATGCTGCCTGGCTCGGCAAGGGTTTGTACCGCCAATCCGTCGGTCAAGGCCACGGTCATGGCGGCCAACTGGTAGACGATGGGGGGCGGGGTGTGCTCCCTGTCGCCCCAGAGGGCCCGGGCATTGATCTCACGGTAGCCGCGGTAGAGGTCGGCCAGCTGACGAGCCATCCGCGGGTTCTCGAGCAGACGGGGCAGCAGGTCGAAAAGCAGGCGATAGGA
This sequence comes from uncultured Actinomycetes bacterium, assembly GCA_937148845.1. GTDB lineage: Bacteria > Actinomycetota > Thermoleophilia > RBG-16-64-13 > RBG-16-64-13 > CAKZRW01. The sequence goes on along the minus strand of CAKZRW010000082.1, from coordinate 3,834 downwards.
AGCTTCGTCGCTGAGAATGGTGGCGGCAGCATCGGTTACGACTGACACGCGGTCTCGGGTGTCAGCGGCCTGCGCAAGTCGCTGCCGGGCCCGAGTGAGCGTCTCCATGATGAGCGCATCGGTCAAAGCGACGAGCAGCCCGTTCTTGGATCCGAAGTAGTAGCGGATGAGAGCTTTGTTCTCCCCCGCCTCCTGACTGATAGCCTCCACCGTCAGGGAGTTGTACCCTGAACGGACCAGGAGACGGTGGGCGGCTTCTAGAAGTCTCCTTGCCGTGGGGGGCATGTCAAGGGTTGCGCCCGGCAGCAGGACGGGGCGAGACCTGGCAAGGCTCGAGCTTCGCCGCGTCTCTCTGCCCCTCCTCCTGGCCGTGTGAGCCAGAGGTGGGCTCTGGTCAGTCACTGCCCCTCCTTGGTTGGGTCGAGGAGTCATCCAAAGTCGAGACACCACCGATACTACCAGCTCCAGTCTTGAAATAAAACATGCGTATAACAGACAACAGGAAAGCACCTACAACGAACAAAGCGGCCGCAGCTGCGGGGTAAAGCGGGGCGAGAGGGCGGTTCTTGACAGAAGCAAGCCCCGACTGATATACATGGTTTGTTAACCAGTCGTTTAAACGTCCAGGTGCAGGGGCTGAGCGAGCGACCGGGGGGAGCGTGGCCGTCCGCCTCTTCAATTTCCCGACGGGCAAGGGCTGCCGGTCTTGGCGGCGCTGGTCATCATGCGCGGTTCCTACAGTATCCCCCTCGCTGACTGGGCTACGTCAGGGTGCGTGTCAGGTGGGGTCTCGGACCACTCTCGATTCGGCGACCGGAAAGGATGGGTGAGAGGATGATCTCCGAAGCTGAACTCATGCAGCTGTCTTTCCCCGATGCTCCGCACATGTTGACGGCTGTACCAGGACCCAAAGTCCAAGCCCTCATGGCGGAATCGGCCAAGTATGAGGCCTTCACTCGCGGTGGTGGCGGTTTCCCGGTCATCTTGGAGTACGGGAAAGGCGCCACTGTCAAGGACGCAGACGGCAATCTCTACATCGACATGGCGGCGGGGGTGGCAGTCAACGCCGTGGGCCGGGGGCACCCGAAGGTACTGGATGCTATCCGTAGGCAGAGCACACTCATCATGCACACCACCGACATCACCAATCCCAAGCGAATCGAGCTGGCCAAGAAGATCTCCGGTATCATGCCCGAGGGTCTGCGGGGGGACTGTCACACCTCGTTCTTCCAAGCCGGTTCTGACGCCGTGGAGACGGCCATCAAGTTCGCGCGGCGGCACACCGGTCGCACTCAGATCCTGGCTTTCCATGGGGCCTATCATGGAGTCTGGTGCGGCACCACGGCTCTCACCACCGGATACAACTACCGGCACGGGTGGGGTCCGCTCATCGCCGGCGTCCAGCATCTTCCCTATGCCTACTGTTACCGCTGTCCGTTCAACATGACCTATCCCAGCTGTGACGTCCAGTGCGGGAAGTATGTCGACCATGTCCTCAACACCCCCTACACCGCAGCCGACGACGTGGCTGCCGTCATCGTGGAATCGCAGCAGGGGGAAGGCGGCTATGTGGCTCCCCCGCCAGAGTTCTTCCAGTTGATCAGGGAGGCGTGTGACAAGTACGGCTGTCTCTACGTAGCGGACGAGGTGCAGTCCGGGGCGGGGCGGACCGGCAAGATGTGGTGCATAGAACACTACGGAGTGAAGCCCGACATGGTCACCTGGGGCAAAGGGATGGGCGGTGACATACCCATGGCAGGGCTCACCTATCGGGCGGACATCGAGAAGAGTCTGGTCGAGGGCTCGCAACCCAGCACCTTTGCCGGCAACGCTCTGGCTTGCGAGGTCTGTATGACCAACATCGATATCATCACTGACCCGGAAGCCGACCTGCTAGGAAGGGCGACCGCGCTGGGGGAAGAAATCAAGGGCCGTTTCCTCGACGCCATGTCCCACGTCAAGTGCATCGGTGACGTACGGGGGCGGGGGCTCATGATAGGCGTGGAGGTAGTGGCCGACCGCAAGACCAAAGAGCCCCTAGGTCCCGCCAAGTGCGGTGAGATCGCCCTCAAGCTGCTCAACCGGGGCGTGATAATGACCCCTTGCGGTCGCTACGGCAATGTCTTTCGTTTCATGCCGCCGCTGACCGTGCCTCGTGAGTACGCTATCAAGGCGACCGACATCTTGATCGACATCCTGCGCGAATACTGACCAGGCGGCAAGCGCGCAAGCAAAGAGCAAAGGGGGGCGATGAGCGGATCGGATACCTGGGTGAGTGTGGGAGCGCTGGCCGAGGCCTTTGTGCCCGGAAGTCATGCGCCTCTGGTCACCCCTGCTCTCGAAGGTCAGACGCTTGCCCTTTTTCTCGAAGACGGTACGGCCTACGAGTATCGTTTCCTGCCAGGGGGCAGACTGGAGTGGAAGGTCCGCCAAGGGTCGATCCAAGGAAAGAGCAGCGTCGAGACCGTCGCGGTGTACTCCGTCCGCGAGGGTATCTACCTGATCGATTACCTGAGAAGCGAAGACCCGACCGTGAGTGTGACCACGGTCGCTGATCTTGAGCAAAGGGCCGCCACGGTGGTAGTAGGCCGGTTGCCGGGGCCCGGGGCTGTGGGCTCTCTGGCGGAACGAGCTACGGCTGGGCTGGAGCTCACGCCTGTAGCGGTCGAATTCCTGAGCGCGGCGATAGGTACCCCGCTCACCGCCGAGACGATCCGCCACTTTCCCACGCTCGATCTGATAGGAAGAAGGGTCGAGTACACCTACAGCCCGACTGAGCGGTACGAGCACATCTACTTGAACGAACGGTTCTACACCAGGCATTGTCTGGAGGGTGTTGAGAAAGGGCTGGCGGACACCGACCGCTGCCACTACTTCAAAGTGGCGGCCGACCTCTATCTGTTCGTTTGGCGAGAGAAGATCATCCCTACTTTGGGGCTGGTGCTGATCGACCTGCGGGCGATGCGGACCGCAGGCAAGATCTTCGGTTACCAAGGCTCCGAACGGGAAGGCGATCTCCGACCGGTGAACTTTGCTGTCGGCGCCAAGGCGCGGTTGCTGAACGTGACGACCTATGCGGGGGAGGGCGCTGGATAGACGTTTGCGGCTAGGGTAGGCGCGCAGGAATCGGCTTCCACGTGTTACCCTGGCTGCTGGCGGCGGCTGCTAGCGGGAGAAACGAGGTTGGGGGGACGATGAACCAAGCGTTTGTCACGGGACTCAATGGACTGTCCTACGCTTTCATCCTCTTCATGCTCGCTGCCGGCTTCTCGCTCACTTTCGGAGTGATGGGTGTCCTCAACCTTGCCCACGGCGCCCTGTACATGTTCGGAGCGTACGTCGGTCTGCAGATCATCAGTTCTTTTCAGAGTTTTTGGATGGCCGTGGTCGCCGCGGCCATAGCGTTGGCCGCGATCGGTTTTGGGCTGTACTGGTTCTTCTTGCGCAAGCTCCACGGCAAGGTGCCTGAGCAGGGCATCTTGACCATCGGGCTTTCTTACATGGTTGCGAATGCGGTGATATGGATTTGGGGTCCACGGGCCAAGATCATGCAGACGCCCGAGTTCTTGACGGGCGTGATAACGATCGGAGGTCTGAGCTTCCCTATCTACCGCATCTTCGTGTGTGGGGTAGGACTTCTCATCCTGGGCCTCCTCTGGTACATCCAGGATCGCACCCGAGCTGGCGCCATCATCCGCGCCGGTATGGACAACCGGGAGATGACCGTTGCTCTTGGCATCAACTACGGCCTGGTCAGCACGCTGGTCTTCTTGCTGGGGATGGCCTTGGCAGGGATCGCGGGAGTCATTGGAGCTCCCATCGTCGGGGCGTATC
>CAKZRW010000081.1 GCA_937148845.1 uncultured Actinomycetes bacterium | reverse complement strand
GCAGCCGACCGGCGACCACCTGTTGGTCGGTCGAGGCCAGAGCAAAGACAACGGCTTCCAGCGGGGTCCGGCGTAGCGCGCGATAGATGTCCCAGTCGCTGATGTCCTCCCGGGCCAACCGCGAGGAGAGCACAGGCCCCACCACCACTGCCGCTCGCACCACTTCGCTATCGGCCCGGCGCAACTTGAGCCGCTCCAGCCACACCCACAATTCGTCATGGGTCATGTTACGGGTCATGGCTGCCAGCCGCAATCGCCAGGGCACCACCTGATCGCCGAGGTCGAGCTCTTGCACCAGGGAGTCGATCTGCTTGACCAGAGCCACTGTCTTGGCCCCCGTAGCCAACTTCGGATGCACCTCCTTGGCGACGCCAAGCTCATAGAGCCTGTTCAATGTCCACTCCACGTCGCTTTCGCTCAGTAAAGCGACCAATTCGTTCCGCAGCCGCACACTGGAAAGATCTCCCACCAAGTGCATGTCCACACAGGCACGGGCGAAGGCACGTGTCTGCTCATCCATCCGAAAGCCATAGCGGTTCTCATAACGGACCGCCCGGAAGATGCGAGTCGGGTCTTCGATGAAGCTTAGGTTATGGAGCACGCGTACCACGCCCTGCTGTAGGTCACGGTAGCCGCCAAAGAAATCAATCACCTTACCCACATCCCGTCCACTCAACGAGATGGCCATGGCGTTGATGGTGAAGTCGCGCCGGAACAGGTCCTGTCGTATGGAAGCATGCTCCACGCGGGGTAGCGCAGCGGGATACTCATAGAACTCGGCCCTGGTGGTGGCCACGTCCACATGGAACGGTTCATCCGAGGGACGCAGACCGGACTGACCCTCGCCCAAGACTTCCGGCGGCAGAAGAACGACCGCTGTTTTGAACTTGCGATGTGGCCGGACTCTCCCTCCTAGTTCGGTAGCGAGTCGGGTAGCGAAAGCGATGCCATCGCCCTCCACGGCTATGTCCACGTCGACATTCGGTTGATCAAGGAGGAGGTCGCGCACAAAGCCCCCCACCAAGTAGACCCCGCCGAAGTCCTCTGACAACGCTGCGCAGGTGCGGAAAAGCCTGCCGAAGACAGGATGCTCTAGCAGAGCCTGCATGGTGTGCACCTGTGGCGCCTCTATCTCCACTTTCTCCCGTTCCCACCGTCCCTGGTACGCAGCCAGCACATCGGTGCGGGTCACGATACCTAGCACGTCAGCTACCCGGGCCAAGCGGTTCCGGACAGCCGCCTCGTACGCCTCCTCCCGGACCACCGGCACCCGGCCGATATTGTTGGCTACCATCAGCCGCCTCAGCTCCTCCACGGTGGTCGACGGTCTGGCAAAGGCGATGGTACGGGTCATCACCCCTTTTACGGGAGCATGACCAAGCCCATGACGGATAGCCTTGTCCAGGTCCCGACGGGCCACTATGCCCACCACGCGGCCCCGTTCACGCACGCAGATACCGGAGTGCCCATACTTCTGGGCCGCGACTATGGCCTCGGTGACTGGCGTATGAGCATCGATCAAACGTATGGGGCGACTCATTATCTCCCCTGCTCTGGGCATGCCCACCGCGCTTTCGGCCAGAGTCTGCAGCAAGCTATCCATGGTTTCCCTGGGCGTGCGGTCTCGGACCACGGC
>CAKZRW010000080.1 GCA_937148845.1 uncultured Actinomycetes bacterium | reverse complement strand
GGATTTAAGGATGGCCTTCTCTATCTCGGGCAGGGCCGTCTTATCCCACGGCTGGATGACCAACAGCCTGGCCTCGGGCACCGAGATCCCAGCCACTTGGTTAATGGGCACCATGGCCCCGTAGCTCTGGACCTTGAGCCCTTCGAGCAGCGCCGGGTTGGCTCGCCCGGTTCGGATGCCGGCAAATTCTGTCTTCAGGGCCTCGGAGGCTTTGGTGATCTTGCGCTCCATCTCCTGATAGATCTGTAACAGCATCTTTTCACTCCTTGACAATAGTGCCCAGGGCCTCGCCCAGAACGATCCGTCTGAGGGTTCCGGGTTTGGTCAGGTTGAAGACCACGATGGGCATCTTGTTCTCCATGCACAGGGAGACGGCGGTCGCGTCCATCACCCCCAGCCTCTGGGCCAGCACCTGGTCGTAGTTCAGCCGTTCGAACTTCCTAGCCGACCTGTTGACCATCGGATCGGAATCGTAGACCCCGTCCACTTTGGTCCCCTTGAGCAAAGCCTCGGCTTCGATCTCCACCGCCCGTAGGGCGGCGGCGGTGTCGGTGGAGAAATACGGATTGCCGGTCCCCGCGGCCATGATCACCACCCGACCCTTGTCCAAATGGCGCAGAGCCCGCCTTCGGATATACGGTTCGGCGAACCGAGGCATATCGGCGGCGCTCATCACCCGGGTCTGGCAACCTTGCGACTCCAGCACGCTCTGCAGGGCCAGGGAGTTGATGACCGTCCCCAGCATCCCCATCTGGTCGGCGGCCACCCGTGAGATGCCGTCGTCGCCGACCTCGAACACATCGGGGCAGACATCCTCACAGATGCCGCACCCCGTGCAAAGATCGGGATCGACTTTGGGCACACCCATGGTTTCTCCTCCTTTAGGACATACAGGCGTGCCAATATAAGCAAAGCCGGGCCTGGAGTGCAAGCAGGTCGCCTGGTCTCAAGGGAGGCGGGCCCGCAGGGCTCCCAATCCTACCCTCTCCGCTTCGGCGATAGCCTCTTCGACGGAAGTGTCTGCGTCCGCCCTCTTGGCTGGGCAGACATCATCCAGAAGATGAACAGGAGGGTCGCCCCCAGCCGCTCTCGAAGCTTCCCGCCAGCGCTCCGGCAAGACCACGTCCTCTACCTCATAACCCAGGACGGTGCCGATGAAAGCGGTCCAGGCCCGAGGGGTCACGTCGGCGGGGTCGTAGCCACCTCCGCCTAGGATCAGCCAGCGGCCGCCGCAGACCTCGTGCGCGAGGGCGTGTAGGCGAGAGGCCAGCTCAGGGTAGAGGTAAAGGGTGGCCTGGAGGTCGGTCAGAGGATCGCTGTGATGGGTGTCGCAACCGGTCTGGGTGACCACCACGTCGGGGGCAAAGAGTGTGACTGCTGGCACCATGACTCGCTCGAAAGCCGCCAAGATCGCTTCATCCCCGGCGGGGGGCGGGAGGGGGATGTTGATGCAGGTTCCCATGCCATCGCCCTTACCCACCTCGTGGGTGAAACCGGTCCCCGGAAACAGGAACTGTCCCGACTCGTGCACCGAGATGGTTAGCACCCGCGGGTCCTCATAGAAGGCTGCCTGGACTCCGTCCCCGTGATGTGCGTCGAAGTCTAGGTAGGCCACTCGCGCTCCATGCTCAAGGGCAGCAGCTATGGCGACCGCGCAGTCGTTGTAGACACAGAAACCGGAGGCGCGGGCACGCAGGGCGTGGTGCATGCCGCCAGCCGGACTGTAAGAGTGCAAGGTCCTTTCTTCAAGGAGTGCTTGCATCGCTTGCAGACTGGCTCCGGTGTGCAGAGCAGAAGCGTCATGGATGTCTTTGAACACGGGAACGTCGGGGGTGCCCAGACCGTAGAGGAGAAGCTCAGGAACGGGTTGTCCGCGGCGAGCGGTAGCTTGTGCCTTCTGGACTGCTTCTACGTACGGGTAGCTGTGGACGGTGAGGAGTTGGCTAAGAGTGGCGGGTTGTGGCTCCTCTACCAGAACCTGCGGCGGTTCGAGCCAGCCCAGCTCCTTGAGCAATGCCACGGTAAGGGCGTAACGGCTGGGCTGCAGCGGGTGCTCTGGACCCAAGTCGTAGGTGACAAGAGAGTCCCCGTACACAAGGATAAGGGAGGGCTGAGTCATGGTAGTACAATACCAGGTCACCCAGGAAGAAACTGGTCCGAGGCGAGACGGATGGGAACGGTGCGGGCCGCGGAACGAGGAAGCGCACGGGTAGGGCGGAAGTAGTGTCGGCAAGGACAGGGTCGAGTGGGGCACGTGTAGCCTCGGGTAGTGGTCTCCCTGCAAGTGAGGGGGGGCTCCCCGAGCGAAGGTCTGACCGCGGGACCAGGCCTGGTGGCCTGCGTAGCCGGCGGCGAAAACACCCGCTAGTCACCGCGTCCGCGCGGCTGGTAAGGCGAGAAGCCCTCTTTCCGCCGGGTAGCCGCGCGCTCGTCATGGTGTCGGGCGGGCAGGATTCGGTGGCTCTGCTCCATCTGCTTGCCACCGGCGCCTACGGCAAGGCAGGACCGGAGTCTATTTTGGCTCTTCATATCAACCACCATCTGCGGGGGGCAGAAAGCGAGGCTGACCAGGCCTTGGTCGAGCGACTCTGTGCCAGCCTGGAGGTACCGCTGATGGTGAGCCACCAGCCGGTCAGGAAACACGGGAATGTGCAGGAGACCGCCCGCGAAGCCAGGAGGCAGGCAGCGCTTCGAGTGGCCGGGGAGCAAGGTATGTCTCGGATCGTCCTGGCCCACACTGCCGATGACCAGGTGGAGACCATGCTCTACCGCTTGGGGCGGTACGGAGGATTGGCGGCCTTTCGGGCGATGCTGCCTTGTGATCCACCCTGGGTACGGCCTCTGCTTGCCTGCCGGCGGGCTCAGACCGCTGCCTACTGTGAAGCCATGGGCCTCGAGTTTGCGGAGGACCGGGGCAATCGTGATCCCGGTTACGCTCGTACCGCCATACGGGAGCAGGTGATGCCGGCTTGGGAAGCGGGGCTGCCGGGGGCGGTGACGGCTGCCGCCCGGACTGCAGAGGTGGCTGCTGAAATGGAACGACTGGTTGCGGGGATGATCGCAGCCTTCATGGAAAAGGTGACGGAAGAAGGCGTGGGGAGGGGGCCCGCGGGGCCGGACGCCCTGAGCGTCGCCAGTCTGCTCGGTCTGGAGAAAGCTCTGCGCCGCGTCCTGCTGCATGCGTGGTTGGAGGGGCGCGCGAGGCCTGCGGCCTCGCGCGCCTCCGTCCTTGCCGTGGAGGAGCTTCTGCTCGTGCCCGGCTCAGGCGAGCGGGCCTTGGGGGGCGGCTGGAAGGCTAGGAAGGCCTATGACCGGTTGTGGTTGGAAAAAGCGCGCGGCGATGGGGGGTTGAAAGGTGCGGGCGAGGGCGCCCGTGCGGTCCGCCTCCCCGTACCGGGCAGCGTCTCCTGGGAAGGGTGGCGTATCCAAGCCACCCTGTTGTCGAAGGTCGAGCCGGAGAGATACTGGCAGGCCGAATCCACGCGGGAGGCCTTCCTGGATGCGCGCTCTCTCGAGGGAGAAGTGGTGGTCCGGGGTCCCCGGCCCGGTGACCGCGTCCGCCCCTTGGGGGCTCGTGGTTCGCGGAAACTGCAGGATATCTTGGTGGACTGCAAAGTGCCGCGGGGGGCAAGGTCGAGAGTGCCCTTGGTGGTGGCCGAGGGCAAGATAGTGTGGGTGGGTGGCTTGCTGATGGCAGAGGAGGGTAGAATCACCCCAGACACAAGACAGGTGGTGTGGTTGCAGCTTTTCCAAGACAGCCTGGATAACGAGGTTACGTGAGAGTACTGATCCCCCGCGAGGAGCTCGAGGCGAAGGTCGCTGAACTGGCGGCCGCTATAACCCGAGACTACGAGGACAAGTGTCCCGTGCTGGTCTGCGTTCTCAAGGGAGCGGTCTTCTTTCTGGCCGACCTGGCCCGGCGTCTACCCTTCGACCTAGAGATCGAGTTCATGGCCGTCTCCAGCTACGGCGCTTCCACGGAGAGTTCGGGGGTGGTCCGGATCCTCAAGGACCTCGACACTGACGTCGAGGGACGGCATGTGTTGATCGTGGAGGACATCATAGACTCGGGTCTCACCCTTCAGTACCTGACGCGAAGTCTGTGGTCTCGCAATCCGGCCAGTCTGGAGATCGTGACTTTGCTCAGCAAGCCGAGTCGCCGCGTGGCCGAGCTCCCCTGCAAGTACACGGGCTTCGAGATCGAGAACGAGTTCGTGGTGGGTTACGGACTCGATTACGCAGAGAAATATCGGAATCTTCCGTACATCGGGGTGATGGACGACGTCTGAGCACGCCCATGTGATAGTATCTTCACCCCTGGGAACGACTCGTGGGGTCTAATTGAGCAGGTTCTTCAAGAGCGCCGCCTTTCCAATCCTTCTCATCATCTTGCTTGCCTTCTTCGTCCAGAACCTCTTCTACGGAGGAGGCAAGAAAGAGGAGTTCACTTTTCTTGAATTCCAGCAGGCTGTCGAGAAGGGCACCATCAAGGAACCGGTCACCCTCAAGACCAAGGACCTCGTGGTCGAGGGGCAACTCACCGACGGCAGCAAGTTCCAGGTAGGCTTCACCGCCGCCTACAACATGGAGGAGTACCTCCTCTCGCACAACATCGATTTTGCCACCGATGTCCAGAAGAGTTCGGTCTGGGTATCCATCCTCGGAACCGTAGCGCCCATCCTGCTGATGATCCTTTTCTTTGTTTTCTTGATGAACCAGATGCAGGGAGGCGGAAGCAAGGTCATGAGCTTCGGCAAGTCTCGGGCCAAGCGGATGTCGATGGATCAGCCCAAGATCACCTTCAAGGACGTGGCCGGGGTGGACGAGGCTGTGGAGGAACTCCAAGAAATAAAGGAGTTCCTCGAGAATCCGCGACGCTTCCAGAGTCTGGGCGCGCGCATTCCTAAAGGGGTGTTGCTTTTCGGTCCGCCGGGTACCGGCAAGAGCATGCTGGCGCAGCGACTGCCCGGTCTGCTGCCGGCGATGAGCGAGGCCGAGGCGCTGGAAGTGGCCTCCATTCGCAGCATTTGCGGATCGCCGTTGCGGCT
>CAKZRW010000079.1 GCA_937148845.1 uncultured Actinomycetes bacterium | reverse complement strand
CCGACGCATACGATATGAACTAGTACTCCGCATCTACGTCCACCACCTGACTCGAGCAGGATACAAGCACCCACTCCTCGGAATCGAGATACCTCGTCAGTCTTTCCAGCATCCCTTCCAGGACCTGTACGTCTGAGGCGGCCACGGCGACGATGACCCGAGAGCGTTGCCAGAGGTCACTGTACCCGACCTCGGCAAAAGAGGCATCCAACTTGCGGGTTACGTACTCTCGGATCCGCCGGAGATACACCCGCTTGCCTTTGAGCGAACCGACCTCCGGGAAGTGCAATTCGGCCGAGATGATCCCTACGTAGCCTTTGTCACTCCTAGCGGGTACGGGCAACTTCCTTCATTTCGTAGGCTTCCAGCACATCGCCGACGCGAATGTCATCATACCCGGCGAGGTGGATCCCACACTCGTACCCAGCGGCCACCTCGCGCACATCTTCGGCAAACCGTCGCAAGGAGTCGACGGTCCCGTCGTAAACAATCTGACCATCACGGACCAGGCGCACCTTGGCCGAGCGCGTGATCTTGCCGGTAAGCACATAACAACCGGCTATGGTGCCGACCCGCGACGACCGGAAGATCTGCCGGACTTCCGCCGTGCCCACCTCTTGCTCGACGTATTCGGGCTCGAGCATACCCACCAGGGCCGCCTCGATGTCTTCGATCGCCTTGTAGATCACGCGGTAGGTTCGCACATCCACTTGCTCTTGCTCGGCCAGCGCTTTGGCTGCAGCCGAGGGCCGTACGTTGAAGCCTATGACAACAGCCTTGGAGGCCGAGGCCAGTATGATGTCCGACTCGTTGATGCCCCCCACGCCAGCATGGATCACCTCGATCTTGGCCTCGGGCCGGCTGATGTTGCGGAGAGCATCCTGCAAGGCTTCCACCGAACCTACGACGTCGGCCTTGATGATGAGAGGCAGTTCCTTGACTCGCCCTTCCTTCAGCCTACGGTAGAACTCTTCCAAGCTAGCCGCTCCGCCCCGCGCCTTGGCCAACTGCTCCTGACGCAACCGCGCGGCTCGCTGCTCAGCCCGCTGTCGAGCTTCTCGTTCGTCCTTCACTACCATGACAAAGTCTCCGGCTACGGGCACCGTGTTGAAGCCCAACACCTGCACCGGCACGGAGGGGCCGGCCTGCGTCAGCGAGGCTCCCTTGAAGTCGAACATGGCCTTTACCTTGCCGTACGCTTCCCCGCTGACCAAAGCGTCCCCGATGCGGAGTGTCCCCCGTTGCACCAAGACCGTGGCCACCGGCCCCCGACCGACGTCGAGTTGAGCCTCGATCACTACCCCGGAGGCGGGAGCCTTAGGATTAGCCTTGAGCTCCTGCACCTCGGCAACCAGCAGGATCATCTCCATCAGCTCGTCAAGATTCAGACGCTGCTTGGCTGAGACCTCCACCGTGACCGTGTCGCCACCCCAGGCCTCGGGGACCAAACCCTGGTCAGCAAGCTGTTTCTTCACCCGGTCAGGATTGGCATCCGGGAGATCTATCTTGTTGATCGCCACGATCATGGGAACCCCTGCCGCCCGCGCGTGGCTGATAGCTTCCAAGGTCTGCGGCATGACACCGTCGTTGGCCGCCACCACGATCACCGCTACATCGGTAACCTTAGCGCCGCGGGCCCGCATGGCGGTGAAGGCCTCGTGCCCGGGCGTATCCAGGAAAGTGACCTTCTTGCCCTCATGCGTGACCTGGTAGGCACCGATATGCTGGGTGATCCCTCCCGCCTCCGACTTAGCCACCTCAGTCTCGCGGATGGCATCGAGCAGAGAGGTCTTGCCGTGGTCAACATGGCCCATGATGGTAACCACTGGCGGTCGTGGAACGAGATCGGCCGGATCATCCAGGAATTGGTCGAGGCCCTCCTTCTCCTCCTCTGCGTGCTCGATCTCCACCTGCCGTCCAAACTCTTCAGCGAGCACCAGTATGGCTTCATCGGACAGAGACTGGGTGATGGTCACCATCTCCCCCAATTTGAGCAGGGTCTTGATCAGTTCACTGGCGCTGATTTCCAAGGTCTCGCTGAGGTCTTTGACGCTGGCTCCACTCTTTATCCTCACGGGAGATTCCACCCCGGGAGGAGCCTTCTTCTTCGCCGCTGGAGCCTCGGCTACGGCTTCGGCTCCCGACCGCTGGTCGCGCGGGCCGACCTTGCCGGCCTTGCGCCCCGCTTGCGAGTCGATGATCACCCGCCGCTTGGTCGACTTGCTGTCCCCCCTACGCACTCGTGGGGGTAGGCCAGCAGGTCGTTCGGGGAGAACCACCGGGTCCTGGTCGACCACCTCAGCCCAGATATCCGGCATGGGCGGCTCTACAAGGCGAGAGGCGCGCTCCCGACGTTCGAACTGCTCTCGCATGGCCGCCCGGTGCCCCCGGCCTACGCCGGCAGCCGGTGGCCGAGGACCGGCATTGGGCGGCAAGGGCACGGGCGTCGGCCGGGGCGCCGGTATGGCGGAGCTCGGGGCCTTACGCCCTGGCTCTGGTCTCGTCGGCTTTTCCGGCTTCGCGGGTTTCTCCGCCTTGGCGGCCTTCTCCGCCTGGATACGTGCCAGTTCCTCCTTGCTCACCACATGCTCAGGCGGCTTCACCCCTTTACGCAGAGGCACACCAGGGCCCACCACCGTAGGAAGGTCCTCTAGACGCGGACCGCGGCCTCGGGGACGGGGCGGCTTGCGCTGTCCCCCCTGACGCGCCCCCTCTGGCCGTTGACCTTCAGGCCGCTCTGCTCCGCTCCTGCTCGGCACTTCCGATCTGGCTGTTCCCTCAGGCCTCGTGGCCGACTGCCTAACCGCCCCAGGCTGGGGAACCCGAGCGGGCGGTTGAGCCTCCTTTGCGGGGGCCTGCCCCTCCCGGGCAGCCGGCCGCGCGGGCTGGGCGAATGGTTGGGCTGCCGTCGCACGTGCCTGCGCTTCCTGCGCCGGCGCTTGCGCTCCCGGGGCGGGCGGCGGGGTCGCTTGGGCGGGCGCCGCGACCGGCTGGGCGAGGCTCGGGCCGGACGACAGGGTGACCTGGCTTCCAGGCTCGGCAAAAACCCGGGCCAGGTCGATGTCCTCGACAGTCGAGACACTGCTCTTGACTTCGAGACCGGCCGCGCGCAGGCGCTCCAGCACTTCCTGGTTGGTCAGCCCTCTCTCTTTCGCTATCTCGTAGACCCGTCTCTTTGCCACAGAACACCTGCCGTTTCTCCGTCGGCCCCTCAGCCGGTTCTCGTCTCGCAGACCGCGGCCTGCACCAATTCCCGGTCGACCTCCACGGTAACCCGAAACGCCCTGTTGAAAGCCTTCCGGCGAAGCGCCCTATCTAGACAGGCCTGGCTCCGACAGAGGTAGGCACTTCTTCCCCGTCTGGCTTTGCCCATGTCCAGCACCACCCGAGCCGGGACAGATCCTGGCTCGAGCACCAGCCGTACTAACTCATCCTGCGGTCCCCGCCGGCCGCAACCGACACATTGTCTCTCAGGACGAGCCACCAGCCGCTCCTTGATGCAGACCGCAGTATAGACTGCCGGGCAGAGCTGCGTTGGGACAGCGCTTGCCCGCCCCGGTCATGGCGTGACATCTGCCATCGACCACAGCCGTGTCGGCCTCAGGGGTGGCGTATAGCGCCTCCTCCTCGCTCATCTCAGTCTCGGACTTGATGTCTATCTTCCAACCGGTCAGCCGGTTGGCCAAGCGAGCGTTGAGTCCTTCTTTGCCGATGGCTAGAGACCGCTGGTCATCCGGGACCACGACAGTGGCTTCCCTGCGCTCATCGTCCAGTATGACCTCCCGCACCCGAGCGGGCGATAAAGCCTTGGCCACGAAACGCGCCGGTTCCTTGTCGAACGGGATGATGTCGATCTTCTCTCCCCGCAGCTCTGACACCACCATGCGTACCCGCGAGCCTCTCGGGCCCACACAGGCACCGACGGGATCGACACCGTCAGCATGAGAAACCACGGCAATCTTGGAGCGGTACCCGGGCTCACGGGCCACCGCTACGATCTCGACAAGACCCGCCCCGATCTCGGGAACCTCCAGCTCGAACAGCCGTTTGACCAATTCCTCGCTCCGCCGGGAGAGGATGATGGGAGGCTCTTTCGGGTTGTGCGAGACCTCCTTGATCACCGCCTTCAAACGCATGTTGTGTTCATAACGTTCCGTTGGGACCTGCTCACTCTTGGGCAGATAGGCCTCGATCCCCCGACCCAGATCCACCAGGGTGTAACGACTGTCGGACTGCCGCACCCATCCCGTCACCAGGTCACCGATGCGACGTGAGTACTCCTGAAAGACCACATTCTGTTCTGCCTCACGTATGCGCTGGTAAATGACCTGTTTGAAAGTCTGCGCGGCGATGCGGCCGAAATCCTCCGGCGTGATCTCCCGGCGCTCGGCAAGCGTGCCGTCGACTTTGCCTTCCGGATCGGCCACCGGCTCGTGACCGGCGGGAAAGACCAGCTCGTAAACGTGGATCTCTCCCGTATCCCGGTCGATCACGACCTCGGAGAAAGGTACTGCATGCGGAGTCTTCTGGTAGGCTGAATGCAGCGCGTCCTCCAGCGCCCGTATGAGGACGTCGAAGGGAATGTTCTTCTCTTTTTCTATCTGGCGGAGCGCCTCGATTGTCTCCCTGTTCATTCCCTTCCCCTATCTAAAGTCGTAGACCAGGTGCGCCGTGGTTATCTCCCCAATAGGGATACGCACCACCCGACCTGCCTCCTCCATGACGATCTCTTCACCTGTAACTTCTCTCAGTAGACCACGGTGGACCTTACCGCCTTCGAAAGGCACCCTGGTCTTGACGTACACCTGCTTGCCCACCTGAGCCTCGAAATGGCTGCGCTTGCGCAGCGGCCTCTCGATACCGGGGGAACTGACCTCCAACGTATACGGCCCTTCTATCAGATCCAGTTCATCGAGTGCCGCCCCCACCACTGCTGATACCCGCGCACAAAGCTCGTGGTTTACCCCGCTGGCATGGTCGATGTAAAGACGCACGATCCTACGCCGGCGATTGCCAGCCTCTTCCAGCGCGACCAGCTCGACGCCCTCGACCTCGCGGTCGATGACCTGCTGCAACCAATCCTCGTTCAGCGCCATCGCGGACTTCCCCAAGTAAAAGAAAAGTGGGCCTGCCTAACCCACTTCACAAGAACATTACGGATTTGGTTTGCGTGTGGATTATATCACCACTGCACCCCGCCCACAACTGAAGCAGCTATACTTCAGGAAAGCCGGGGCCGGTCCGGATGCCTGAGACCCCAGTACCTACAAACCCCCGCCTTACTCAGCTTTCTCCCAGAGCGACCGCGCCCGCTCGACCGCCTCCTCGACCAACACTTCCTCCCGCGCCCCTCCGCGTCGCCGCTCCATCTCCACCTTGCCCTCACGCACCTTCTTTCCCACCGTTATCCGCACCGGACAACCGATGAGTTCGGCGTCCGCAAACTTGAAGCCCGGTCGTTCGTCGCGGTCATCCCACAGCACCTCAAGACCAGAACTCTCCAAGGTGTCGTGCAGCCAAGCGGCTACCCGCGTCTGTTGCTCATCGTTGGTCTGTAGTTGCACCAGCTGGACATCGAAGGGGGCGATCGCTTTGGGCCAGATGATACCCCGCTCGTCGTGGTTCTGTTCGACCGCCGCGGCCGCAATGCGAGCCGGACCTATACCGTAAGAGCCCATCACGAGGGGGCGTTCCTGTCCCTTCTCGTCAAGGACCGTGGCCCCCAGCGGGACAGAGTACTTGGTCCCCAGCTTGAAGATATTCCCGACCTCGATCACTTGGCGGATGGTGAGCGGCCGTCCGCACTGGGGGCATCCCTCGCCCGCTTGCGCTTCACGGAGGTCAGCCACTTCGGCCTGGAAATCCCGGCCCACCACCACCGTCAAATGAGCATGGGGCTTGTTGGCGCCGGCCACATACCCCCGGGAGCCGGCAGGGCCCGCTGGGTCCAGCGCCTGGTCGGCCACCAGTCGCAGTCCCCGCTCGCGCAACCCCACAGGCCCCAGGAAGCCGATCTCGACGCCCGTGGCTGCAAGGACCTCCTCTGCACTGGCAGGACGGACAGCCCCCCGCACGTACCGCGCTAGCTTGTTTTCGTGCAGCTCGTGATCACCCCGCAGCAGGGCGACGACATATCGCCTTTCGGCCGTCCCTTCGACCACGTATACCAGCGTCTTGATGAGATCGGAAGGCCGGACGCCCAGGAAAGAGGCCACCTCGGCGATGGTACGCTGCTCAGGAGTGCTTACCTCGAGGGGACCAACGCCTGTCGTCCCTCCCTCCGCTTGCCCCCGGGCAGCTGCCGGCGACACACTGGGGAAATGAGCCACGGAGCGAGCCAGCTCCACATTAGCGGCAAAACCACACGAATCGCATACCGCCACCCGGTCCTCACCCGCGGCCGACGGTGCCATGTACTCATGCGCCTGGGCTCCACCCATGAAGCCGCTGTCGCTCTCTACGCGGAGGAACTCCAGCCCGCAGCGGGCGAAGATACGATCATAGGCCTGGATGTGCTTGGCGTAACTAGCCTCCAGACCAGCCTCGTCCAGGTCGAAAGAGTAGGAGTCCTTCATCAAGAACTCTCGCACTCTGAGCACCCCGCCTTTGGGGCGCGGCTCGTCCCGGAACTTCAACTGGATCTGGTACCAGATCTGAGGAAGATCACGATAGGAGCGCAGTTCCCTAGCGGCCAACCAGGCGAAGACCTCCTCGTGGGTCATGGCTAGGACCATGTCCCGGCCGCCGCGGTCCTTCAACCTGAACATCTCCTGGCCGATGGCCTGGTACCGCCCACTGGCCTGCCACACGTCAGCCGGATGCAACGTGGGCATCGATAGCTCTACCGCGCCAATGCGGTCCATCTCTTCCCGTATGATCCGGCAGATACGCCGCATCACCCGCCAGCCCAGGGGCAGTATCACATAGATGCCCGCCGCGAATTGGCGGACGAAGCCACCACGGATCATCAGCCGATGACTGACCGCCTCGGCGTCAGCTGGATCTTCTTTGACCGTAGGCATGAATAGGGCACTCGCCCGCATCTGTCCCTCCTGGCACCCACACAGGCTACGACCCGCCGGCCACTGCAACGCTGCCACCGGCCGACCCGCACAGTCTAGCAGTCCCGGCTGCTCTCCATCGGCTCTGTCGGCCGCGATCGACGGGCTGCGATCTCAGCAAACAGAGCCTCCACCAACTCGGCTTCCGCCACCTTGCGTACCGGACGACCCTTGGCGAAGATCACCCCTTCCCCCTCGCCTCCGGCAATCCCGAAGTCGGCCTTGCGCGCCTCACCGGGGCCGTTGACTGCGCAACCCATGACCGCGATCTCCAGATCTTCCCCGACTTCCTGGAGCCGCTGCTCCACCGCCAAGGCGAGGGCCTCGACGTCCAGTCGAGTCCGGCCACAGGTAGGACAGGAGATAACCCGGGGGCCTCGGGGGGCTAACCCCAAAGTGCGAAGTATCTCCAGCGCGACCCTGACCTCCTCCACCGGGTCCCCGGTGAGCGACACCCGGATAGTGTCCCCTATGCCCTCCGAGAGGAGAACGCCCAACACCACCGCGCTGCGCACCGCCCCCAGACCCGCCGTACCCGCCTCGGTCAAGCCTACGTGGAGTGGGTAGGGCACCCGGCGCGCCAACTCCCGGTTGGCGGCGATGGTCACCAGCGGCGATGAGGACTTGACCGAGACCTTGATGCGTTCGCAGCCCAGGCTGGCCAGTAGGTCACAGTTTCGAACAGCCGACTCCACCAGCGCTTTGGCCGGGTCCTTCCGTTCAAGATCGCGCAGGGTCCGCTCCAGTGAGCCGCTGTTCACCCCCACCCGGATGACCGCCCTTCGCTCCTCAGCCGCTTCTACCACCGCCTTGACCGCGGCCAGGCCGCCTATATTGCCCGGATTGATGCGGACTCCCGCCACCCCCGCCTGCAGAGCTGCTACCGCCAAGCGATAGTCAAAATGCACATCCGCTACCAGCGGCACCGGAGAAGCAGCAACCAACGCCCTGAGGGCTTCGGCAGCCTCAGCGTCGGGGACCGCCACTCGCACGATGCGGGCTCCGGCCGTAGCCAAAGCCCGGATCTGCATGAGGGTCAGGTCCACCTCGTGGGTCGAGGTGTTGGTCATCGACTGCACCACAATAGGAGCCCCGCCCCCCACAGGCACCCCGCCCAGTATCACCTGTACTGGACTAGCCATGAGCAGGGGCCCCTACCCGCCCAATATCCGGCCGATGTCATTACCGGTGGCGATGACGAAGAGGGCCAAGAACATGATGAGCCCCACCATCGACACCCGCTCAAAAACGCGCAAGGATACGCTCTTCCCCCGTACCTTCTCGATGAGGCTGAAAAGCACGTGACCTCCATCCAAAGGCAGCAGCGGCAACATGTTGAAGACGGCCAGGTTGACACTGATGAGGGCGAGTAGCATCAGGTAGTACCCACCCTGGAAAGCTTCACTGGAAAGCTGGAGTATGCCCACCGGCCCGGCCAGACCCTGCGAGCCGGTGACCTGGACCTCCCCGGTGAACATCATCTTGATCCCTACGAAGATCAGCTTGAACATGCTCCCGAGCGTCCGGCCTGCGTAACTTAAAGCACCACCCATCCCCAGTTCCTTGTGCATCGCGTAAGGCCGGATGCCGAGGTAGCCGATGCCTTCCTCCCTCTCGGATAGTGTCGCTTCTACGGTCAAGAGGGAACCTTCGCGCTCCACGGTCAGGATTACTCTCTGATTAGGTCGAGTGATAATCCGAGTACGCAGCTCCTCCCAGGTCTCGATCTTCTCGCCGTCGATAGCGACGATGGTATCTTGCGCCCGCAGCCCGACGGCCGCTGCCGGCGTACCACTATCCACGCTTTCGATCCGGGTGCTGGCCACAGTCTCCCCTTGAGTCGCACCCACGATCCAGATGAGGACGAAAGCGACCAGGACGTTCATGGTCACACCTGCGACTATGAACAGCAGCTTGTGCCAAAGGGGATGGGCGTAATAGCGGCGCTCGAGAGGAGTCGCTGCTATCTCGGCGGCCGAAATGGCCCGCGGCCCGGCCAGGCGGTCCTCTGGGTCGCCCGGCCGCCGTCTGTCTCGGCTCCTCGTCTGCCGCGTAGACGCAGCCTGCCGGCCCGCCGCCTCCTCCTCTTCCGCCTCCGCCACTCGGGCCTCGAATTCCTCCTTGTGCATCCCGGTCACACGCACATACCCACCCAGCGGGAGGATGGAGATGCCATAGACTGTCTCGCCTATTCGCCGACTCCACAGATAGCGTCCGAAGCCCAGACTGAATTCTTCGACGCGCATACCCGTGGCCTTGGCCACGATGAAATGGCCGAACTCATGGGCCAGGATCAGGAATCCCAGCCCCACGATAGCAACGATCCATCCCAGAACGCTGATCACGTTCTTACTCCTTATCGTGGGCTCTACAGCTGAGCCGCACAGAATTCGCTTGCCAATCGCCGTGCCCAGGCATCGACGGCTACCGCCTCCTCATAGGTTCCCACCGGCCCTTCCTCGGCATGCTCCAGCACTCGGCTGACTACCTCGGATATACCCAGAAACGACAGTCGACCCGCCAGGAAGGCTCCCACCGCCACTTCATTGGCTGCATTCAACGCACACGCTGTCCGGTCCCCGCGCCTGCCAGCCTCCCGGGCTAGCTCCACTGCCGGAAAGACCTCGTCATCCACCGGCTCGAAGTCCAGAGAGAGACCCCGGGTCGGGTCCAGTAGCGGCACCCCGCTGCCGCGTCGCTCAGGGTAGAAAAGGGCATAAGCAATAGGCACCCGCATGTCGGCCAGACCAAGATGGGCAAGCACGGCCCCGTCCGCGAGACCTACCAGCCCGTGCACCAAGGACTGCTTGTGCACCAACACTTTGATGCGGTCATAGGGAAGCTCGAAGAGATGATGGGCCTCGATCACCTCCAAGCCTTTGTTCATGAGCGTGGCCGAATCGACGGTGATCTTCTCCCCCATGACCCAGGTAGGATGAGCCAGAGCTTCCGCCCGCCCGACCCGACGGAGTCTCTCCTGGTCATAGCCGCGGAAAGGCCCCCCGGACGCGGTGATCACTACCCACTCTACGGCAGAACGGCCAGCTGCTTCCACCAACTGGAAAAGGGCTGAATGCTCGGAGTCAACGGGTAGGATGCGCGTCCCTTTCTCCCGGGCCAGTCGGGTGAGCAGTGAGCCAGCACACACCAAGCTCTCTTTGTTGGCCAAGGCCAAGACCCGCTGCTCCTCGATTGCAGTCAGGGAGGCCTCCAACCCGGCGAACCCGACGATGGCGTTGAGCACTAGGTCAGCCTCCACCTCTCTCACCAGGCGGGCCGGCCCGTCCGGGCCCCCTCTGACTCGCAGCTCTGGGTACAGTGAGAGAGGAAACTTGGAGGCCGCCTCAGGGTCCGCCACGGCTACGTCGTCTACCCGCAAAGAAAGAGCCTGCTCCAGCAGCAGACCGACATTGCGGTGGCAAGACAGACCCACCACACGGAGGTCGCTGCTTCCGGCCACCACCTGCAGGGCCTGGACGCCGATGGAACCGGTCGCCCCCAGAACGAGCACGCGTCTCACTTGACGGCCTCCCCTAGGAGAGCCACGGCCCCCCAATAGGTGGCCACCCCTGCAAAGAGAACCGCATCGAACCGGTCCAGTATCCCGCCATGCCCGGGCAGCAGGCCGCCGGAATCCTTCACCCGGAAATCGCGCTTCACCGCAGACTCGAAGAGGTCACCCCATTGACCCACGACCCCGATGATAAGGCCGAGCACCAGCGCGTCCTGCCAACCTAGCCAGGGTGAGTACACCTTCACCAGGATGGCGGCTACTAGTGACCCCACCAGACCGCCCAGGGCCCCTTCCACGGTCTTCTTAGGGGAGATGCGAGGAGCCATGCGGTATCGCCCCACGGCCCGTCCCACAAAGTAGGCGAAGGTGTCATTCACCATCGTACAAGCGAGCAGGAGGATGGTAAGAGCCAGGCCATGTTCGAACTCCCTCACCAAGAGCACGTAAGCGAAGCCGATGGCCACCCAGAATACTCCGAAACTGGTCACAGCCATCCTCGCCACCAGGTGCTCCCCGAGTCGCCCGCCAAGAGCCCAAAAGAAACTCAACAGCAGGAGCACCCCCAGCCCCAAGAGGACACCCCGCTGTCCGAAGAAGTATGACGTCGCCACTACTGTAAGACCAGCCAGATAGCCGACCAGCAGATTCGGTCGATAGGCCCGCACCAGCCGGTAGTACTCGTGAAGCCCCAGCACGGTGAGGATGACGGCCAGACCCAGGAGAAAGTACCCGCCCAGGATGACTGCGGCTAGGCCTATGGGGATGCCCGCGACAGCGACAAGGACCCGCTTACCGAGCATCGCGGTCCTCTATTCTTCGGCCGAAGCGCCTTATCCGACTGGCGTAGTCCTCCAGGGCCCCGATGAGGTCCTCCTTCCCGAAATCCGGCCAAAGCTTCTCAGAGAAGTAAAACTCAGAGTAGGCGGTCTGCCACAGCAAGAAGTTGGAGAGCCGCTTCTCGCCGGAGGTCCTGATCACCAGATCAGGGTCACGCATGAGCGGAGAGTAGAGATGGCGGGCAAGTTCCTCTTCACTCAACGCCGTGGGGTCCGCTCCCTCGAGCACCGCCTTGCGCACCGCGTCGAGTACTTCCTGCCGCCCCCCATAGTTGAAGGCGATGAAAAGGATCATGCGCCGATTGTTGGCTGTGAGCTCCTCCGCCCAGGTCATCTTGCTGAGCAGGTCGGTATCCAGCCCTTGTCTTCGTCCGACGAACACCACCCTGCAGTCGTTCTTGTGGAGGGTCGGCACCTCCTTCTCGATCATCTCCGCGTGGAGTCGCATCAACGCCTGGACCTCTTCGGTAGGCCGGCTCCAGTTCTCAGTGGAGAAAGAGTAAAGGGTCAGTTGCCCTATCCCCAGATCGCGAGCTGCCTCGATGACGCGACGTACAGCCTCCACTCCCGCCCGATGACCAGCACTGACCGGCAGATGTCGCCGGCGCGCCCAGCGCCCGTTACCGTCCATGATAATGGCGACATGATATGGAAACCCCGCGGGAGGAGCCTCTGCCGTTCCCGAAATGAGGCGGCGCCCTGGCCGGCGCCGCAACCAGCTCAGCCAGGAGCGCAAGTTCACGTCAGATCTCGAGGATCTCCTCTTCCTTATGTCGGAGGAGGTCGTTGATCTTATCGATGTAGGTGTCGGTGAGTTTCTGCACCTCTTCCTCCGCCCGCTTTTCGTCATCCTCGGAGATCTCGCCCTGTTTCTTTAGGTCTTTGAGATGCTGTATCACGTCGCGCCGGACGTTGCGGACAGCTACGCGGCCGTCTTCCGCCATGCCCTTGACCAGGCGCACCAGGTCTTTTCTTCGCTCCGCCGTGAGGGGCGGAACGTTCAGGCGGATGATCATGCCGTCGGTGTTGGGCGTGAGACCCAGGTCGGACTCCTGCAGGGCCCGCACCACCGCGTTGACGGCGGCCTTGTCGAAAACGGTTATGGAGATGGTGCGCGGATCGGGAGTGGCCAAGCTGGCAAGCTGTTTGAGCGGGGTCTTGGTCCCGTAGTAATCGACGTGGATACGGTCGAGCAACCCGGTGGAAGCCCGCCCTGTCCGCACTGCGTTGAATTCGCTCCGAAGTGCTTCGACCGCGCTCTCCATGCGACGCTTACCGTCGGCGATCAACTCGCGAACCATGCCAGCCCCCTTTCCCTTTATTCTGTCGTGACGATAGTGCCCACCCGTTCTCCCCGGAGCACCCGCCGAACATTGCCAGGCACGCTCATGTTGAAGACCATGATGGGCAGGTCATTATCCATGCACAGCGAGAAAGCTGTCGAATCCATCACCCGCAGGCCACGCTCAAGAGCCTCGCGATGACTGATGTGTTCGATGAGCTGAGCGTTCGGGTCGACTGCCGGATCGGCGTCATATATACCGTCGTACTTCTTCTTGGCGACCAGCAGACATTCTGCCCCGATCTCCAAAGCCCGGAGGGCAGCGGCTGTGTCGGTGCTGAAGAAGGGGTTGCCGGTCCCGGCGGCAAAGATAACCACCCGCCCTTTCTCAAGGTGGCGTATAGCCCGGCCACGGATGTACGGCTCACAGATCTCTTGCATATGTATGGCCGAAAGCACCCGGCTGTCGGTCGAGAGCTTGCGCAAGGCGTCCTGCAAGGCGATACAGTTCATGACCGTGGCCAGCATGCCCATGTAGTCGGCCGTCGCCCGCTCGATACCTCGGGCTGCCCCGGATACACCGCGGAAGATGTTGCCACCTCCGACGACGACAGCCACCTCCACGCCCTCCGCGACGACCTCGCTGATCTCCAGAGCCACCGCCCGCAACCGGTCGGGGTCGATGCCGTAGCCCAGGTCACCCATGAGGGCTTCCCCGCTCAGTTTCAGTAGCACCCGCTTGCAGACTGGGTGTGCGGTCATCTCCCCATCGCCTCCACTCTCCTCACACCAGCCCGACCCGGGTCGGGCTACCCACGTCACGCCATCGTGCCCAGACCCTTGTCGCCCGGGCCGCCACGGCCGCCGCCAACGCCCGGACCTTTGTCACCTGGAGCCGTCCCTCTCAAACCGCTCCTTCGCCCACACGGAAGCGGGCGAATCGCCTAATCTCGATGTTCTCACCCACCTTGGCCACCAGCTCCCGCCGCAGCTCATCGATGGTCTTGTCGGGGTCCTTGACAAAGGGCTGCTCCATGAGCACGACTTCGGTGAACCACTTGTTGAGTTTACCCTCGACGATCTTCGGTATGACGCTGTCGGGCTTGCCGGACGTCTTGGCTTGAGCAGCGTAGATCTCCTTCTCGCCGGCCAGGGCCTCCTCTGGAATGTCTTCACGGTTCACCCACAGCGGGCTGGCTGCCGCGATATGCATCGCCACATCGTGTACAAAAGCTTTGAACTCCTCGTTGCGAGCCACGAAGTCGGTCTCGCAGTTGACCTCCACCAGGACCCCTATCTTGGCTCCCGGGTGGATATAAGCTTCCACCATGCCTTCATTCGTGGCCCGAGACGACTTCTTGTCAGCAGTCGCCATGCCTTTCTTGCGCAGGATCTTGATGGCCTCCTCCATGTCCCCTTGGGCCTCGGCCAGAGCCATCTTGCAGTCCATGATCCCGGCCCCGCAAGCTTCCCGCAACTTCTTCACTAATCCTGCATCGATATTCACGCTATGCCTCCATCGAGACTATAGAACCTGGTCGTTTTCACCACTTCCCGGGCCCCTTCCCGGACCCGGCACGCAGAGAGAGGCGCCTACTCCGTTACGGTCTGCTCGCCGCCGGGAGCCGCTTCCTCCCGGAAAGTCTGCGCACGGCAAAGGGCCGCTTCGCCTCTACCTCGCGTCAGCTCCGCTCCTCCCCCCGCTCACGAGAGTGCCCCGCCGGCGCTTGCCTCATCTGCGTCCAACATCTCGTAGTCCCTTGCGTACTTAGACTCCTCGAAATACGGTGCCGCTCCAGAGGTCGACTCCCCCCTGCCGGCGGCTTCGGACTGATAGAACTCGGATATCTCTATCCTCTGCCGACCCTCTTCCACCGCCCGCGCCAACGTCTTGACAATCAGGCTGCAAGAGCGGATGGCATCGTCATTTCCTGGAATCACGAAATCGATCTCATCGGGGTCGCAGTTGGTGTCCACCAGCGCGATCAAAGGGAGCCCGAGTTTGTTCACTTCCTTGGTGGCGATGGCCTCGCGCTTCGGGTCGGCAACGAAGACCGCGTCAGGCAGCCGCGTCATGTTGGCGACTCCACCCAGATTGACCTCGAGCTTCTCCAGCTCCCGCTCCAGACTCATGCGCTCCTTGGTGGGCAGCAGATTGAGCTGTCCCTCTTCTTTCAACTTGCGGAGTTCGTGCATGCGCCGGATACGCTTCTCGATAGTGAAGAAATTGGTGAGCAGCCCGCCCAGCCAGCGATGGGACACGTAAGGCATGCCCACCCGGCTGGCCTCCTCGCGGATCACATCTTGGCACTGCTTCTTAGTGCCAACGAACAAGATGGTGCCGCCCCTTGCCGCAACATTGCGGACAAATTCATAGGCCTTGTCCAGCAGCAAGCTCGTCTGCTGGAGGTCGATGATGTGGATGCCGCCGCGCTCCGTGAAGATGTAAGGCTTCATCTTGGGGTTCCAGCGGCGGGTCTGGTGACCGAAGTGCACTCCTGCTTCGAGGAGCTGCTTCATCGAAACGACGGGCATGGAGCTACCTCACTTTGGTTTTGTGATACTCGTCCTCGCTGGAGGCTGCCTCGGAACCGCGGCCGCGGCACCGCCGAAACAGTAACTCTCCAGGGTCGTGGATACAGCCGCAGCAGTTTACCACACGAAAGTGTCGCCCCCGACGCCCCTGCATCCGACCCAGCAGCGGACCTCACTCGACCAAGGTCTAGACCAGGGCCTGACTCCCCGCCGCTCTCACCTGACCAAGGCCTCCAGATCGAGATCTTCCTTGATACGGCCGCGTAGGCGAAGGATGGCTTTGGTGTGCAGTTGGGAGACCCGGGACTCGGTCACTCCCAGGACCTCCCCGATCTCCTTGAGAGTGAGACCTTCGTAGTAGTAGAGGCCGATGACTACCCTCTCCCGCTCGGGCAGCCGGCGGATAGCGTCAGCAAGCGTCTTCCGCAAGGCACTCGTCCTGAATTCCTGGAGAGGATCGCGCGCTTCCTTATCCTCGATCGTTTCGATCAGAGCGGCTTTCTCCTGGCCAGACACGGCAGTATCCCAGAACTCGTCCAGGGCCACGATGGTGGAGCAGCTGATTTGGTTCAAGATCTCCTGGAACTCTTCCGCCGGTACACCCAGCTCAGCGGCTACCTCCTCGTCGGTAGGAGCTCGACCCAGTCGGTTCTCCAGGGTGGTCACGGCGGCTTCGACCTTGCGTGCCCAGCTGCGCACGGAGCGCGGTACCCAGTCCAAGGCTCGCAGC
Source organism: uncultured Actinomycetes bacterium (assembly GCA_937148845.1). Taxonomy (GTDB): domain Bacteria; phylum Actinomycetota; class Thermoleophilia; order RBG-16-64-13; family RBG-16-64-13; genus CAKZRW01. Next base: position 24,441 of record CAKZRW010000079.1, on the reverse strand, counting down.
TCGTCAAGGATCGAGCCTTTGATGCGGGCGATAGCGTAGGTCTCGAATTTCACATGGCGGGAAGGATCAAAGCGCTCCAAGGCGCTGATAAGGCCCAAAAGCCCGTAGGACACCAGGTCGGCCTCTTCGATGTGCGGAGGGAGACCACTGCCCATGCGACCAGCCACGTACTTCACCAGAGGCGAATAGGCCAGGATCAACTCGTCGCGCGCCTGCGGGTCGTTATGTTCCTTGTAACGACGCCAGACCTCGTCCAGATCCTGTTGCCCGGTTCTACGGATACCCATCTCGCCTGCCTCAGGCCCTCGGGTGTGCCTTGCGATAGGTCTTGCGCAGATGAGTCGCCGACACGTGCGTGTACACCTGCGTGGTGGCCAGCGAGGCATGACCCAACATCTCTTGTATGACCCGGAGGTCGGCTCCGCCCTCGAGCAGATGGGTGGCAAAAGAGTGGCGCAAGGTGTGGGGGGATGTCCCCGCCGGAAGACCGGCCCCGGCCAGATGCTTTACCAAGCGACGATACACGTCGGAGGGTGACAAGGGCTTTCCACGGCGGCTCAAGAAGACGTGGTCATCCTCGGCCCCAGGCCCAGCTAGCCGCGGTCGTCCTTCCCGGAGATAGCGGTCCACAGCAGCCAGCGCGGCTTCACCCACTGGTATCATCCGCACCTTCCGACCCTTGCCCTTCACACGCACCTGCCGCGACTCCAGACCCAGGTCCCGAAGCCGAAGGTCGAGCACTTCCTGGCACCGCAGCCCTGACGAGTATATCAACTCGAACAGAGCCCTATCTCTGAGGTCGAGAGGGCGGTGGCCTGGGATACCCTCGAGCAAGCTGGCTGCTTGTTCGGGAGTAAGCACTTGGGGCAGGCGCTTCGGCAGCTTGGGCGAGGAGATCCCTGTCGCGGGACTCTGCTCCAACCAGCCGTTGGTGACGCAGAAACGTAGGAAACTCCTAAGGACGGACAGCTTCCGTGCCACAGTGCTTCGGGCAAGACCTTTGCGGACTTCGCTCGAAGGCCGAGTCCGGGCTGGCCGGCAGGCCTCGGTCCGAGCGCCACGAGTCACGGACTGCTCCTCAGCCGGGGAGCTGACCTCGGCGCGCGAACTGACCTCGATCAAGAAGCTGCCCGGGTCGGACAGGGCGGCCACAAAGTCGGTGACCTCGCGTCTGGTCACAGCCTCCAGCTGCCTTATCCCCTTAGCAGCGAGATACTCCGCGAACTGCCTCAAGTCACGGGCCGAAGCCGCGATGGTGTTCAGACTGTAGTCAGCCGCGACCAGACCGCGCAAGTATTCCCCGATGGCCTGACTCAGTTCAGGAGCCCCCGTCACAGCCTGTGCTTCGGCCGTGTCCGGCCTCCGCTCCTCCGTCCCCTGCTCAGCACTTTTCTGACCAGCACCCACCCACGACCCTCGACTCTCTCTAAGGGGCCCGGATGTACAGCCCCGGTCCCATTTGTACTATCTTCCCGCCTACTTCCAATTCTGCCAATAAGACCGCCACCCGACGGGCGGTCAGCCCGGTGCGGACCACCAAATCATCAATCGACCGAGGCTCCGCCACCAGCTCTTCAAGGACCCTTGCTCGGTCCAAGGCTCGCGCGGGCGAGTCCGACAATCGCCTGATCTCCTCAGAAGCTCCCAGGCCCACCCGTTGCGACGGCCCATCCTCCTCAACAAGACTGCTTGACTGGGTCACGTCACCGGAGGCAACGCGCCAGGAAGACCAACAGTCCCTCCCTGCTCTAGCGATTCTCGTTTCTTCCAAGAAGTCCTGCACAGTCTCACGCGGCTCCAGGGCCGGCAAGGCCCCATCGTACAGCAGACGGTTGCACCCGCTATGGTTCTCGACGTCGAACGGCCCAGGCACGGCAAAGACAGGCCGGCCCAGACAGGCCGCCTCTGCCGCCGTCTGCATAGCGCCACTGGTGCGCGACCCTTCGGCCACCAGCACCGCGTCGCCTAGTGCCGCTAGCAGGCGGTTACGTTGAGGAAAGGTCCAACGCGTCGGAGCGGTCCCTGGAGGCAGTTCGCTGAGCAGCAGGCCCTCCTTTGCTACCCTCGCGTATAGACGCCAGTGTCGCCTGGGATATACCACATCGACTCCGCATCCCAGAACCGCGACCGTGAGACCGCCGACTTCCAGAGTCGCCTGGTGCGCCTGGCCGTCGATCCCCAAGGCGAGGCCACTCACGACCGCAACCCCGGCTTCGGCGAACGCCTGCGTGAAGGCAGTCGCCGCCCGCAGCCCATAGGCCGTGGCCCGCCGCGTTCCCACCACGGTGATGCGGGGCATGCGTGATAAGGCTGGCAGCGCGCCTGGATGCCCCTTGTAGAACAGCCCGGCCGGGGGATAGCCGAGGTGAGTCAGCTCCTCCGGATAGAGGGGAGACCCGTAGCCCACGAAACCCACCCCGGCTTCTCGCATGACGGCGAGGGCTACGTCAACCCGGAAAGAACGGCGGGCTTCGACGAACCGCGACGCGGAGACCGAAGCTAATCCCCAGGTTTCTAGCGTCCGCAGGTCCGCCCTCCACAGTTCTTGCGCCGGCACTCGGCCCAGCAGCTTGAGCACAGGATGGCTGCCCGAGAGAAGCACCCAAGCGAGGCCCAGTGCCGCTACTTCAAAGGGGGGACCGCTGGTCCCTCGGCGGTGGGAGGACGACTCCGCCCTCCGCCTCACGGCTGCTCCCACCTGCTCACAGCTCCCACCACCTTCGGTCAAGACGCAGGGACAGAGCTTCGGCTACATGTGCCGGCGCGACTTCCCACTCTTGGTCGAGGTCCGCGATCGTGCGGGCCACAGCCACGGTCTTGACGTATCCCCGCCCGCTGAGCGCTCCGCTAGCCATGGCACTGCGCAGAAGATCACGAGCAGCGCTCGTGAGCCACGGGAAGTCGCCGAGGAGTCCGCGGCTTGGAGGCTCGTGCTGGAGCACTGTCTTGCTGCAGGAGCTGGGGGCTTCCGCCTCCCGACGTTCGCTGCGGAAAGCCAAGGCTGCCATGACTCGCTCCCGGACGACTGCGCTGGATTCGACCTCCTCGACGTCGCTGATCTCCCCTATCGTCACCGGGGGCACCTCGATCACCGCGTCGATGCGGTCGAGCAGAGGCCCGCTGACCTTGCTCCGGTAGGCCTGGACTTGGCTGGCCGTGCAGCGACAGGCCTGCTTGGGGTGTCCTAGATACCCACACGGACAGGGATTCATGGCGGCGACCAAGGTGCAAGCGGCGGGAAAGTTGAAGCTGCCGTTCTTGCGTGAGATCACCACCCGCCCTTCTGCCAGGGGTTCTCGCAAGGCCTCGAGGCAATCCCGGCTGAACTCAGGCAGTTCGTCGAGAAACAACACCCCTTTGTGGGCCAGACAGACCTCACCCGGTCGCAAGGTGAGTCCTCCTCCCACGAGGGCGGACCGGGAGGCCGTATGGTGAGGCGCGCGGAAGGGGCGGGTGTTGATCAGCCCGTCGTGCACGGCGCCCAGGCCCGCCGCACTCCAAATGCGGGTCACCTCGATGGATTCCGCTTTGCTGAGAGGGGGAAGAAGCCCGGGCAGCCGTCGGGCCAACATGGTCTTGCCCGCGCCCGGGGGGCCGATCATGAGAAGATGGTGGCCTCCCGCAGCCACTATCTCAAGGGCTCGCTTGGCATGTTGATGACCGACCACCTCGGCCAGGTCGGGAAGATCGGCTTTCTCGTGGCCATCGGTCCGGCGCATACGAGCCCAACGGAGACCTCGCGCGATGACCCGCTCCCGGGCCCTGCTGTCCCTGATTACCGCCACGGCCTCAGCCAGGGAGCGCACCCCAGCGACCGGCATACTGGTGACCTCGCCGACAGCGTTAACACCGGCTGCTGAGATCAGGAGCAGACCGACACCCAATCTGTCTGCCGCTTCGGCTACGGCTACCAAACCGCGGGTCGGCCTTACCAGACCGTCCAGCGACACTTCGCCTACCGCCCCTACGCGCTGTACAGCTTCCGCCGGAAGGTGACCGCAGGCCGCCAAAGTGGCCAGCGCCACAGGCAGGTCGAAGCCGGGGCCGTCCTTGGGCACATCCCCCGGGCTGAGATTGATGGTTATACGCTTGCTGGGAAGGGCCAAACCGATATTGGCCGCGCCCGAGCGGATCCGCTCCCTCGCCTCGCGCACGGCTGCTCCCGGTAGCCCCACGATGGTCACACCAGGGAGACCGTTCCGGGCGTGAGCCTCTACCCGCACAGGCACCGCCTCCACCCCGGCAAGCGCAAACCCCCAGACAGTCGCAAAACCCATGGGCTTCCGTCACTCCCGGTCGAGATAGAGGTCGCGGTGGTGACGCAGAGTGACGGGTACGCCCCACTCGTCGAGACCTATCTCAATGAGATCGAAGCGGAGACACCTTGCCGGGTAGCCTATGGCGGAGAGCCAGCAGCTGGCCCCTGCTCTGAGACGTCTCGCTTTGTCTCCCTCCATGGCCTCCCAACCGGAGCCGAAGCGAGCCGACCTGCGCGCTTTGACCTCGACCAAGATGAGCCAGTCACCCCAGCTGCAGACCAGATCAAGCTCAGCCACGGGGGTTCGCTGGTTCCGGGCAACCACGCGATACCCTTTGCCCTCCAGATAGATCGCGGCAAGGTCTTCGGCCGCGCGTCCCCTGGTTGTCGGGCTGACGGTGTGAGCTCGAGGATTCAGGCAGCCACCCCTGCGTAGACGCGGATTTCACAGCATCAAGTGATCTGCGGCACACTTTACGGGGCAGCCGCCTCCTTGACGTCAGCCTTTGGTCTTAGAACGGCCCTACGGTATGCCCTTACCGGCAGCGCACTGGCTCCTGTGCCAGAACGAGGGAAACCAGAGTGCAGCGGCGCCGTCCTTGCGGGCTAGCAGGCCGTATTGAGTCCTTGCTCAACTCAACCAGGGATCCTCAGGCGACCGGCCGTTTCGTTGCCTGGACGCGAGAAACGCTATAGGAAGAAACGGGGAAGTGCGCAGCGAGGAGTTCACCCCGACTCCAAGCTTTGGACTTCAGTGAACGCTCGCAGGTGGGCCGTGGCCAGGCTCCCTCAGCAAGGCCTGCCGTCCTGGCCGCCTCCTCTAGCCTTCTCCCGGCTGGTCCTCCTCCGCTTCCCCCTCCAAGTCCCAAAGCTCCAACTGGACGCTGCTTACGCCCACAAAGCTTAGGCGGTGTAAAGGCGAGGGCCCGAATCGCCGTAGAGCCTCCCGATGACGCTCCGTACCATAGCCGACATGTTCTTCGAAACCATAGACGGAGTGGTCGGGAGCTAACGTTCTCATCAAGCGGTCACGCACCACCTTGGCGACGACTGAGGCTGCCGCCACCGCCGCGCTCTTGTAGTCGGCGCCGACCAGGGCCCGGCAGCGCAGTTCCGGACGCTCCAAATCGAAACCGTCCACGACAGCCACGGCATACTGCCCCGCCAGCGCCTCCAGAGCGGCCTCCAAGGCAGCCAGATTGCAGCGATGCAGGCCCACGCGATCGATCGTGGCCGGACAGCGAGCCACCCAAACCACGCGAGCTGCTGTACTCAAGATCCCGCGGTAGAGCTCTTCGCGGGCACCAGCAGTCAGAAGCTTGGAGTCCGTCAAACCCTCCAGTTTGGCAAGACGAGCCCGAGAATAGTCAAGCACGACAGCGGCAGCCACCAAGGGGCCTGCCAGACAGCCTCTCCCTGCCTCGTCCACGCCCGCGATTCGGGTGTCCCAGAGACGCCTGCCGCCAGCTACCTCCGCCAACAACCCCCGGTCGAACCGGAAGGGGTCGGTAATCCGACCCCGTCTTACCTGACCCTCCTTGGACATGGGCTGAGCAAGATCAGAGGCCGCCCAGGCGACCCGGCGGCCAATAGATAGCAAAGGCTTTACCGATGATCGACTTCACCGGAACTGGTCCGAAGACCCTGCTGTCCCCGCTGTTGTTGCGATTGTCCCCCATGAGCCAAACGTAGCCCGGGGGTATGCGCGTTTCGGGCAACTCACCCTGCATCGGATGTTCCTTCAGGTAGGGCTCCTCCTGAAGCACGCCGTTCAGCCATAACACCCCTCCCGAAATAGCGATGGTATCACCACTCACAGCCACCACTCGCTTGATGAAAGGGTCCGAGCCGTTCTGTCCCGGAGGGTGGAACACGACGATGTCACCTCGCTGGGGAGGATGAAAACGATAGGCCAGCCGGTTCACGAGAACCCGATCACCCTCCATGAGGGTGGGCTCCATAGAGGGCGAGGGGATGGCAAAGGGCTTGACAACGAATTGCTGCAGAAGCAGGGCGAGAAAGAAGGCCCCAGCTATGATGATGACCAGTTCAAGTATCCAGCGTATGACCCGGCCTTCGGCCGAACGGCTAGACAGCCGGTCTGGGATGACCCCCTCGGGAGCGTCGCCAGACCCGGGGCGGGCAGGTTCGCCTGAGTCCGGCTCTTTCACCCGCTCTCCGTTCGCGTCACACCCGCTTTTCTTTTACCTTGGCCTTCTTGCCTAGTTTCTCGCGCAGGTAGTAAAGCTTCGCCCTGGCCACATCGCCTATAGCCACCACTTCAATCTTGTCGATCTTGGGTGAATGCAGAGGAAACGTCCGTTCGACGCCCACCCCGAAGGACTGTTTGCGGACCGTGAAAGTCTCCCGAAACCCGTGGCCCTGCTTACGAATGCAGAAACCCTGGAAGACCTGGATCCTCTCCCGACTGCCCTCGACCACCTTGAAATGGACCCGCAGCGTATCGCCGGCTTTGAACTCAGGGATGTCCTCGCGGAGCTGTCCCCGCTCTAGTTCTTCAATCACTCCCATGTCTATACCTTGCCTACTCCACTACATCGCGACTTGCCGAAGCACCCTGAAAAGCACCCCGAAGAAAAGCCAGCAGACTTTAGAGCATCCGGCCCGGGTTTGCAACCAAGATGAGCACAGACCAGCTGCCCCTCGGCCGTCCCAGCCCAGGACCGCCTCACAACCGTGACCAGCGACTGATGGGCCAGTAGATGAGAAAAGCAGTGCCCAGGATCGCATCCTCGTCAACCGGCCCGAAGAGCCGACTATCACCACTCTGGTTGCGGTTGTCACCCATGACAAACACATGGTCTCGCGGGACCACGGTTTCCGGGAGAACGCCAGCAAAGTGCTGATCGAGAAGATATGGCTCCTCTACGGCATTTCCATTAACGTATACGACCCCATCCCGGATGGATACCTTGTCTCCCCCCACAGCCACTATGCGCTTGACCAGGTCCTCTCCGGAGTTGAGTGGGGAGCGAAAGACGACGATGTCTCCTCGCCGGGGCTCGCGGAAGTGGTAGGTAAGCCGATTGATGAGAATGCGGTCGCCCTCATGCAACGTGGGCATCATCGACACCTGGTGGATGGTGAAAGGCTTGACTAGAAAGGCCTGCACCAGCATGGCGATGATGAAGGCGGCGACAACGATGACCACTATCTCCACAATGAAGCCGAGGGCGCTCCGCTTCCGCTTGCCGGTGGTCACGCTGCCTGTCGAGGTCGCCTCTGGCGAGGTCAATGCTCCGCCTCCCTCCCCGCCCATCTCCACGGTGAGGGACGGGCCTGCTCCCGGCGCCAGCGCGCGATCGCTGCGTGGTCGCCGCTTAGAAGCACCTGCGGGACCTCCACACCTTCGTATACCCGCGGGCGAGTGTAGTGGGGATACTCGATCTTGCCTTCCAAACCCTCGCTGAAGGACTCCTCCGCCGCACTGTCCTCGTTGCCTAGGGAACCCGGCAGGTGCCGCACCACCGCCTCGATGACCACCTGGGCGGCCACCTCCCCCCCGGCCAAGACGTAGGGCCCTATAGAAAGGGAGCCCGTAGCGAAGAGTTGCTCGACACGGGCATCGAACCCTTCGAAGCGGCCACAGAGGAGCACCAGCTCCCGTTCGCTCGCAGCCAGCTCACGAGCCGCCGCCTGGTGGAACGGGCGACCACCGGCGGCGAGCACATACACATCGCGGGTATCGCGGACGCTCGTCGCTGGTTCATCGAACACACCAGCAAGGGCTGCAGCCACCACGTCCACTCGGGTCACCATACCCGGCCCGCCTCCATAGGGAGAGTCATCCACCTCGCGATGCGGCGGAAGACCATACTCACGCAGGTCATGGACATGGAGAGCGAGCGCTCCACGTTCGATGGCCGTGGCCACCGGATGCTGGTGCACGAACCAGTCGAACGCAGCGGGAACGAGGGTGAAAACGTGGACTTGCTTCATGCCTCGCTGTCTGTGGGGGTTCCTTCCGGACGCTGATCCGTCCACCCGGGCTCATCCGCCGCCCCGGAGTCGACGCTGGGCCCGGACTCTCCCTCCAAGAACCCATCGCCTATCACCAGGTAGCCTTCGGACAGCACCACCTCGGGCACAGCAGCAGCTACGAAAGGAACGAGGGACTCCACCCCGCCCCCCGTCTGCACGGCAAGAAGCGGGTGGGCGGGTGACTCCAGCACATCGACTACCTGGCCGACCACCGCGCCTTGTCGATCGCGCACTGCCAGCCCCACCAGATCGAAGGGATAGTATTCATCCTCCTCCAGCTCGGGTAACTCACTGGAGCGGATCTCCAGCACGAACCCACGGAAGTTCTCGGCTGCGTCCCGGTCGGCGATCTCGCGAAAAGCAAGGATGGGGTAGCTCTCCTCGCCCCGTATGCTGACGACGGTGAGCTCGACATGCTGTTGTACACGACCACCGACCAGCCCGCCGCGCGCGGGTCGGGCATGGAGCACCGAACCAGGAAGGAACCGGTCCGGATTGTCGGAGCTCGGTACGACTCTTACTTCTCCGTGTACCCCGTGGGGCCTCGAGATGCGCCCCACCTCGATCCATTCCGGCCGTGTCACCGCATCACGCTATACCCGAGTCGAGGGTCTTAGTCCACGATCTCCACTGAGGCTTGCTTGCCGTCTTTGATGGCACTCGCTTTTACCACCGTGCGGATGGCCCGAGCCACGCGACCCTGCTTGCCGATGACCTTGCCCAGATCCTCCTTGGCCACCATCAACCGCAGCAAAACCCGGTCCCCCGACACGATCTCTTCCACCTGCACCTGCTCGGGATGGTCGACGACGGAGCGTGCCAAGAACTCGAGTAGCTGCTTCACTTAAAGGATGCCTTTCAGAGCTAGGAGTTTACGCACGGTGTCAGAGGGTTGGGCCCCTACGGCCAACCACTTCTTGGCCTTCTCTTCGTCCACCACGATCAACGAGGGGTCGCCCTGGGGGTTGTAATAGCCGATGCTTTCAATGAACCGGCCATCACGAGCCCGACGAGAATCTGCCACCACGATGCGATAGGTTGGATTCTTCTTGCTTCCGCGACGGGCAAGCCTGATAGCTGTCGCCAATTCGTCACCTCCTCCCTTCAGCTAGGGTTTCTGAACATCTGCAGAGGGTTCTTGGGCACACGGCCGGAACCCAGCTGCTTCATCATCTTCTGTACTTGTTTGAACTGGTTGAGCAATTGGTTTACGGCATGCAGGTCCGACCCCGAGCCTGCTGCTATCCGCCGACGCCGGCTACCGTTTATGATGTCTGGGTGGCGCCGCTCCTCCGGGGTCATAGAATAGATGATGGCCTGTATGCGGTCGAAGGCCCTGTCGTCGACTTGCAGTCCTTTCAGCTTGTTCGCGGGCAGGCCAGGGATCATACCCAGAAGACTGCTCAGCGAGCCTAGCCGCCTCACCTGCTGTATCTGCTCCAAGAAGTCTTCTAGTGTGAAACTGCTCTTGCGTAACTTCTGCTCAAGCTCCCGGGCTTTCTTCTCATCTATCGTCCGTTCCACCTTCTCGATGAGCGTCAGTACGTCGCCCATCCCCAGGATGCGCGAAGCCACCCGGTCAGGGTGGAAGTATTCGAAACCGTCAAGCTTCTCCCCTGTGCTGGCGAATTTGATGGGCTTACCAGTGACAGCCCGCACGGAAAGAGCAGCACCGCCGCGGGCATCACCGTCCATCTTAGTGAGGATGACTCCGTCGAACTGCACCTTCTCCTGGAATTGCAGCGCGACGTTGACCGCATCCTGCCCGGTCATGGCATCAAGAACCAGTAGGATGTTGTGCGGCTTGACCGTGCTCCGCATGCGGGCGACTTCGTCCATGAGCTTGGCATCGATGTGCAGGCGACCCGCCGTGTCGATGATGAGCACGTCGCGCCCCTTGGTGCGCGCCCACTCCACTCCCCGCTTGGCGATGTCGACGGGGTCGCTTGTCGTACCCTCGTCGTACACCGGGACGCCTACCTGAGCACCCAAGGTCTTCAGTTGGTCTATGGCGGCCGGACGGTAAACGTCGGCCGCTACCAAGGCGGGACTCTTGCCCTCGCCCAAGAGGAACTTGGCCAGCTTGCCACAGGCCGTGGTCTTACCCGAGCCCTGCAACCCCACCACCATGATGACTGTCGGTGGACGAGGTGAGAAGGTGAGCTTGGTGCTGGCAGAACCCATGAGAGCCGTCAGCTCTTCATTGACGATCTTGACGAACTGTTGCGCCGGCGTCAGGCTCTGCAGCACCTCAGCGCCGAGAGCCCGGGTCTTGACCTTGTCGACGAACTCCTTGACTACCTTGTAGTTGACGTCGGCCTCCAGCAAGGCCAGACGGATCTCGCGGGCTGCTCGCTCCACGTCTTTTTCGGTGAGCTTGCCCTGCCCGCGAAGACCCTCGAAAGCCGCCTGTAACTTGTCAGAAAGGGAATCGAACATAGGCCATCCAACATCTTGCTGCGACCGGGCCGTCGTGTCCTCCGCGCACCCTTGTCGCGGATGACGGAGTTTACCCGCCGCTATCGGTCCCGTCAAACCCGGCCCAAGGTCTCGTCGAACAAGAGCGAAGCGAAGGTCAAGGGGTCGAAAGGCTGCAGGCTCTGGAGTTTTTCTCCGGTGCCGATGAGTTTGATGGGCACACCCAGGTCATGCGACACCGCCAAGGCGATGCCGCCCTTCGCAGTCCCGTCCATCTTGGTGAGCACCACGCCGGTGATATTCACCGCCTCCTTGAACATGCGGGCCTGGATGAGCCCGTTCTGACCTGTGGTGGCATCTATGGTAAGAAGGCACTCGTGGGGGGCGTCAGGCATACGTTTCTTGATGACCCGCACCACCTTCTCCAGCTCCTTCATGAGATTCACCTGAGTGTGAAGACGTCCAGCGGTGTCGATGATGACCACGTCAGCCTTGCGAGCCTCCGCCGCTACCAAGCCGTCGTAGACCACTGCTCCGGGGTCGCCGCCCCGTTCTTGATGCACCACCTCGCAACCTACCCGGCGCCCCCACTCCACCAGTTGCTCCACCGCGGCCGCGCGAAAGGTATCTCCAGCGACCAACAAGGGCTCCCGTCCCAGTTCCTTGAGATGCCAAGCGATTTTGCCGATGGTGGTGGTCTTTCCCGTCCCGTTGACCCCTACCATGAGGATGACCGCTGGTTGATGGTCCACGTCGATGCGGGGGTCGTCTTGACAGAAGTGGGCGGCGGTGATCTCGCGCAATCGGGTTATCAGACCACTCCGGTCTTTGATAAGCCCGGCATCGGCCTCGGCCTCCAGTTTGGCGACGATGGAAGCCGTAGTCTCCACGCCGACATCCGCATAGATGAGAGCCTCTTCTATCGTTTCCCACAGCTCCTCATCGAAGCGATCGAAGAGGACGGAGGCGAACTGTTGTTGGAGAGCCCGGCGGCTCTTGGCCAGGCCCTCACGTAGCTGGGTGAGCCACCCCCCCGGCTTCTCTTCCGCGGCCTGGCTTTCGACTCTTGCTGAGGCGGCCGCTTCCGGGGAGATGCCCCGAAACACTTGTGACCAGTCGTGAGCCACTGTTCAAGCCCCTTTCGCCACTGTAAGCCTCCTAGACAATACCCGCGAGGTGCCGTCGCGCTCCAGCGTCACCCCGTAGAGGGTGTCAGCGACCTCCATAGTCTGCCGCTGATGCGTGATGATGATGAACTGGGTCCTTTCCTTATACCGTCGGACCAGAGACAGAAAGCGTCGTATGTTGATGTCATCCAGCGAGGCATCGACTTCGTCCAAGATGTAAAAAGGACAGGGACGAGCCAAGAACAGTGCGAACAAGAAGGCTATGGCCGCCATGGCTTTCTCGCCGCCAGAGAGCAGACTCAGGCTCCGGGGAGCCTTGTTGGGGAACTTGATCTCAAGCTGGATCCCTTGGCGCTTTCCCGACCCGGGAGCCTCCCCTGGGGTGTCCGGCTCCTTCTCTTCTCCCAAATCCTCCCCCGCGGCTTCGGCGGCCTCGCTCGGTTTGACCTCGACCAGCGACAGCGAGCCCCTAGCCCCGGGGAACACGGTCGCGACCGTCGAAGCGAAATGCTCCCTGACGGCTGCGAACATCTCGGCAAAAGTGCTCTCCACATGAGCATCCAGCTCCCGGATGACCCCCTCCAACTCGCTGATCGAGGCCTCAAGATCCCGGCGCTGTTCGGCTAGAAAAGCTGCTCTTTGCTCGAGTTCCGCGCATTCAGCCTCGGCCAAGGGGTTCACCGGCCCGAGGCGCTCGAGCCGCCTTTCGGCGCGCTCGAGCGCAGCCTGCAGGAAGATCTCGTCCTGCTCAGCCACATCCTCCGGCTCTACCAGGCGGGGAGCAGCGTGACGCTGACACAGTTCGACCAGCTCGTCCCTCAGAGCAAGTTGCCGATCTTCATACCGCGCTCTCTCCACCTCCAGCCGGCCGGCCTGGCCGACGATCTCCTCCAGTTCCCGGCGCACCTCTGCCTCCAACTCACCCCAGCGAGGCATAGTCTCACCCCGTTCTTGCAAGGCCTGTTGCGCCTCCCTGACCAGCTCGTCAAGGACGCCGACGTGATCACGGGCCCTCCGGTGTAGCTCTTGGGCTACCGCAAGCAACTGACCAAGGACGGGGATCACCGCCTCCAAGAGCGTCTCCCGCCGCCGCCACTCCCGCAACTGGGTGCTTACCGCTGCGTGCTGCTCGGTCAAGCGGGCCTTTTCGGCCTCTTGAGCCCGGCAGCGCTCGCGCAAGCGCACCTCCAGCAGATTGGCCTGGCTGCGCTTGGCCTCGAGCCGGCCGACCGCCACCCGCAGCCCTTGTACGTGCGCTTGTTGCGAACGCAACTCCGCTCGTGCCGCTTCCAGCTTGGCCTCCTGCTCCGCCCAAAGCCCTTCCAACTTCGCAAGATCCTCGCCCAGTTTCGCCCGAAACTCCCGCTCTCTCGCCAGGCGCTCGCGGCCCTCGGTCAACTGGGCTTGCGCCTCCTCCAGCCTGCGGGTACAGAGGTCGCGCTCGTTCTGGCAGACTCCAAGAGCCCTCTCCGCCTCTCTCAGCCTCTGCTCGGCGGCCCGTAACTCTACCTCGACCGCCTTCCTTGCGTTTCTTGCTCGCTCCAGATCGCGTTCGGCTAGGGCACGCTCCCCCCGGAGCCGACCCAGGTCGGCTTCAAGGGCTTCAAGCTCCCGGCGCCACCGCAGCAAGGACTCAGAAGCGAGCTCTTGACGCCGGGCCAGGTACACCCCCCTGACGGCGATCTCGCCACCGCGGCTGACCAGGCACCACCCTTCCCGCGACCGCTGCAAATCACTAGTCCTCAGCTTCTCCCGGTCAGCAAGGACAGCTGTCGGCGGCAGCAAGACCTGCAACGCCCTCAGTACCCCCGGAGGGCCGCTTACCAACGACCACAGTTCCAGACTCCCCCCGGGGAGTTCAGCCAGCCCGGCAGGAGTTGACCCCGCAGCCTCACAGGGACCCAGCCCGCCAGGCTCCACTGAGTCCGCAAGAAGCACCTCGAGAGGTCCCTGCCCCTCCAGGACCGCCGCCAGACCCTCGCCGTCGGGCAAGACCACAGCCTGCGCCAACGGGCCCAGGGCTGCTACCAACGCCTTCTCGTACCCGGGCTCCACGCAGAGACTCTCGATGACCAGCGCTGACCCCGGGTACCGGGCAAGAAGTTGACGCGCTGCTGAGGAGACCCCTTCGCGGCGACTGAGCAAGTCCCTAAGGACCCGGCATCTCGCCTCCAAAGTCGATATCTGCTCGGCAGAGGTGGCCACAGCCCGGGCTCGGTCCTTCTCCTCGGCTCTTGCCTCCTCCATCTTCCCGCCGGCAGCTTTCAGCCCGGTCTGGGTTTCCAGCAAGGCTCGGGAGGCCGCCTTCACAGCTTCCTCCCTGCCCAGAGCTTCCCTGGTGAGATCACCTACCTTGGCCTCTGCCTGCCGGACCAGAGCCTTCAGCTCCTCCTCCAGGCGAGTGCGCCCCTCCCACTCTCGACGCAGGAAATCTCGGTCTTGCCCCAGACGGGACCGGGAGGCCTCCAGCTCGAAAACCGCGTCCCGCAGCTCCTCTTCTGCGTTGGAGGCGAGCTGGTACGCAGGTAGCTGCTCCTCTAGGGCAGACCGCAAGGCCGAGTGCCACTCGGCGACGCGCTCGAGCCGCCCGCGGTCCGCGCCGGCCGTAGCGCTGCCAGCGAGGCGCCTCTCCAAGTCCGCCGCCTCCGCCCGGGCCACCTCGCTTCGGCGCGCTGCTCGCTCCTTCTCTGCCTCCAGACGGGTCAGCCGCTGGCGAAGGACACCCACCCTAGATTCGAGCTGCTCGACCTGAAGGCGAACGCCATGGGACCAGTCGACCAGCCTGTCCCGGCGAGCCAGCTCCGCAGAAAGGATCTCTTCGGCCGCTGCTCGTTCCTGCCTCAGTTGCTCGAGCTGCTGTTCCAGCTCTGCCTTACGAGCTTGGAGGATTCCCTTCTGGGCCTCCGCCTCGAGGCTCCCTCGCTGCAAGGCCACGAGCGCCTTTACGAGCACTTTGGCCTTGGCTCCTGCCCATTCCTCTTTGACCTGCGCGTAGCGCTCAGCCGCCGCCGCTTGCTGGCGGAGCGGCCTCAGCGTCGCTTGCACCTCGTGCTCCAGGTCGGCTACACGGAGCAAGTTCTGCCGGGTCCTTTCCAACTTCGCCTGCGCCCTTTCCCGCCTCTTTTTCAGCCGACCCAGACCACAGGCTTCCTCGATCATGGCCCGGCGGGCTTCGGGCGTAGAGCTGAGTAGCGCCTCTACCTTACCCTGACTGACGACGCTGTGCATCTCCCGCCCCAAGCCCAGCGCTCCGATGACGTCCTGCACATCGAGGAGCCGGCAACTACTGCCGTTCAGACGATACTCGGACCCCCCATCGCGCTCCAGACGCCGGACTACCTCGACTTCCTGGGCGTCTACTGGCAGAAGCCCCGACTGGTTGTCGAACACCAAGCTCACTTCGGCCGCGGAACTCAGGCGCTTTCCATCGGAGCCCGAAAAAATCACATCCTGCATACTGCGCCCACGAAGGCTTGAGGGGCTCTGCTCCCCGAGCACCCAGAGAATGGCGTCGGCTAGGTTGCTCTTGCCGCTGCCGTTGGGACCTATGATGACGGTCACACCCTTTTCGAAGGTCAGCTCAGTGGGCTTGGCGAAGGTTTTGAAGCCTCGCAGCCGAAGGGAGCGCAACTGAGCCATGGCCTTACGTGCTCTTCCGGCCGGGGTCGGTCGCTGCGGTCCTGCCGACCGCGCGGGGCTCGGTGGTCGTCGAACCCTCCGTGGTCCCGGCTACTTGAGTGGTCACCGCTGCCTCCTGGGCTCCCAGCGACTCCAAAGCCTGCTGGGCAGCCGCCTGTTCGCTCATCTTGATGGTGGTGCCGGTGCCGCTGCCTTTCACGCTACCGTTCACCAACACTTCCGAAGTGAACACTCGGGCATGTGCCGGACCACTGGCGGCCACCAGGCGATACTGGGGCTGGGTGCCCCGCACGGCCAACCATTCTTGGAGCGTGGTCTTGGGGTCGACACAGGAGCTGGCCGCCCGCTCTATCTGATCGGCGAAAGCTTCCACTACCGCCTCCCGGGTGGCTTCGAACCCGTGAACGAGATAGACCGCCCCGAGCAAGGCTTCGAGAACGTTCCCTAGGATACTGGGGTTGGCAGCTACTTCCTGCCTTCTCACCAACGAGGCGGGGGCATCGGCGAGTATGCGGCTGTCCACTCCCAGTCGGCGGGCCACTTCGATGCAACTGGTCCGGCTCACCACGTAGGCTTTCATGCGGGCCAGCCGGCCCTCTTCGCCCTCCGGAAAACGGTCGTAAAGAGCCGAAGCGATGGCCAACCCCAGTACACTGTCCCCCAGGAATTCGAGACGTTCGTACGAGCCTGTACGCACTCCTACCCAGGACGAATGAGTAAGGGCATGCCGATAGAGATCGGCGGGCAAGGCCTCGATCAGGTGGGCCAAGTCGGCTCGCTCCGATGCACGGAGCCCGGAAGTTACCTTGGACCTACGGAAGCGCGAGGAGATCGCCTTGAGCGGTAGCACCACCCTCAGCATCTCCTCCCTTCCCTCCTCACGAGGCTAGATGCGCTCAGCGATGAAGTCGACGGCCGAGCCGACAGTGGTGAGAGCCTGTGCCTCCTCATCGGAGATCTTGATGCCGAACTGGTCCTCCAACTCCATTATCAGCTCAACCAGGTCGAGGCTGTCGGCGTTGAGGTCCTCTTGGAAGGAGGCTTCCATCGTGACAGCGGAAGGCTCCACTCCGAGGGCATCCACCAGGATCTCGCGCAGTTTGGCTAGGATCTCTTCTTTGGTCATCTGTCGCTCCTTGCCCTAGTCGTTTGTCAGGATGTGGGGCGCAGCCCCGACAGCGCGGCCATTGTATCAGCGCCGGTCAACCTGCTGCAGTGGTTCTTGGGTCGAAAGCGGCCTTGAGTCGCGCGATCTCTTCATCCACGGCCGCCAGCACCCCTTTGCGAAGGGCTTCCGCTCCGAAGAGAAGCGCGTTCGCGATCGCCTGCCGGGAGGAGTTCCCGTGACAGATGACGACCAGTCCTTTGACCCCCAGCAGGTAGGTGCCGCCGTAAGCCTCGGGATCGAGATCCCGGCGCAAAGCGCGTAGCGCCGGCTTCAAGAGCAAGCCCCCTAACCGCGCCCGCAGATTGCTCTCGGCCGCTTTCCGCACACGGCGGAAAAGCGAGGCTGCGCATCCCTCCAGAAGCTTTAGGGTCACGTTGCCAGTGAACCCATCCGTGACCACTACATCACAGTAGCCGGTAAGAAGGTCCCGGCCCTCCACGTTGCCCACGAAGGGCAACCCTGACTCCTTCAGCAAGCCGAAGGCTGCTCGAGCAAGCTCGCTGCCCTTCCCCTCCTCCTCGCCGATGTTGAGAAGACCGACCCGCGGCTCAGCTATCCCCAGAACCGAACGCGACAGAGCCGTGCCCAAAAGGCCGAACTCGAGCAGGTGCTCCGGCCGACAGTCGGCATTGGCCCCTGCGTCAAGAAGCACGACCGGACCCGACTCGCCGGGGAGAGTCGTCACAATAGCCGGACGCCGGATCCCGCCGGCCCTCCTTATGACAAGAAGGGAGGCAGCCACCATGGCCCCCGTGCTCCCCGCGGAGACAAAGCCTTGCGACCTCCCCTCCGCCACCGTCCGCGCGCCGATCACAATGGAGGAGTCGAGCATGCTCTTGATGGCAAGCGCCGGCTCAAGGTCTGGTCCGATAACCGAGCGGCTGGGAACCAACTCGACAAAGCGGGTGTCTTTGCCTTCTAGGAACGGTCCCACCGCCTCAGGGCGTCCTACAAGCAGCACCCGCAGGGAGGGCGAGGCTGCCAACAAGGCCCCGGCCACCACCTCCTCGGGAGCCCGGTCTCCGCCCTCGGCGTCAAGAGTCAACGTGACAGGGGCGGCTGTTTCGGCTGCGGGGTAAGGGTCGGGTGTCACCTAATCTCCTCAGGCCAGGGGACCAAGGACGGACCGGCGCCGAGGGGAGCCGTTTCCAAGGAGGACGCATGACAAGAGTGATGGGCATGGGCGGGGAGGACACCAAATGAGTTCAAACAGAAAAGTTTGCGGTGCGAACGTTTGTTCGGTATACTGGAAGAAAGCAACAGAGTTCGCTGCCCGTTGACGGGAGAGGGTCTTCGGAGTATAATTTTCGAGTTTGCGTCGCAGATTAGTACCAGGTAGGAAACCTTTGGTTTTGGCTAGGATAGCAGAGAAAAGTGCATAGAGAAAGCGACATACCCACAATCGATAATCGCCCCATTGCGGACGTCCAGGAGCTCATCCAGCTGGGCCAGGAACGCGGTTACGTGACCAGCGATGAGATCATGGCCCTGGTCGAAGAATACGACATGTCCATGGAGGAGATCGAGGACCTCTACTCGCAGCTCTTCGACCAGTCTATCGAGATTTACGAGCAGAGCCCGGTCAGTCAGGGCATCTTGGAGCCCACCGACCCGGCCCTCGACCTTTCCATCGAGACCGTCACTCACGATCCTCTCCGCCTCTACCTCAAGGAAGCTGGTGAGATACCTCTGCTCACCAAGGAGGAGGAGATCGATCTCGCCAAGCGTATCGAGGCCGGAGACAAGCAGGCCAAGGATCGCATGATCCAGTCCAACCTGCGCTTGGTGATCTCTATCGCCAAGAACTACTACACGCAGGACATGGACCTTCTCGACCTTATCCAGGAGGGCAACACCGGCCTGATCAGAGCGGTCGAGAAGTTCGACTACCGTAAGGGCTACAAGTTCTCCACCTACGCTACCTGGTGGATCCGGCAGGCCATCACTCGCGCTATCGCCAACCAGGACCGCAACATCCGTATCCCGGTCCATATGATAGAGAAGATCAACAAGATGGTACGCACCGAGCGGAGACTGCTGCAGGAGACCGGGCGGGAACCTACCGATGAGGAGCTGGCCTCCGAGCTGGGCATCGAGCCTCAGGAAGTCCAAGAGATGCGCAAGATCGCTCAACGCACTACCTCTCTGGAGACACCTATCGGCGACGAAGAAGACGCCGAGCTCGGCGACTTCATCGAGAATGCCAACACGCCTGACCCCGCGGAGGTAGTGGCAGCCATCATCGCCAAGGAGAGTCTGGACCGGGTCCTCAAGTCCATGGACGAGAGGGAGCGGAAAGTCATCGAACTTCGCTTCGGTCTCAAGGGAGAGCATCCTCGTACCTTGGCCGAGGTCAGTTCCCGCTTCAATGTGAGCCGCGAACGCATCCGGCAGATCGAGGCCAAGGCCCTGGAGCAGATCAAGAACTCCATAGAGATCCAGGCCATGCGGGAGACCGCCTAGAATAGACGCAAGATTGCCTTCAGGAATCTCTAGCAGGAAGCCCGCCGCAAAACGGCGGGCTTCTCTCTTCTCCCCCTCCGTGATGGGGAGAGCTCAGACCTGGGCGGAATGCAGTTTCGAATCAGCCTTGTTTCCCGTCACCCGGTATGATAAATATGGAATCGTGTTTCAATCCCATCTGGAGGGGGCAAGATGCCAGACCTGTTCCCAGACAAACCTGTGAGCCGCCGTGAATTCCTCAAGATCGCCGGGCTGACCGGGGCCACCATCGGCGCGGGTGCCGGCCTGGGTGCCCTGGTCTCTGCGTGCGGTCAGGAAGAGACGACCACTACCACTGCCGCGGCCACGACCAGCACCTCGGGTGCCACTCCGACCACCGGGGCCTCGACCACCGTTTCTACCGGTGTGGAGATGGGCCGTGTCATCAAGATCGGCGCCGTCTCGCCCATCACGGGCGCCCTAGCCTCATTCGGCGGTCCCGACAAGTGGATCGTCAGCTACGTGCTGAAGGCTGTCGGCGACGGGGTCGTCTGCGGCGACGGCAAGAAGCACCCCATCACCATCATCCAGCTCGACACGCAGTCCAGCCCTAACCGTGCAGCCGAAGTCACCCAGGACCTCCTTTTCAACGAGAAGGTCGACATGATGGTGGCTTCCTCGAGCCCTGACACGGTCAACCCGGCGGCCGACCAGTGTGAAGCCAACGGGGTCCCCCTCTTGGCCAATTTCGTCCCTTGGCAGCCCTTCTACTTTGGCCGCGGCGCCACTCCCGACAAGCCGTTCACTTGGACCTGGATGTACCACTTTGGCGTGGAGGACGCCGCCGAGTGCCGCATCGGTATGTGGGATCAGATCGAGACCAACAAGAGGGTGGCCTACCTCTTCCCCAACGACGCCGACGGTCAAGCTTGGTTCAATCCGCAGACCGGCATGGAACCCTATCTAGTTAAGGGTGGGTATGTCACCGCGGCCAAACCCGACATGTACCAGCCGCCTTCGGAAGACTTCACCCAGCAAATCAGCTTGTTCAAGAAAGAGGGTTGCGAGATCTGCACCGGCAACCAGACTCCCCCCGATTTCACCACTTTCTGGAAGCAGTGTATGCAGCAGGGCTACAGGCCGAAGATCTTCAGCATGAGCAAGGCCCTACTGTTCCACAAGAGCATCGAGGCCGTCGGCGACATCGGCATCGGGCTCTCCGACCACATGGTGTGGCACCCGAAGTTCCCCTACAAGAGCTACCTCACCGGGCAGACCTGCGAGGAGTATGCGGCCTCCTATACTGAGGAGACCGGCGAGCAGTGGACGCAGACTCTCGGCCAGTTGGGCAAGTATGAATGGGCCGTCGACGTGTTGAAACGCGTCACTGATATCGACAACAAGGAGCTGTACATCCAGGCCATCAAGACCACCAAGTTCGAAGGGATCAACGGTCCGGTAGACTTCAACTTGCCCGTAGCTGCCGGGACCGTGCGGCCGGTGCCTAACGTCTTTAAGATCAAGATCGCCGGCGGGCAATGGGGCCGTTCGGAGGATCCGCGCTTCAAGTACGACATGTACATCTGTTACGGCCAGGATCCCAAGATGCCCATCCAGAAGAAGTTCGAGCCCATACCGTACGCCTAGATCCTGCCCGGTCTTGGGCGCCGCCGAAGGCCGGCGCCCAAGACCCGAACCGCAGAAGAGCCAGAGGAGGAGCGCCACTCTTGCCGCTCCTCTCTCATCAAGCAAGGAAGTCGCCCGGTCGGCGAAAAGGTCTACCGATCTCAGGCCGTCGCGCTGGCCTCGCCACGGCGGGAGCGGACAGCTTCGGCTATGTGGTCCAGTATGATCTCGGCGATGGTCTCCTTGGGCGCCTTGTCGACCTGGACCTCTTTGTCACGGGTGAGAATACGTACTTCGTTATAGTCGCTCTCAAAACCTATGTCGGGCCGCGAGATGTCGTTGAACACAAGCATGTCCAGTCGCTTGCGCTCCATCTTGGCTCGGGCGCGCTCCAGACCTTCGAGGCCGTACTCAGCAGCAAAGCCCACGACATACTGCCCGCTCCGCTGGCTGGCTACGTCACACAGGATGTCCTTGGTGGCCTCCAGATTGATCCGCCAGTCGCTCCTGCCCTTGCCCACTTTCCCGCCAGCCGGTCCTTCGGCTACCCGATAGTCGGCGACAGCCGCAGCCATGATCAGGATGTCAGCGCTAGGAAGCCGCTTCATGACCTCGGCATGCATCTGACTGGCTGTAGGCGTCTCGGTCTGCCGCACCCCGGGGACGGGAGGCAAATCGACGTTGGCTTGTATCAGCTCCACTTGCGCCCCGCGGTCAAAGGCCGCCCTCGCCAACGCAAAACCCATCTTCCCCGAACTGCGATTGCCTATGAAACGAACCGCGTCGATGGGCTCTCGCGTGCCCCCAGCCGTGATGATGACACGCATGCCCCTGAGATCCCGTTTTCGTTGGACTTGCAAGCGTAGCTTGACCTCTGCCACTATGCTCGCCGGGTCCGCCATACGCCCCGACCCGAAATCGCCGCAGGCCAGCTCGCCCGCCCCGGGCTCCACCACGAACACTCCGTGCTCCCGCAGGGCAGCTACGTTGCGCTGTGTGGCCGGGTGTTCCCACATCTGGGTGTTCATAGCCGGAGCGACCACCACCGTCTTACCGAACGCCAAGTACATGGAGGTGAGCAGATTGTCGGCGATGCCGTTAGCCATCTTGGCTATCGTGTTGGCCGTCGCCGGTGCGATAACCATGATGTCGGCCTCTTTGCTGTCTTCGACGTGGGTGATGCGAGAATCGGAGCGGATCTCGCTTATCTCGTCGAGACGCACCGGGTGCATAGAGAGAGTCTCGAAGGTCCAAGGCCCCACGAAACGGGTAGCAGCCCGGGTCATGACCACCCGTACATCCATGCCGGCCTTCTGGAGGCCACGCAACAGCTCGGCAGCCTTGTACGCGGCGATGCCACCCGTGACTCCCAGGAGAACTACGGGCGTATCGGCCATGGCGAGCCCTCTACCGCACCTTACTGACGAGCGCTGCGCAACCTGTACTTGATTTCGCCCCTAGCGGCTTCAGCAAGGGCGATGCTTAGGTAATTGCGGGAGAACCCGGTGACCGGCGGAGCAGCGAAGACATCCAGTCCAGCCCCGTCACCGAGGCTGTGGTAATAGCTGTTGATCTGACGCGCCCGTTTGGCTGTTACCATCACAGCCGTATATCGGTTGGGCTCCTCAGTCCCTTCTTCGCGAGACCGGGAAAGTCCGGCTAGGATTTCATCGATCGTCGGTTTGTCCATGGTGCTTTCTGTTCCGTCTGATGACTTCGGCCAGTTCTGTACTAGCCCTCTCGACATTATCGTTCACTATAACATAGTCGAACTGCCGCGGTGCCTGCCAGTTACCCCCCCGCACGGCGGCGATTTCCTCTCTGGCCCGGGCCAATCGCCGTCTGAGCGAAGTAGCGGTCTCGGTCCCGCGACCCACCAGCCTCCGTCGCAGCTCCGCCAGAGAAGGAGGCATGATGAACACCAAGAGGGCACCTGGGCACCTCTCGGCTACCTCCCGGGCCCCTTCTAGTTCGATCTCCAGGATGACGTCGCGCCCGGCGGCCAACTCTTCCTCGACCTTGCGCTTAGGAGTCCCATAGAGGTACCCAGCGTATTCCGCCCATTCCAAGAATTCATTCTGCGCCGCAAGACGCAGGAACTCCTCGGGACTCAGGAAGAAGTAGTCGCGGCCTTCCACCTCTCCCTCCCGCCGAGGCCGAGTGGTCGCCGAGACCGACAAGACCAACCCCGGTTCGGTCTCCAGCACGCGCCGGATCAGCGTGCCTTTCCCTACCCCAGATGGTCCTGAGATGACGATGATCCTGGAGATACGCTACCTGCCAGGAGCAAGGGTCAGTTGCTGAGCATGTCGAGCAGCTCTTTGCGCTGCCGCGGAGTCAATCCGCTCACTGTCTTGGACGAGCTCACCCGGCACCGCTCCAGAAGCCGATTGGCCTTCACCCGGCCGAACTTGGGCACAGCCAGGATAAGATCAAGGACTTTCGCCGTCGATACGCAAGGAGGTGGATCGCTCAGCACCTCGATTATGGTTATCTCCCCCCGTCGGAGACGTTCCTTGAGTTTGGCCCGCTCCGACCGGATATCGTTCGCCTTACGGAGAGCCTCCAACCGCTGTTGGCGGCTTCGCTCTGGTGTCTGCGGTAGTGGATTGGCGGACTGGCTCATGGCGGCCATTATACACGTGCCCTTCCCGTGCGCAATAACAGTCTTGCCCGGTTTTTCGCCGCCAGTTTCAACGTCTACGTGAGCTTCACTATCTTTGGCCGCTTGGTCTTTGGCCGCGCGGGGCGACCCATCCCCGGGCGTGAGGTGGGGACCTAATTAGCCCACCCCGACCCGAGTGTTCTGAGAGCTCACCGATGCGCGCATCCCGTCAACTCAGCTAGCGTCAACTGCCGCTTTGCCAGCTCCTCTTGCAAAGCCTCCGCAAGCCGGGTCGCCAGCAAGGGCTCTCGGAACCCAGCCGACCCAACAGCCACCACTTGAGCTCCGCAAGCGAGGAAATCAAGTACGTCTTGGAGCTCACATACCCCACCCATACCAATCACCGGCCGGTTGACGGCCTGGTAGAGCTCATAGACCGCCCGCAGAGCGAGCGGTTTGATGGCCGGGCCCGATAGCCCCCCGCTGACATTACCAAGATAGGGCCTGAGGGTCAGCCGGTCGATCACTAGACCCTTGAACGTGTTGACTGCGGCTATAGCATCGGCCCCCGCCTCATCTGCGGCACGGCCCACGGCCGCGATATCGGTCACATTGGGGGTCAGCTTCGCCACAAGAAGCCCCGGCCACACCTTGCGCACAGCCGCCACGACCTCGGCTGTCCCTTCAGGGTCGGTGCCGATGGAGATGCACCCAGTGCGGACATTAGGGCACGATATGTTGAGCTCCAGCCCCACTCGGGACAACCAGGCAGGCTCCGACTCGCTAGGGGTGACCCGGGCGGACGCCTGACCTGGCTTCCCGGCCTGGCCAGACCCCGGCTCCCCAGAGCCCAGCTTGCTCCTCCCCCCCGCCCAAGCGTCTAGACTGTCACGCAGCCTGCCAGCCAGGACCTCGTATTCGCCGACCGAGAAGCCGCCGATGCTGAGGATAATCGGACAAGGCAGCTCAAGAAGACGAGGCAGGCGACGTTCAAGGAAGGCGTCCAAGCCTTCATTGGGCAGACCCACGGAGTTGATCAGTCCCGCCGATGTCTCCAGGATGCGGGGAGGGCGGTTGCCTTGACGTGGTTCCAGAGTGATGGTCTTGGGGACGTAGGCAGCCACGGGCGGTCGCTCGAGGATGTCGTCTCCCAGGA